>NZ_JABEKS010000001.1:1647385-1976862 GCF_012985205.1 Planctomonas sp. JC2975 | reverse complement strand
CACTTCGTACAGAAGCGCACGCCGCGCTTCGAGGACTACATGCGGCGGTACACGGACGCGCCCTACCTCGTGTCGGTGGAGCGGAACGGCGACCGGCTGGTGCCGGGCAAGTTCCTCACGGCCTCCGATCTCGGCGGGCCCGCTGCGGCCGCCGCACGTGCCGAGTTCAAGCCCGTCGTGCTCGATCAGCACGGTGCCGCTTTCGTGCCGGGCGGATCCCTCGGGCACCGCTTCGCCCCCGAAGACGAAGGCAGCTGGAACCTTGACCTCGGCGACGTCGTGCCGCCGCTGTCCATCGCGGATCTCGCCGACTGGGACGGCGGCGCAGCCGAGGTCGCGCTTCCGCGCTTCGACGTCGCACCTCAGCCCGGCCAGGAGCACGCAGGCGGATCCGGCGTCGTCTCGCGCGGGGTGCCGGTGCGGCGGGTGGCCGGCAAGCTCGTCACCACGGTCTTCGATCTCATGCTCGCCCGCTACGGGGTGGGCCGGAACGGACTGCCAGGGGAGTGGCCGTCCGACTACGCGGACGTCTCCACCCCGGGAACGCCCGGCTGGCAGGAAGGGATCACGTCGGTGCCCGCGGCGCAGGCGATCCGCATCGGTCGTGAGTTCGCGGACAACGCGGAGCGCAGCGGCGGGCGCTCCATGATCCTGATGGGCGCGGGGACCAACCACTGGTTCCACTCCGACACCATCTACCGCACCTTCCTCGCGCTCACCATGATGTGCGGCTGCCAGGGCGTCAACGGTGGCGGATGGGCGCACTACGTCGGGCAGGAGAAGGTGCGGCCGCTCACCGGTTACAACCAGTACGCGGGCGCGGCGGACTGGAGCCGTCCGCCGCGGCAGGCGATCGGCACGGCCTTCTTCTACCTGGCGACCGACCAGTGGCGATACGACGGCCTGCCAGCGAACCAGCTCGCCTCGCCGCTTGCGCGCGGCGCCTTCGACGGTCGGACGACTGCCGACTGCCTTGTCGAATCCGTGAAGCGCGGGTGGATGCCGAGCTACCCGACCTTCGACCGCAACCCCCTCGACCTCTGCGACGAGGCAGAAGCCGCCGGCAAAGAGGTCGCCGACTACATCGTGGAGAGCCTGAACGACGGATCCCTGCACTACGCGTGCGAAGATCCCGACGCTCCAGAGAACTGGCCGCGCGTCATGACCATGTGGCGGGCGAACGTGCTCGGGTCCTCCGGCAAGGGCAACGAGTACTTTCTGAAGCACCTGCTCGGAACGGATGCCGCCATCCGCGTCGACGAGGCCGGTGAGGGTTCCCGGCCACGCGACATCCGCTGGCGGGACGACGCCCCGATCGGCAAGCTCGACCTGCTCGTCACGAGCGACTTCCGGATGACGTCCACGACCCTGTTCAGCGACATCGTGCTCCCGACGGCCACCTGGTACGAGAAGTACGACCTGTCGTCGACGGACATGCATCCGTTCGTGCACTCGTTCACCCCGGCCATCGACCCGCCCTGGCAGACCCGAACGGACTTCGACACGTTCAAGGTGCTGGCCGACAGGTTCAGCCAGCTGGCGCGCACACACCTCGGCGTGCGGCGCGACGTCGTGGCGGCTCCGCTCCAGCACGACACCTCGGATGAGATGGCCACACCGCACGGCGCGGTCGAGGACCTTCCGCTGAAGCCCGGCGTCACGATGGCGAAGCTCGTCGTCGTCGAGCGGGATTACACGGCGATCGCCGACAAGTGGGGATCGCTGGGTCCGCTGACGGAGAGCGTCGGCATGGTCACCAAGGGCATCACGTACCATCCGGGCCCTGAGGTGGCAGCGTTGAAGCGTTTGAACGGCGTGGTCGAGTCCGGTCCGATGAGCGGGCGCGCGCGGCTGGACACCGACAAGCGGGCGTGCGAGATGATCCTCGCGCTCTCCGGAACGACGAACGGGCGGCTCGCGGTCGAAGGATTCCGGCAGCTGGAGGCGAAGACCGGCCAGAAGCTGGCGTTCCTCGCCGAGGAGCACGAAGGGACGCACATCTCGTTCTCGGATGTGCAGGTGCAGCCCCGGAGCGTCATCACGTCGCCCGAGTGGTCGGGCTCCGAGCACGGCGGCCGCCGGTACACGGCGTTCGCCGTCAACGTTGAGCAGCTGAAGCCCTGGCACACGCTCACCGGACGGCAGCACTTCTACCTCGACCACGACTGGATGGAGGAGCTCGGCGAGAACCTGCCGGTGTACCGTCCGCCGCTGGACATGCATCGTCTGTTCGGAGACGCGAAGCTCGGCGTCGTCGGCAACGCATCCGGTCCGGGTGCCGACGGCCAGGCCGAGGTGTCGGTGCGTTACCTGACCCCGCACTCCAAGTGGTCGATCCACTCTGAGTACCAGGACAACCTCTTCATGCTCTCGCTCTCCCGCGGCGGCCCGGAGATCTGGATGAGCGTCGAGGACGCGGCCAAGATCGGCGTTCGCGACAACGAATGGATCGAGGCGTACAACCGCAACGGCGTCGTGGTGGCGCGCGCGATCGTGTCGCACCGCATGCCGGAGGGAACCGTGTACATGTACCACGCGAAAGACCGCACGGTCGACGTGCCGATCACGGAGACCAGCGGGCTGCGCGGCGGCATCCACAACTCGCTCACGCGCATCCTGCTCAAACCGAGCCACCTGATCGGCGGCTACGCCCAGCTGTCGTGGGCGTTCAACTATCTGGGGCCGACCGGGAACCAACGCGACGAAGTGACGACGATCCGGCGACGGAGCCAGGAGGTGCAGTACCGATGAAGGTCATGGCGCAGATGTCGATGGTGATGAACCTCGACAAGTGCATCGGATGCCACACCTGCTCCGTCACGTGCAAGCAGGCCTGGACCAACCGAACCGGCGTCGAGTACGTGTGGTTCAACAACGTGGAGACACGTCCGGGGCTGGGTTACCCGCGGCGGTATGAGGACCAGGACAAGTGGCAGGGCGGATGGACGCGCACCAAGCGCGGTCGCCTCAAGCTGCGCAGCGGCGGACGGCTGGCCAAGCTCGGGCACATCTTCTCGAACCCGAACCTGCCGGAGATCCACGACTACTACGAGCCGTGGACGTACGACTACGACATGCTGCTGAACTCCCCGAGGGGTCAGCAGACGCCAGTGGCACGGCCGAAGAGCCTGCTCACCGGGCAGGACATGAAGATCTCCTGGTCGGCGAACTGGGACGACGACCTCGGCGGCTCGGTCGAGACCATGCAGCAGGACCCGATCCTGCAGAAGATGAGCGAGCAGGTGAACGCCGAGTTCGAGCAGGCGTTCATGTTCTACCTGCCGCGCATCTGCGAGCACTGCCTGAACCCGTCGTGCGTGGCCAGCTGCCCGTCAGGCGCCATGTACAAGCGCGTCGAAGACGGCATCGTGCTCGTCGACCAGGACAAGTGCCGCGGCTGGCGCATGTGCGTCTCCGGATGCCCGTACAAGAAGGTGTACTTCAACCACAAGACGGGCAAGGCGGAGAAGTGCACGCTCTGCTATCCGCGCATCGAGGTGGGGTTGCCGACGGTCTGCTCCGAGACGTGCGTCGGGCGCCTGCGCTACCTCGGGCTCATCTTGTACGACGTCGACAAGGTGGCGGATGCCGCCAAGACGGAGAACGAGCACGACCTGCTGGACGCACAGCGCGACGTCATCCTCGACCCGCACGATCCAGCGGTGATCGAGGCGGCGCTGCGCGACGGCATCCCGCAGGACTGGATCGAGGCAGCCCAGAACAGCCCGATCCACAAGCTCATCAAGGAGTACCGGGTGGCGTTGCCGTTGCACCCCGAGTACCGCACGATGCCGATGGTCTGGTACATCCCGCCGCTCTCGCCCGTTGTGGACGTGATCACCGGATCGGGCAACGACGGTGAGGATGCCCGCACGCTCTTCGCCGCGATCGACAAGCTCCGCATCCCGATCGAGTACCTCGCAGAGCTGTTCACCGCAGGCGACACGACTCCGGTGGACGAGTCACTGCGCAAGCTCGCCGCGATGCGGTCGTACATGCGCGGCATCAACCTGGACGACGAGCGCGACGAGCGGATCGCGAACGCCGTCGGCATGACCGGCACCGAGGTCGAGGAGATGTACAGGCTGCTGGCGGTCGCGAAGTACAACGACCGCTACGTGATCCCTGCTGCGCACGCCGAGCAGGCGCGCGAGCTCGACGAGCTCGCCTGCTCCCTGGACTACGACGGCGGCCCAGGCATGGGCGGCGCCGGTCCGTTCGGATCCTCCAGCGGGCATCCGACACCGGTCGCGGTCGAGAACTTCCACGCACTGGCCAACCGGCAGAGCGCGGATCGGCCGTCGACACCCGGACGCGTCAACCTCCTCAACTGGGACGGCAACGGCTCGCCGGACGGGCTGTTCCCGCCGGAGGGCGAGCAGAAGTCCTCTTCCGGCGGCGATGAGTGATGGCCGGAGTCATTCGATCCGGTCCGCCGCGCGAGCGGGCGCGCGTCACACCGCGCAGGCGTCTACCTGCGCGGCTCGATGCGCTGTCGCTCACCCGTGAGCAGCGGCAGCGGGTCCATCTAGCCGGCGCAGTGCTGCTGGACTATCCGGACGCCGCGTGGTTCGGCAAGCTCGCCACCGTGCGTTCCCTCGTGGCCGGGCTCCCGGCCGAGCTGCGCGATCCGCTGGACCGGTTCATGGATGCCGCGCTCGCCGCATCCGCCAGCCGTGCGGAGGCCTCGACCTGGGAGCAGCACTACGTCGCCACGTTCGACCTCAAGCGCAAGTGCAGCCTCTACCTGACCTACTTCGCGACAGGTGACACGCGCAAGCGCGGCACCGCGCTCGTGACGATCCTGGAGGCGTACCGGGCCGCCGGCTGGGAGTTCGACGCCGACGAGCTTCCCGACTATCTGCCGGCCGTGCTGGAGTTCTCAGCCGTCAGCGACTCGGAGATCGCCGGCGCGCTGCTCAGCAGTCACCGCGAGGGCATCGAGGTTCTGCGAGCAGCGCTGGAGCAGATGTCCAGCCCGTGGGCAGATGTCGTGCGAGCCGTCACGCTGTCGCTCCCGCCGATCGACGACGCGACGCGCGAACACTACCTGGACCTGATCAGCGAAGGCCCGCCCACCGAGACGGTCGGGCTGAGCTTCCTGGGCAACCTTCCGCCCTTCGAGCCGCACGCGCAGTGAGCGCACGCGATGACGACGGCGCACGAATGACGACACACGAGTGAAGAGGAAGAGCGAATGAACGCCTGGTCCATGCTGCTGTGGGTCGCGCTGCCCTACATCGCGATCGCGGTGTTCATCGTCGGCCACATCTGGCGGTACCGCTACGACAAGTTCGGCTGGACGACGAGGTCGAGCCAGACGTACGAGAACCGGTTGCTGCGCTGGGGATCCCCGATGTTCCACTTCGGCATCCTGTTCGTGCTCGTCGGGCATGCGGTCGGCCTGCTCATCCCCGAGGAGTGGCTGTTCGCGATCGGGATCAACGAGCTGATGTACCACATCGGCGCGACGGTGCTGGGGACGGCGGCTGCCATCCTCACACTGGCCGGGCTCGCCATCCTGATCTACCGTCGGCGCACCGTCGGACCGGTGTTCCTCGCGACGACGCGCATGGACAAGGTCATGTACGTGTTCCTCGGACTGACGCTGCTGCTCGGCACCATGGCCACGTTCGGCTACCAGCTCTTCGGCGAGGGATACAACTACCGCGAGACGATCAGCCCGTGGGTGCGCAGCATCATCATCTTCCAGCCGCAGCCGCAGCTGATGGCCGAGGCGCCGATCATCTTCCAGCTGCACGCGTTGTGCGCGACGGTGTTGTTCATCCTGTGGCCGTTCACCCGCCTGGTGCACGTGTTCTCGGCGCCGGTGCAGTACCTGTTCCGGCCGTATATCGTCTACCGCTCGCGCGACGACCGCAGCGGGAACCGTCCGCCGCGTCGCGGCTGGGACCCGGTCACGACGCCCGACGCGGAGCGGCTGCGCCGCCCGTAGCGCCCACCCGCCGCACCCACCCTCACACCCTCGGAAGCACTCGAACTTCCGGCGCGTTCTGTCGTGGACGCCGACGGATAGCGACCACTCGGGCCAGATAGTCGGCCGTCAGGCGATGCTGACCGTCGAGCCGACGGCGACGTGCGCGTCCGACGGGAGGTGCAGCACGACCTCGTCGCCGTCCGGCGTACGCGCCAGGACGCGCAGTCCTGTCTCGTCGGATGCCACATGCACGACTCGCACGCTCCAGCCGGCGTCGTGCGCCCCTCGGCTCTGCGCGGTGTCGTCGGACGTGAGCGGCAACGTGGCGGCGACGACCGCAACGAACGGTGTGGCGGGTGCTCTCAGAACGTCGTGCACGGTTCCCGACTGCGTGACCCGTCCGGACTCGAGCACCACCAGTCGATCGGCGAAGGATGCAGCGTCCACCGCATCGTGCGTCGCCACCAGCGTCGTGGTCGGTGTCGCCGTCAGCACGTCACGCAGCAGGTGGCGGATCCCCGTCGCGGTCTCCGGATCCAGCGCGCGCAACGGCTCGTCGAGGAGCAGGAGTCGCGGACCCGTTGCCAGCGCCCTGGCCAGCGCGACCCTCTGCTGCTGACCGCCGGACAGCTGCTCGGGGCGTCGGTCGCCGAGACCGGGGAGGCCGACGCGGGCGAGCCAGGCATCGGCATCCGCTCGGGCGCGGGCTTTCGAGGTGCCGCGCGCTCGCGGACCGAACGCCACGTTCTCGCGGGCCGAGAGGTGCGGGAAGAGTCGGGCGTCCTGTCCCATGAGCACGACGCCCCGAACGGGCGACGGCACGTGAGGACCGGATCCCGCGTCCAGCGTGCGGCCGTCGAGCCGCACCTCGCCGTCGGTGAGCGGCACGAAGCCCGCGATCGCCTCGAACATGGTGGACTTGCCGGCCCCGGACGGACCCATCACGGCGACGACTTCGCCGGGGTCGGCGTGCACCTCGATGTCGAGCCCGTATGCACCGTGGACAACGCGAATGCGCGCATCCAGAACCGATCCGGATGCAGCATCGGGCGACTGCACCGAGTCGTCGGACCACACGGCGTCGTCGGCCGGGTCGTCGGGCGCTGCCGCCGGCCCGTTCACTGCACGACCTCCTTGGTCATGCCTTCCTTCGCGGCGGCATCCGGACGCCAGGCGCGCACGAGCAGGAGCACCGCGATCGCCGTCACCAACAGGAGGAGGGACAGCGCGACGGCGGCATCCTGGCTGACCCCGCCGCCGTTGAACGCCGTGTAGATGGCAAGCGGCATGGTCTGGGTGACGCCGGGCGCGTTGCCGGCGAAGAGAGCCGTGGCGCCGAACTCGCC
Organism: Planctomonas sp. JC2975; assembly: GCF_012985205.1. NCBI lineage: Bacteria > Bacillati > Actinomycetota > Actinomycetes > Micrococcales > Microbacteriaceae > Planctomonas > Planctomonas sp. JC2975. Next base: position 1,969,578 of record NZ_JABEKS010000001.1, on the reverse strand, counting down.
GACGGCGCGCGCGAAGCAGAGGATGACGCCGGACAGCAGACCGGGACCGGCAAGCGGCAGCGTCACCCGCCAGAGCGTCGTCCATCGCCCGGCCCCGAGGCTCGCCGCCGTGCGCTCGTACTCGAGTCCCGAGGTGCGCAGCGCGCCCTCCAGGGCGAGCACGAGGAACGGCAACGCCACGAACGTCTGCGCGAGCACCACGGCGGACGTCGTGAAGGGGAGTTGCCATCCGGTGAAGCCCAGCCATCCGGTGCGGCCGAACAGGAACAGCAGCGCGAGGCCACCGACCATCGGCGGCAGGACCAGGGGGACCGTGACGACGGCGCGGAGCACGGCGGCGGTGCGAGCGCCGGACCGCGCGATGAGAAGCGCGAGCGGCACGCCGAGCACGAGCGACAGTGCCGTGGCGATGAGTCCCGTCGTCACGGAAAGACGAAGGGCTTCAAGCGCCTGCGGTGAGGTGATGTCGCCCCACAGTGTCGACCACTCGACGTGGCCGACCAGTGCGGCCAGCGGCAGCGTCAGGAACAGCAGTCCCACGATCGCAGGAATCGCCAGGACGGGCGGCGCGTAGCCGCGACGGTTCATGGCTTTTGGAATCCGAATGACGCCAGGATCTTCTGCCCGTCGGGTCCGGTGATGAACGAGGCGAACGCCTTCGCCGCCGCCGGGTTCGGGGCACCCTTGAGCACCACGATCGGATACGAGTTGACCACCTTGTCGGCGCCCTCCGGCACGATCGTCTTCACCTTGTCGGTGGTGGCAGCGTCCGTCACGTAGACGAGTCCGGCGTCGGCCTCTCCGGTCTCCACCTTGGTGAGCACCGCCGTCACGTTCTGCTCCTGGCTCACTGGCGTGACCTTCACGCCCTGGTTGCTCAGCAGCGTCTGCGCGGCGGATCCGCACGGCACGGCGGGCGCGCAGAGCACGACCTTGAGGTTCGGGTTCGACAGATCGCTCAGCGACTTCACGTTGCCAGGGTTGTCCTTGGGCGTCACGATCACGAGCGTGTTGCGGGCGAAGACCGTCGGATCGGATGCCAGTCCCGGATCCGTCACCTTCGCCATGTTCGCCTGGTCCGCCGATGCGAACACGTCGACCTTCGCACCGCCGATGATCTGAGTCGCCAGGGTGCTGGATCCGTCGTAGTTCGCGGTGACGTGCACGTCGGGATGCGCCTTCTCGAACTCCGCCGCCGCCTTGTCGAACGCGCCCTGGAGGGATGCCGCTGCTGACACGGCGAGGTCGCCGCTGAGAGCGTCGGCGGTCGAGGTGGCCGTCGCCGTCGTCGTGCTGCCGGCACCCGAGGTCCCGGAACATCCGGACAGCAGAAGAGCCACCGACGCGGTGGCTGCGAGGAGAAGGGGCAGGCGGCGCATTGTCGTTCCTCCGAGGATTTCAGTGGTGCTCGTGGCAGTAGTGGTGATGCAGGGGTCAGGTGCCCGGCACCTCGACGATGACGGTAGTGGCCTTCACGACGGCGACGGCGAGTGAGCCGACCTCGAGCCCGAGGTCTCGCACGGCTTCGGCGCTCATCAGCGAGACGACACGGTGCGGACCTGCCTGGATGTCCACCTGTGCCATGACGTCGTCTGCGATGACACGTGTCACGATTCCCGTGAAGCGGTTGCGGGCGCTGGAGAGCACGTCGGTCGGGTCGTCAGCAGCACGCGCGAGCTCTACCGCACGCTGGGCGAGCGCCTCGCCCGGGATCTCGGTGGGCGTGGCATCCGTCACCGGAAGCGTCCCCTGCTCCACCCACCGACGCACGGTGTCGTCGCTCACGCCGAGGAGTCGCGCGGCCTGCGCGATCTTGTAGCTTGCGGACATGTGGTCACCGTAGCACCGCAGTTGCGGCTCTTTCGCACGTTCTCAGCCGCAGCTGCGGCGTTCTGCCGGCTGACTCCGGCCGTGGTCGGCATGCTGTCATGCTGGGGCGATGAGCACCGCAGATCCGGATGCGACCTCCCGCGGCGCGATCCTCCTCGCAGGCGGCCGTGCCTCCCGCATGGGCGGCATCGACAAGCCTTCCCTGAAGGTGAACGGACGCTCGCTGCTCGATGCGGCCGTCGCGGCCGTGACCGCAGTCGGATGCGAAGCCATCGTGATCGTGGGGCCGCGTCCGGGCGATGGGAAGGCGCCCGGCCATGGCCGCGAGGGATCCGGAGGCGAAGGATCAGGAGGCGCGGAGTCCGGCGGTGCCGAATCCGGAAACACGGAGACGACCGCCAGCGAGCGTGCGGGCATCGAGTGGCGCCGTGAGGATCCGCCGTTCGCAGGTCCCGCGGCGGCCATCGCCACTGCGCTGGCGGCGCCCCATCCGCGTGGGAACCCCGCGTGGACGTTCGTGCTCGCCTGCGACCTCCCGCACGTGGAACAGGCGGTCGCGCGTCTGGACCGGGAGCTGGGCGCGCTGCCGCCCGACTCCGACGGCGCCTGCCTCGCGGATGCGACGGGACGGTCGCAATGGCTCACGGGCGTTTACCGCACGGTGGCACTCCGGGCAGCGGCATCCGCTCTTCCGGATGCCGGACGCGACCAGTCGGTCCGCGCCCTGCTCGCCGGGCTGGCGGTCACGACCATCGCGGACGACGCACATGTCGCCGACGACATCGACACCTGGGACGACTACGAGCGCTTCACCGGCGATGGGGAACCAGAATGACGGCCGCGCTGAGCACGAGAAGCGGAAGCACGCACGCCGCGGCGATGGCATAGCCGTTCTCCGACGGGAACACGCTGCCGTGCGGGGTCGCCGTGGCGAGCAGCAGTCCGGCGAGGGCGCTGCCGATGCTGAACCCGACGCTGCGGACGATCTGGTTGATGGAGAGAACGCTCGCCGTCTCCTCACTGGGCGAGCCAGCCAGCACGAGCCCCGGCATGGTCGCGGAGACCCCGCCGACACCGAAGCCGAGCACGGCCATCGCGGCGAGCGTCGCGATGAGCGATCCCGGAAGGGTCGCGAAGACGAGCGCGGCAACGGCGACGAACGAGGCATGGATCACGAACGCCCACCTCGCTGTCGCGAGGCGCGTCATCCAGGGCGTCAGTCGTCCCGCCGCGAACCCGAACAACGAGAACGGGATGAGCGCCGCACCCGCCGCGAGCCCGGAGAGCCCGAATCCGTAGCCCGCGGCCTGCGGCGTCTGCACGAAGCGGGTGAGAAGCGAGAACAGGAGGTACATGCCGACGCCGGAGACGAGCATCGCGGCGTTGGCGCTCAGGAGTCCGGCGCGCGCGAGCAGGCGCACGTCGACGAGCGGGGCGGACGAGCGCCGCTCGACGACCACCCACGCGGCCAGCGCGATGCCGGCGGTGACGAGGATGGTTGCCCCGACCCACACTTTCGCCCACACGGAAGGCTGCGCCACGCAGAGCAGCACGCCGAGCGTGCCGATGCCGAGGAGCACGGCGCCGCCGATGTCGATGCGGATGCTCGCACGCGACGCATCCCGCGGGATCGCCCTCCACGCGATGACGAGCCCGGTGAGCGAGATGAGGAAGCCGAGCCCGTAGGCAGCGCGGAGTCCCAGGTACTGGTCGACGAGTCCCATGAGCGGGTAGGCGATGCCGATTCCGACGGTTCCCGCGACGGAGATGGTCGCGATGGCGCAGCGGGCTCGTTCCGGCGGCAGATGGTCGCGGGCGACGCTCATCAGCAGGGCCAGGGCCCCGAGACCGAGGCCCTGCAGTGCGCGGCCGGCCAGCAGCACGCCGAATGAGAAGCCACCGGCGGGCAGCGGTACGGCCGTCAGAAGGCCGCCGAGTGCGACCAGTCCGAGGGTGATCAGCACGGTGGTGCGTCGGTGGGGGCCGGTGCCGAGGCGACCGAGCACGGGGGCGGCGATCGCACCGGAGAAGAGCGTGACGGTGAGCGTCCACTGCGCGGCATCCAGCGGGACGGCGAGGTCGAGCGCCACTGACGTGATGAGTGGTGCGCCGACGCCGCCGATGACGGCGCCGAGGAACGCGATGGTGACGAGCGCTGCACCCAGGCGGCGCGGAGAGGCGGCGGTCGGCGGCGCGCTCACCGGTTCGTCTCGGCCGTGATGTGGTCGAACAGTCCTGGCTTGACGAGCGTTCGGATTCCGTCGGCCCACGCCTCGTCGATGTGCGCGACGTCCACGGCGGCTCCGGCGTTCAGCAGCATGCCGAAGGCGAGGAACGACTTGACGGTGACGGCGTCGAGGGCGGTCGTGTCGGCGACGACGTGCCACATGCGGGCGAGTCGTTCGCGCACGGCCGTCTGCACCTCCGGATCTCCGCAGGCGGCGAAACCCTGCAGCTGAAGGAGGAGCGCCGTGCGATCGGCGAGGAGGTCGTAGTACTGGGCGCCCATGCGGGAGAGGCCCTCGGTGCCCGTCATCCCCTCGCCGGCCGCCATCATGCCTTCGCTGACCCTGTCGAACGCCGCTGTGACGAGCTCCAGGAACAGCGCCTTCTTGGTGCCGAACATGCGGAAGACGTAGGCCTGGGTGATATCCGCCTCGCGTGCGATCGCCTCGACGGACGCGCCGGAGAGCCCGCGCTCCGCGAACTCGCGGCCCGCGATCTCCAGTACCTGTGCCCGCCGCGCGTCCCCGCGCATCCGCTCCGCCATGGTGGTCATGTTACTAGTTAGTGACTAGTAACAAATGGACTTGCCGATGCCGTTGCCCGGCAGGTGCGTTCCGCGCGGTTGCGCCCGAAATGACATGCTCGGACGACACGCTCAGCGACGACGAGAGGATGCCTGTGCCCACCTCATCCGGCCAGCCGACCGAAACCCGAGCCAGCGCGTTCTGGCGCACGAGCACCGCGGAGGCCGAGGGCGTGGATCCGGCGGGGATCCGCGCGCTCATCGACGCCTACGACGCGGATCCCGCGATCGATCCGCACGCACTGATCGTGGTCCGGCATGGCGCGGTGGTCGCTTCGGCTCAGTGGGCGCCGTATGCGACGACCCGTCCGCAGCTCGTGTACTCGCTGAGCAAGAGCTTCACGAGCACGGCAGCGGGATTCGCCGCCGCAGAGGGCCTCCTCGACCTGGACACTTCCGCCGTCGATTACTTTCCGGAGTACGCGGACAGCGTCGCGCCCGAGAGCCGGCGCATCCTGGTGCGGCATCTCGCCTCGATGGCGACCGGCCACCTGCAGGACATGATCGTGTCGTTCTGGCAGGACCGCGAGCATCCGATCCGTCAGTTCTTTGCCACCCCGCCGGAGCGCGAGCCCGGCACGGTGTTCACATACAACCAACTCGCCACCTACACACTCGGCGTGATCGTGCAGCGGCGCTCGGGACAGCGCCTCACCGACTATCTGCAGACGCGGCTCTTCGAGCCTCTGGGAATCCCGCCGCTCGGGTGGCAGCAGCAGCCGGCAGATGTCGAACTGGGCTTCTCCGGACTCTTCGCGCCGCCTGAGGCGATCGCGAAGCTCGGACGGCTCTACCTCGACGGCGGAGTGTGGGACGGCGAGCGTCTGCTCCCCGAGTGGTGGGTGAAGGAGGCGACGAGCCTGCAGGTGGCGAACGCGACGCCCGGAGATCCGCTGGCCCCGGAGTCCGATTGGGCCCAGGGATACGGCTTCCAGTTCTGGATGTCGCGCCACGGCTTCCGCGGAGACGGCGCCTTCGGCCAGTTCTGCCTCGTGCTTCCCGAGCAGGATGCCGTGGTGGCCATCACTGCGCAGGTGCACGACATGCAGCAGGAGTTGAACCTGGTGTGGGAGCACCTGCTTCCTGCGTTCCACGACGAGCCGCTCGCACCTCGGCCGGACGGCGGCGAGGCGCTGCTCGGTCTCGAGTTGAGCATCCCGTTCCCCGCGGATCTGCGGCCGTTCGCGCAGCTGGACGCCTCGGCGGCCGGTGAGTACCGTTCGGTGGGTGACCCGGATGCTCCCGACGGATACCCCCAGCTGACGCGCGTCGTGCTGCAGCGCGACGCCGACGGCTGGACGGTCGCGCTGCACGAGGACCCGGCCGGCAGTGCGTCGGCCGATGGGTCGCAGCGCCCGACAACGTCTGCGGTGCCCCTCGACGACGCCGTCGACGACCCGGACCGGGCGAGCGCCCAGGGCTGGATCGCCGCCGTCGCGGTGCCGCAGACGCCGTCCACGCCGACAGGCTCGGTCGGCGGCCGGGTCGGTGACGGCTCGTGGGCGGTGACCGAGGGCGGGGACTCGGGAACGCTCGAGGTTCCGATCGCGGCGAGGGGCGGCATCCTCGATGCGGATTCCGTCGCCACCCCGCGCATCGACGTCGCCTTCATCGACACCCCGCATCGCCTCACGCTGACGTTCGACACGCAGGCCAGCACCGTCACCGCCCAGTGGACCTCGCGATCGCTCGGCTTCGCCGGCGCCTACCAGCTTCGCGCGGTGCGCCCGGGGGAGTCGTTCGTCGTCGAGCGCTGACCGGGCCGCGGCCCGCCGTGCGCCACGTCGCGCGTCGCGTTACGAAAACCGGAGTGATTGCGCTCTCGCGCCGAATACCGGAGGAAACCTTCGGTATTCGTTGCGAGCTCCGGATTTCGGAGCGCGGGTCGCGTCGTGCCAGGCACGGAACAGGCCGGTACGAGGCGTCAGCAGCCGAAGATTATCGGCAGCAGGGCCGCTCACCCTACGGTCGGCACGTGCTCAGCGTCAGGCGGGCGCACGCCGCCGTCGGCTGAGCTGCGCCGCAGCGCCAGTGCGATCACCGGGAAGAGCAGTACCGACAGCATCCCGGCGCCGACGAGTGCGCTTGCCGTTCCCGACGACAGGTCGTGCTGTTTCAGACCGATGTTCGTCACGGCAACGATGATGGGCAGCGCGGTTGCTGAGAAGAGCGCCAGCGCGCCGCGGTCCTTGCCGGTCGCGCCCTTCGGTGAGGCGATCAGCCCAGGGAGACCGCGCACGACGAGCAAGAGCACCAGGAAGATCGGCAGCAGGATGAGCGCCCGCGAGTCCGCGAGCAGCCCGAGCAGGTCGAAGTTGACGCCAGTCGTGAGGAAGAAGACCGGGACGACGACGCCGAACGCGACAGCCTCGATCTTGCCCTCGATCTGCTCGGACGTCTCGGGCTTGGCGCCGGAGAGCAACACTTTGCTCAGGATGCCGGCGGCGAACGCTCCGAGCAGCATGTCCAGCCCCAGCGCGATGCTGAGCCCGACGAGCGCGGCGATGATCGCGACGGCGAAGCGCACGACGAACTGGCCGCTGGTGTGCATTGTTGCGGTCACCAGACGGTGGAACCGCTCGTGCGTTCCGCGGGATGCCAGCCACACCCCGACTCCCGCGATGATGACGAACCCGATCAGCACGAGGGCCCCGGCGAGCGGCGTGCGTCCGGAGAGGAACAGCGAGATCGCGACGAGCGGGCCGAACTCGCCGATCGCGCCGACGGCCGTCACCGCGAGCCCGAACGGTGTTCGCAGCTCACCGGCGTCGCGCAGGAGAGGCATGAGCGTGCCGAGCGCGGTCGAGCACAGCGCTATGCCGACGTAGATCCCCGCGATCGGAGTGGGCGCCAGCAGGATGCCGAGCACGAGTCCGCCCGCGAGCGAGATGAGCCACCCGATGATGGCCCTGTTCAGCGGGCGCCCCTTGATCGTCGCGAAGTCGATCTCGTTGCCGGCCATGAAGAAGAGGAACGCGAGGCCGAAGTTGGAGAAGGTGGTGAGGGCATCCGATTTCGGGATCCAGCCCAGCACGCTGGGACCCGCAAGAATGCCGAGCACGATTTCGTACACGACCAGGGGTATTTTTACGAAACGGCCGACGAGCGTCGACAAGATCGGCGCCAGAAGAGCCAGCGCGGGGATGAGCACGATGGGCGCGATCCTGGCATCCATGGGGCGATCGTATGAGCACCCTGCCTGGGTCATCTCACCCAACTCGGATGGGGTCGAGGGTGGCGCGACCCGATGGTCAGAGGCACGATGGGAGGGCGACGGCGGTTCGGCCTGCCATCGGATCGTCGGCATCGGGGGGTGCACACGTGCGACTGCGTTCGTGGACAATGCGGGTGGCGACGATCGTCGGGGTCGTCGCTCTCACGCTCAGTGGAGCCTTGATCGGGACGGCGCCCGCAGCCGCGGCCGATCCCGATGCGGCGTTCCAGATCACCAAGGAAGTGGTCGGTACGCAGACCACGTTCCAACCGGGCGACACGTTCCAGTACCGCATCACCGTTTCGTGCAGTTCGACGACGGTCGGCGGCTGCGTCAACGCGAACGTCGCGGACGAGTTGCCGGCTCCGCTCGTGCTCAATCCGAATGCCAGCCCGCAGGTCACCGCGTCGCTCTCGTCCGGTGGACCGGTCAGCGTGAGCTACGCCGGTTCGACCGGCTTCGTCGTGACGCCAACAGAAGGCTGGACCTACAACGGGACGCCTGAGACCGGCATGATCGCCGGCAATCAGGTCATCATCACGGTCTCTGCGCAAGTGCCCACCGATGTGCCGGGCACATACAACGGCGAGACCATCACGAACACCGCAACGGCGAACGCCGACAACGCGCCGAGCAAGAACGGGACGGCGGATGTCACGCTGAACGTGCCGACGACGCTTGACGCCGGCATGAGCAAGAACGCTTCGGTCAGCACGATCCCGGCCGTGCCGGGGCGACCGGTCGACTGGACGCTGACGCCAAGTAACCAGTCGAACCAGAACGTCGACACGATCGTCGTGCAGGATCCCGTCGACCCTGCCAATCCGCCCACGAACCTCCAGTACCTCGACTTCAGCGGTGCCCCGGACATCACACCTCCTCCGACCACGACGAGCACTGACATCGAGTATCTGGTGAACGGCACGTGGACCACGACGGCCCCTGTGCCCCCGGACACGCCGGAGGGCATCCGCGTCACCTTCCACGGCACGTACGCGCCCGGCGCCTCAGGGAAGGTCGTCATCCATTCGACCACCAACGACCAGGTCACGACTATCCCCGAGGGCGATTCGGTCACGATCCACAACGACGCCAGCACCATCGTGCAGAAGAACGGAGAGTCCAGTGACCCGGCGACCGACAGCGCAGACGTGACCATGTCTGCGAACGCGCCGGACGTGTCGATCACCAAGTCGTTCGACGACACGACGCTGTTGTCTGGGCAAGCCGCGACGGCCGACGTGAAGGCGACAGTGGGGGCGCAGGATGTCGAGTCCCTGACGATCAACGAACCCACGGCGGGACAGCCGGGCTTCAGCGAGCAGGGACTCACGTTCACCGGATTCGGCAGCAACCTCACGTGGCCGGTAGCGGCCACCGAGGCGACGATCACGTACACATACACCGATTGCGCGTCCACCACCGACTCGACGACGGCGGTGAACACGCTGCCGGATCCGCAGTCCGGCTGCACGGTCGACGGATTCAGCGTGACGTACGAGTCGCCGGGCACCGACGGCATCGAATCCGGCACGTACGCGGAGATCCCGATCGACGTCACGGCCAACCGGGTCGTCACGGTGAAATCGAGCACGAACTTCGTCGACACCTCCGTCACGAACACCGAGGACCAGACGGGCACCGCGGACACGAAGGCGGACTTCACCATCTCGCCGCTGACTGTCGACACCGAGGTGACCAAGAAGATGACGCCGTCCCAGATCTACGGCGTCCCTGGAACCACGGCCACGATCTCACTCACCGGCAAGGTGTCGGACGACTCGTCGGTGGGCTCCAACACTCTCGTCATCTCCGACCCGAACAGCCCGGGGACGGACACGACGGGATTCTGGAACCAGTTCACGGCTGACAACGTGCAGACGGACATCCCCAATTGCTCCACCCTCACCGTGAACTACTGGTCCGTGTCTCAGGGAAAGTACGTGACGTTCCCGGGTGCCAGCGGCATCGAGGGGCCGGTGCAGAATTACACGTACACCGTTCCGGCCGACCTGAAGTCCGACATCGGCGGCATCCAGTTCGTGTTTTTGCCGAGCACGGCAAGCGGATGCGCCGACACACTGCCGCCCGGATTCAATGTGACCCCGACCATAGGCGTCGAGACGACGCAGACCAACGACACTCCGGTCACCGTCGACAACGGCGTCTGCAGCAAGGTCGCCAACCCGAACGCGGTGCGCTCGCCGCAGACGGCGTGCGCGGACGCCAGCATCGACATCATCCCGATCAACGGCGGCGGCACGGGGCCGCAGCTCGTGGACAAGGCATGGACGCAGGACACGGTCCCTGCGCTCTCCGGCGAGGATCGCACCACGCGGATCGGCTGGTCGACCTCCGGCCTGAATCTGAAATCGATGGCGATCAGCGATCCGGCATCGCTCGGCGAGCTGACCGATGTCTCCACGAGCGTCTTCGACGCGTGGAACCTCAAGCAGATCGCGCCGATCACCACGGCCGATGATCCGCAGATCGCACAGGACGTGATCAGCGAGGTGAGCCTCTACGAGGACGGCGCGTGGGTGGACATCACGGCTCAGGCCTGCGCGAGCGGCTGCACGGGTCAGTTCGGCGGCTACACCCTCAGCGGGGCTCAGCAACAGGCGGCCACTGGCCTGAGGTTCGTCTATTCGGAGCGCACTGCCGGGGCGGGCGTCGGGTCGTCGTACGACTTCTCGCGTCCACTGAACCTGGTGTGGACCCTTCGCGACACGCTTCGCAGCAATCCCACGCAGTACGTGCTCGGCACCGAGCACACGTACACATACAACACGGGTGATCCGGGCGTCGTGAACAACACGGTGCAGGGCGATGGCACGTTGCAGGACGACAGCGTGTACACCTCGTCGGCGAACGACACGATCACGATCACGGACTCGCCTGTCAACGTCGAACTGTCCAAGTCGTTCGACCAGGCCGACCTCGGCCTGCCACAGGAGGGAACGGACCAGTCCGACTATCCGCTCATCTCCTCGACGATGACCGGCACCAACAACACTGCAGGCAAGATCTCGTCGATGGTCATCTCCGATCCGTCCGCGAGCCAGGCAGCGCCAACCGTCTTCGACACGCTGAACCTCTACTCGATCGACACGGTCACCCCGCCTCCCGGTGCCACGGCCGACGATACGACTGTCACCCTGGCCGGCGGCACCGCGGCCGGCACTTACACACTGGCTGACGCCCAGGCGTTGTCGCCAACGGACCTGTCCACCGTGACGGGCATCCAGGTGTCGTTCGGCACGCCCGACGGAGCCCCGATCATCAACACGGCAGCACAAGGCATCGTGGGGCTCACGTGGCAGCTGCGATCGACCTATCGCTCGTCGGGGCTGCCGATGCAGCCGACGAACGGCAACGCCGTCGAGAACGACGCACACGTGCAAGTGGACAGCCCCGACCGCATCCCGTGCACCGACCCGCCGAGCGGGTTCTGCAGTTCCGGCGAGGCCGACGCCAACGCGTCGTTCAACATCGTCGAAGCGAACTACACCGTCACGACCCAGAAGTCGATCGACCCGCCGACCATGACCGAGGACGTCACGCCTCCCAACTACACCTCGACTCTGGTGTCGCAGCCCGACGGGAACGCCCGCACCATCCTGATGACGACGACTGATGACACGCCGACGTTCTGGAACACCATGGACTACACCGGAGCGTCCATCTCGGTGCCCGTTCCGGTGAACGAGGTGCGGATGGATGTGCTCACGGACGACCCGGCCAACGGCAAGACGATCACCTGGGCCGTCGTGGCCGGCCAGCTCGTGGCATCCTGCAACGGCACCATCGTCACGCAGACCTCCGCGTGTTGGACGACGGGTGAGTGGGTGTCGTCCACCGGAACGGTCACGTTCGACCTGCCGAACGGGGTGTCAGCATCGCAAGTAGTCGGGGTGCGCTTCGAGGCGCGCGAACTCGTGGACGGCACGCCTGTGCAGTGGGAGCGGCCGTACAACCCGAAGCTCAGCTATTCGCTGAGCACGATGCGGCGGGAGTTCACGCGCAGCGATCCGAGCCTGCTGGTCGGCACTGACCGTCCCGACCTGCAGCCGAACCCCGGCGAGACTCAGCTCGGCATCATCACGAATACGGTGCGCTCGCACGGCGACGCCCAGTTCGGTCCGGGGGAGAGCTTCACTGACGACTCATCGGCAACAGCGACCACCCTCGTGCAGCACCTCGTGAATTCCGTCAAGGTGACGAAGACGAGAGGATCGGCGGCGCTGCTCGACGCGAACGGTTCGATCCCGTACGTCTTCACCGTCACGAACACCGGCCAATGGGACATGACGGGGCTGACGGTCACCGACCAGATCACGCCGTTAGTGGGGAACCCGGCGCAGTCGCCGGTGATTGAGCCGACACCGCCCGCCTACACGTTCACTCTCATGGGACCGAACGGCGAGATCGGAGACACGACGGGCTTCTCCGCGCATCTCGACGAGTCGACCGGGATCATCACCGTGACGACACCCGACGACTTCGTCTTCGTGCACGGGTGGACGTTGACGGTGGGTGCTCCACTGCTGTTCCGCCCCGGGCTCGATCCGGACACTGTGATCCACAACACGGTGACGGCGACGTCTGATCGTCTCTTCGAGACGTGTCAGTCGACGACGACCGACATGGTGCCCAATCCGGACACCCACAACGTGGCAGACTGCGCGGCGGACACGACCGTAGCGCCGGCGGCCAGCTCCGTCGTCTCGATGAAGAAGTGGGTCAAGGGCGACAGCGCAGGGGATCCCGCCGATCCGAGCCAGGACGACCTCGGCGTGCTCAACGTCGCAGGCACCGGCGCCGACGAGTGCAGCACATCCACTGACGACTTCTACAGCTACCCGTGCGCACCGATCACTCGACCCGGCGGCAACGAGACCTGGAAGCTCGACTTCACCAATTCGGGCAATGCGAACGCCCGCGTGATCGCGGCCGTGGACACGTTGCCTGCGGTGGGTGACCAGGGCGTGATCGTGCCGGGAGGCCGTGGATCGCAGTTCGCGACCACGCTGGTAGGAAGCGTCGAGGCGAATCTCGATCCTCTGGCGACGCTGACCGCGTACTACTCGACGCAGGTGCTCAGCCAGGACTGCAACGAGAACGCGATCAGGGTCTACACCGATCAGACGTCGACGGATCCGGCGTGCGACTTCGGCTGGACGGCGTTCGACTCCAGCACCCCGGAGTCGGAGCTCGCTGCGGCGCGGAGCGTCGAGTTCGTCGTGACCTACCCGGAGACCCCGTTCGGCTCGGGGCTGCGCCCTGGCTCGACGCTCTCGATCTCCTTCGACACGCGCACGCCGTCGGTCCTTCCCAAGGAGTCGGCGGTCCCGTCGGGCGAGCCGATCGCGTACAACTCCTTCGCGGGCGCGTCTCGGACGGTCGCGACGGTGTCCCAGCCGGAGCATGGAGAATTGCCGGCCGAGCCGCAGCGCGTCGCCGTCGCCACAGCGACCGGACAGCTGCAGATGGTGAAGGAGGTGAACGCCCCCGACTTCTCGGGCGACGTGAACCTGCCGAACTCGTATCCGATGCTGGTCACGTGCACGTCGAACGGGCAGGCTGTCGATCTGATGTTCGCCGACGGCAGCGACGCGAGCCGCCCCAGTGTGCCGTCGGACGGCAGCGTGTTCGTCTACGACAACACGACGGGACCGGTCAACCTGCCGCTCTTCGCGAGTTGCACGGTCGTCGAGGATCCGGCGATTCCCGGCGATACCGCGACCGTGAGTCCGACGACGCCGCTGACCGCTGACCGCGACGTCAGCACGAACGACCAGGTGGATCATCCGTACGTCGGCACTCCGGATGAGGCGCGTTTCACCATCTCGAACACCTTCACGGCTGGGGGCTTCACGGTGAGCAAGGCCGTGGACAACGGCGGTGCGGAGAACCAGGACGGTGATGCGATCGTCTACGACCAGGCATTCACGTTCACCGCATCCTGCACGTATCTGGGGCAGGAGGCCGTGACCGCCGCCGACCAGACGTTCACCCTGCACGATGGCGAGTCCAAGGCGTTCACTGGAATCCCGACCGGAGCAGAGTGCACCGTGACAGAGACGGACGACGGCGGAGCCGGGTCCACCGACATCACGTTGACGACGGGCGGCGACACATCGACCACGACTGGATCCTCGACTCAGTTCACGGTCGGCGACGGGAACGCGACCATCACGACGGCCGCGTTCACCAACCACATGACGGTCGGTTCGGTGAGCATCACGAAGGTCATCACCGGATCGGGTGCCGCGGATTACGGGCAGGGACCGTTCACGTTCCACACGACGTGCACACTGGACGGTGCCGACCCGAACACGGTTTACGACGAGACGTTCCAGCTGTCGCCGCCTGACGACCTCACCAAGACGATCGACAACCTGCCGACTGGGGCATCCTGCACGACGGAAGAGACCGACTTCGCCGGCGCACAGACGCACAACGTGACCCCGGACTCCGTCACCGTCGGTGACGGCGACACGCAGACCTTCACGGCCACTAACGACTTCCAGACCGGTGCGCTGAACATCCACAAGATCATCGACGGCGATGGCGCAGCGACCTGGGGCCAAGGACCGTTCGAGGTGAGCGTGGCCTGCATGTACAACGGCTCGCCGGTCAGCATTCCCGGCGGCGCCACCCGCGAACTCTCGTCGGCCGGCAACTGGGAGGCGTCATACGATCCGCTTCCGATCGGTGCGGTCTGCGACATCTCCGAGATCGACGACCAGGGGGCGACGAGCACCACGATCACGGATGCCGACGGCAACGAGGTCAGCGAGGTGACGATCACCAGTCAGACGACGCCGCTACAGCTCACGGTGACGAACACGTTCGACGTGGGCAGCATCCAGGTCGACAAGGTCATCGCCGGCGCCTCCGGCGGGAGCCACGTCGGTGACACCTTCCAGATTCTTGCCACGTGCACGTATCAGGGAGAGACCATCACGGTGCCGGGCGGCGCGGCACGTGAACTCACCGTGGGTACGCCGGTGGTCTACGACGACCTTCCGATCGGAACGGTGTGCAGCATCACGGAGACCGACGATTCCGGTGCCGTCGCCTCGATTGTGGTTCCGCAGAGCGTGACCGTCACCTCAAATGGGACCGATGACACCGTCCAGGTGCACGTGATCAACGCCTACACGGTCGGCGGATTCACCGTGACGAAGACGGTCGATTCGGATGCCGTGGACCGCAACGGCGATCCGCTCGTGTACGACCAGGCGTTCACATTCGCCGCGTCGTGCACGTACAACGGCGTGTCCACCCTGGACACGACCTTCAGCATCACGGATGGCGGGTCGCAGTCCTTCTCTGATCTGCCGACGGATTCGGTGTGCACCGTGACCGAGACCGACGATGGCGGTGCCGGTTCGACCGACATCACCCTCAACCAGACCGGCCAACCGCCGGTCAGCTCGTCTGGCGACAGCGTGCAATTCGCGATCGGGGTCCGCATCATCTCCGTCACGACCGTCGCGTTCACGAACACCATGACGGCGGGGTCGCTGGATCTGCTGAAGGTCGTCAATGGCGCGGGCGCTGCCACCTGGGGCGCCGGACCGTTCACGCTGCACGTGCTGTGCACCTATTCGGGAGCGGATCCGAACATCGTCTACTCGAACGACGTCGTACTCGGTGGTGACGATCCGCTGGAGACCACGATCGACGGACTGCCGACGGGCGCCACGTGCATCGTTACCGAACCGGATGCGGCCGGCGCGCAGAACACCACGATCGATCCGCACGTCGTGACGATCGGCGCCGAGGACACGGTGAGCGTCACCGTCACGAACACGTTCACGATCGGTCAGATCGTCGTCTCGAAGAAGGTGGACGGGCCCGGTGCGTCTGAGCACCAGAACGACACGTTCGGTGTGCACCTGGCGTGCACCTGGAACGGTGGCGCGATCGCCATTCCGGGAGGTGCGGACCGCTCGCTGACGGTGGCGGATCCCGTCACGTACTCCGACCTGCCGGTGGGCGCGGAGTGCGTCGTGAGCGAGACCGATACCGGTGGTGCCCTCCAGGTGCAGATGACTCCGGCGACCGAGGGCAACGTGCAGACGTCATCCGTCACGGTCGGCGACGGCACAGCTGTGCAGGTGGTCGTGACGAACTCGTTCGATCCCACGTCGTCCTGGCTGGCCGGCACGGGTTCGAGTCTGGTGCCGGCGCTGATCACCGCGATCGGCCTGCTCGTCGCCGGTCTCGGGATCGCGCTCGCCGGCATCCTGCGCCGCCGCCGGGCCTGAGGCCTGCCCGTCCCCGAAAGTGAACGAGTCCGGCCGCGAGGGTGCGCTCGATGATGACCGTGCGCACGCTGAAGCCGACTACCCCGCTCTTCCGTGGTACGGATTCCGCTTCGGATGCCCGCACTCGTCTCCGTTCACCCCCGTGGGGCGATAAGAGGGGGCACTCTCTGTTCGTGAGACGGCGGTCGGCTTACCGTGACCACGACTCACGATGTCCAGGGGAGGAACGATGTCGAAGAAGTTCAATGGCACGATCAAGCTCGATGTTCGAGATTCGGTCGCGGACTGGACGCCGTACGAGCAGTCGCGGGCCAGAGACGGCGCGCCGAACGTGCTGGTCGTTCTGTATGACGACACCGGTATGGCGTCCTGGTCGCCGTATGGCGGTCGCATCAATATGCCGACGCTCGATCGGCTCGCGAAGAACGGGCTGACCTACACGCAGTGGCACACGACTGCATTGTGCTCACCGACCCGCTCCACATTCCTCACCGGCCGCAACCATCACGCCAACGGCATGGGCAACATCATGGAAGGCACCAACGGCTTCCCGGGCTTTTCGGGGCAGATCCCGGAGGAGTGCGCGACGATCGGACAGATCCTCCAGAAGAACGGCTATTCGACGTTCTGGATCGGCAAGGACCACAACGTCCCGGAGCAGGATGTCTCGACCGGCGGCAGCAAGGAGCAGTGGCCGCTCTCGCAGGGCTTCGATCGCTTCTACGGGTTCCTCGGTGGGGAGACGAACAACTGGTACCCCGACCTTGTGGAGGACAACCATTTCATCGAGCCGCCATACTCACCGGAAGACGGCTACCACCTCTCGAGGGACCTCGCAGACCAGACGATCAGACTGCTGCGCGACCAGAACGCTTCGAACCCGTCGAAACCTTGGTACACCTGGTTCTGCCCGGGGGCGAACCACGCGCCGCACCATGCGCCCAAGGAGTACATCGACAAGTACAAGGGTGTGTTCGATGACGGCTACGACGCCTACCGCACGTGGGTGCTCGCCCGCATGATCGAGAGAGGCATCCTGCCTGAAGGCACTGCGCTCACGCCCTTCAACCCGATGCCGGAGGACGAAGCCAACCCGGCCGACTACGTCAAGCCGTGGGATTCGCTCTCCGACGACGAGAAGCGGCTCTTCAGCCGAATGGCCGAGGTGTTCGCGGGATTCAGCGAATACACGGATTCGCAGGTGGGCCGCATCATCGACTATCTGGAGGAGACCGGCCAACTCGACAACACGCTGATCTTCTATTGCGCAGACAACGGGGCGTCCGGTGAGGGATCGCCGGACGGATCGGTCAACGAGAACAAGTTCTTCAACGGGTTCCCCGACGACCTCAAGGAGAACCTCGACAAGATCGGCGTACTGGGCGGACCCGAGACGTACAACCACTACCCGACGGGATGGGCGGCTTCGTTCTCGACGCCGTTCCAGATGTTCAAGCGCTACTCGCAATTCTCCGGTGGCACGTGCGATCCGATGATCATCCACTGGCCGGCAGGCATCAAGGCCAGGGGCGAGGTCCGGCATCAGTACCATCACTCGACCGACATCGTCGCAACCGTGCTCGACGTCGTCGGCATCGAGATGCCGACGGTGTTCCGCGGTGTCGAGCAGCGCCCGCTCGACGGCATCTCCATGCGGTACTCCTTCGATGCGGAGCCCGACGGCCCGACGCAGAAGAAGGTCCAGTACTTCGCCATGCTCGGAACTCGCGGCATCTGGAAGGACGGCTGGAAGGCGGCCGCCATCCACGCCCCGCTCACCGGCCACGGTCGCTTCGACGAAGACCGGTGGGAGCTGTACCACGTCGATGTCGACCGCTCCGAGTCCAAGGATCTTGCGGCGGAGCATCCCGAGAAGCTCAAGGAGCTCATCGATGCCTGGTTCGAAGAGGCGGAGAAGAACCACGTTCTGCCGCTCGACGATCGGTCGGCGCGCGACCAGTTGACGATCGAACGCCCGCAGGATGAGCCGCCGCGAACACGGTACGTCTACTTTCCCGACACGACGGCGGTGTCCGAAAGCATCGCGGTCAACGTTCGTGGTCGGTCGTTCAAGATCATCGCGGACGTCATTCTCGAGGAGAACGCTCAGGGGGTGCTGTTCGCACACGGATCGCGCTTCGGTGGCCACTCGCTGTTCATCAGGGACGGCAAACTCAACTACGTGTACAACTTCCTCGGCATCCCGCCGGAGCAGACATACACGTCCGAGGCGCTGACCCCCGGAGCGCACGCACTCGGCGTCGAGTTCATCAGGGAGAGCGCGGGCCAGCACGGCGAGTCTGTCGGTACGTGCAAGCTCTATGTCGACGACACCGTCGTCGCGGAGGGTCCGATGCGCGCCCAGATCGGCAAGTTCACCCTCGCAGGAGATGGTTTGTGCATCGGCTACGACAGCGGCGACGCTGTCAGCAGCCAGTACTCCGACGGCTGTCCCTTCACAGGCGGCAAACTGCTCGGCGTGGGTGTGGACGTCAGCGGCGAGCAGTACCTCGACCTCGAGCTCGAGGCGCTCGCGGCACTCGCCCGCGAATAGCCCTGACGCACGGATGCCCGAGTCTCGCGAGACCCGGGCATCCGCATGTCAGTCGGGCGTTCCGCCTCCCGAACGTGCCCGTTTCTCCTCCCGAGGGTGCGCGTTTCGCCTCCCGAGGGTGCGCGTTCATACAAGCCGAAATGCACAAATGTGCCGGACGAGCGCCTCAGCGATCAGGCGGCGTACGCGCGCAGGAAGGCGTCGACCGTCGCACTGACATGAGCGGCGATCTCCCTCTGCGATGGCAGCTCGCCGGCGAGCAGGGCTCTGTCCTGGAACGGCCCGGTCAGCGAGTACGTGAGCTGCGCAGATGCCTCGTGCGGCTCGGCGACGTCGAGCTCGCCGGCCTTCGCCATCCGCTCGAGATGTGCAGCGATGAGCTCGACGGTGGAAGCCGGGCCGTTTCGCCAGAACTCGGCGACCTGGCGGGGGAAGGCGGATGCCTGTGCAACCGCCAGCCGACGCAGGCTGAGCACTTCGGGGCGCAGCACGCCGTTCACGATCGAGGTGCCGAGGCCGATGAAACGCTCGCGCGGCGTTCCGTCGCCCTCGAGTCCTTTCGCGGTTCGGGCGAACACCGCTGACAACTCCTCAGTGATCGCCTCGAGGAGTGCGATCAGCAGCGCGTCCTTGTCGGTGAAGTTGCTGTAGACCGTGGCCTTGGAGACGCCGGCCGCGCCGGCGATCGCATCGATGGACGTTGCGGCGAAGCCGTCCCGCAGGAACAGCTCGCGGGCCGCCGCCAGGATCTCTGCCGACTTGCGTGCTCGCATCCGCCTGCCCTTCCGCCTTGATCTCCCGCGGATGTTCGCCTGCTCCGATCGTGGACGTGTGCTTGCCCGACCGCTCACCTATGCGAAACCGCACTGACTCTTGACCATCCGTCGAAGCCAGCCTAGCATCAATCAAAACTGAACCGCTCAGTTTGGATTGACGTGAATCAGGAAGTGATCGAGATGGCTTCGTCGCAGAACGATACGTCTGCAGAGTCGATCGCCGGCGCGACGCGGATCGACTGCACGCCGGAGGCGCGAATCACCAAGTCCCTGCTCGGATACGGCGTGATCGTCGGCCCGTTCTACGTACTCGTGTCCGTGATCCAGGGGCTTCTGACGCCGGGTTTCGACTTCGCGAGGGACAGCTGGAGCCTCCTCTCGCTCGGTCCGGCCGGATGGGTGCACGTCACCGTGTTCGTGCTCACCGGCCTGATGCTGATCGGGGCGGCG
Source organism: Planctomonas sp. JC2975 (assembly GCF_012985205.1). Lineage (NCBI taxonomy): Bacteria > Bacillati > Actinomycetota > Actinomycetes > Micrococcales > Microbacteriaceae > Planctomonas > Planctomonas sp. JC2975. The sequence continues at coordinate 1,949,666 of NZ_JABEKS010000001.1, read as the reverse complement.
ATCGGACTGCACCGTCACATCACGGCCGGTCCCGCGCGCACGGCATGGGTGTACCTGGTCGTGTACGGCGTTCTGCTGATGGGTGCCGGAGCGCTCCAACCGGATGCCGCCGACGCCGCCTTCACGTGGCACGGGGCCATGCATCTGCTGTGCGGCGGTCTCGGTTTCATCGCCTTCGCGGTGTGGTCGTTCCTCGTCGCCCGCAGGCTTGCTGCGCGCTCGCGACGGCTTGCCGTGCTCAGCGCCGCGGTCGGCGCGTTCCTGCTCGTCGGCTCCGTGTGCATTGCAGCCGGTTCCGGATCGGTCACCGCGAACCTCGTGTTCACGCTGGCGGTCGTCGTGTCGTGGGCGTGGCTGTCCATCGTGTCCGTGATCTTCTACCGCGAAGCCGCGGTCGAGGGACGCATCGAGGTGCCGGTGCGCTGAACCGCGGGTGTGCGGACGAAGCGCCCCGGACCCAAGTGCGATCTTGGGGTTCGGGGCGCACCCTCGGGCGGAAGAACGGGCACCCTCGGGCAGAGGAACCCGCACCTTCGGGCGGAAGAACGCGCACCCTCAGGCGGAGGAACCCGCACCCTCAGGCGGAGGAACGGGCACCCTCGGGCGGGGGAAAGGGCACTCTCTGGGAGTGCCGGCGGGCGTCAGGGGCGCAGGAATTCGCGGATGGCGCCCGCCAATGCTGCTGCGTGCACATCGTGAGCCTGGCCGGGGAGCACTGCGAACGCGCCGTTGCGTGCGGCGTCCGCCACTCCCCGAGCCCCGTACAGCAACATGTCCGGGCTCGCTCCTCCCGCCAGCGCCAGCACGGGAGCCGTGATGTCCGCGACGAGGTCTGTCGGGATCCGGCTGTCGCCCATCACGGCGTCGTCATACGCGAGGGTCTGCGCGATGCCGGTCATGCCTTGCCACGCAGGCGACTGCTGCATGCCCGCGATGGCCTGCTCGGGCATCCCGACGCGTGCGAGGAACAGGGTGACGGCTCGGTCGCGGTCGCCTGCGGCGAGGGCCTCGCGGAGTGCCTCGGTGTAAGCGCGCGCCCCATCGGTGAGCGGTTCGGGCATGAACGGCGGCTCGTAGACGACCACACCGCGGATGCGGTCGCCGAGGCGAGCGGCGGCGCGGAGCGTCAATGCGGCCCCCGACGACATGCCGAGCAGGGCCGGGGCGGCGCACGCCGTGCCGGTGGACTCCAGCAGAACGTCGAGCAGCGAGTCGAGGTCGTCGAGTTCGCGGTCGACGTCGTACGGAGCCGTGTCGCCACTCTCGCCCCGACCGCGCCGGTCATACATGAGCACCGTGAAGTCGTCGTTCAGCTGCGTGCAGAGCGGACGCATCGGCCCCGAATCCCTGAAGCACATCGCCCCGTCGATCAGGATCACGCCGGGTCCGTCGCCGTGCGCTTCGTAGGCGATGGCCGTTCCGTCGGCGGAGCGCACAGCGGTGAGTGAGGTCTCGGACATCCTTCGTTCCTTTCGTCGGGGGAGTCGACTCGTCAAGCGGTTCGCGTCATGCCGCGCTGGACAGGAGCTCCGTCAGCTGGTCCAGTGCTGCCGTGAAGCCCGCTTCGACACCGTTCGCGACGGCATTGTCGCGCTCCAACGGAGAGACGAAGACGAGCCGAACGTCCAGACGGGTACCGTCGGGGTCGGGCGTGAGCGTCAGTGTCCCGACGGCGGCGGGACGGTCGTGCACGACGCTGCCTGCGGCATCCGATCCGGTCTCCGCGTAGACGATGCGGGAGTCCGGAACGATCTCGCGGTACACAGCGCGGCTCCAGTGCTGCGCGCCGTCGCTCGACGCGAGACGGTAGTGCCAGATGCCGCCGACCGTGAAGTCGACGGTGCACTCCACCACACGGCAGTTCGGCGGTCCCCACCAGCGCATGAGGTGCTCGGGCTCCGACAGCGCCCGGAAGACGGTCGGCGCGTTCGCCGGAAGCACGCGAGAGAGCCGGATGCCAGCGGCATCCCGCTGCTCGGTCGTCGCGTTCGCGTTCATGCGTGTTCCTCCTCGGCGCTCGCTGCTCTGCGCGTCGCGCGGCCGGGTCGTGGCGCCGGTCCAGCCGCCGCCGGATCCGCGCTGCCCAGACCCGCGAGGTAGTCGTTCAGATTGTCGAGGCTGCCTGCCCAGATGCTCTCGTAGCGGCGAGCCCATTCGTGGAGGTCTTGGAATCCGGATGGCTCCAGCCGGCACAAGCGTCGCTGAGCATCGCGGCGACGCGAGATGAGGCCGGCGTTCTCGAGCACGGTCAGGTGTTTCGACATCGCGGGAGTCGCAACTCCCAGACGGGAGGCGAGCTCCCCGACGGTCGTCTCGTCGCTCTGCAGGGCGTCGACGATCCGACGGCGTGTGGGATCCGCGAGCGCGGAGAAGACGGCCCCGATGCCGGAGTCGACCTCTGTGACGTTCTTTCCTGTCGCGGAAATTTCCATATGAGGAAAATACGACGAAGATCGCGCGAAATCAAGGGATGATGTGCACCGTTAGGGCGCGACCATGCCGGGGCGCATAGTCTTCACGCCACCGCAACGGCCCTGGGGCCACAGCCGTGAACGGTCACGGTGGGACAAGCGGGAATCCTGGAGGCGAAGTGACCCGAACACTCGGCCGCCAGGATTCCCTATGGCGCTCCCGGGAACGCACCGTTTCGCCTCTCCTGCAGGCAGAACCTGTTGTCGAGAGTGCTGGATGCCACGTCCAGGAGCAACTCCAACCTACCGCATTTCGTGTACCCCGTTCGTGGGGGTATTGACAATTCGGCGGGGCGGTGGATGACGAAATGCGGCCCGATCAGGTGTTCGCTTCGATGAGCGGGCGCGAGTCGCCTTCCCGAACGCCTCGCGCCCGCTCATCGCGTTTCAACTCGACGCGCAGACGGATCCGCGCGGTGCGCACCTTCCGCAGGCGCGGCAGCAGCCCGCGAGCCAGAGCCCCAGCCCTGGCGACGGCCGTCGACGAGCTCGGTGCTGCCACCACGACCACCGCGCCGATGACGTGCGAGGCACGATCGGTGCGCACGCCCGTCACGCCCTCCGAAGCCTGGAGCAGGGGGACGAGCTGACGGCGGAGCATCCTGAATTCGGGCCCCGGAAAGTCCGTGGCGCTGAATTCGATCGCTGCTGCGTAGTCGGGCATGCCGCACATCCTGCGCGGGGGTGTTCGGTGCGACCTATGCCGTGCTTGTGATGCACGTCTGACTACCTCCGCCGGCTGGGCTCGTGGCGGTGCCGAAGGTCGACGGGCTGTCAGGGGCGCGCATAGCGGCGGGTGAAGGCGCTGAGCAGGCGACCGGGGACCGTGACAGGGGAGGCCGAGCGGATGGCGTGCACCGTGGCATCCAGCTCCTCCGGCGCGAAGTAGCCCTCGAAGCGGTACGCCCGCACGCGCTCCACGATGTCGTCGGCGGTGAGCTCCGGATGGAACTGAGTGGCGTAGAGGTTGTTTTTGATGCGGAACGCCTGGATCGGACACCTGGTCCCCGTTGCGAGCAGCGTGGCATCGGCAGGCAACTCGGCGACCGCCTCCTTGTGTCCGACCCAGGCGTGGAACGGCGACGGGATTCCGGCGAACAGCGGATCGCGCATGCCGGCCTCCGTGAGTGTCACCTCGACGGCGTCGACCTCCTCGCCGAACGTGCGGTCGATCACTGCGCCCTCGTGCACGCCGAGCGTGCCGACCCCGTAGCAGGCGCCGAAGAACGGGAAGTCGGCGGCAACGATCCGATCGAGCAGCTGCGACATCTCGAACTCGACGCGCACCTGAGTCTCGCTCTTCGAGCTCTGCAGGTCGCTGGCGTTGAAGGGACTGCCGCCGACGAACACGCCGGAGTAGTCGTCGAGGTCCAGCTCGGGCATCGGATCGCGCTCGAGGCGGATGCGCACCAGCTCCTCAGCCGCGAGCCCGCCGAACGTGCGGAACGCCCGATACTCCGCGTCGGCGATCGGGTCGTCGAAGCGCGTGGCGATCAGGACGAAGGGGCGCACGGCATCCAGCGTGGCACGGATGGGTGCGACGCGGTATGGCCGCTCCTGGGGCGGCTAGCGTCCGTACGCCTCACGCAGAAGTTGCGACAGCACGTGGGTGCCGAGCGCGTGCATGCGCGGGTTGTCGTCCGACGCGGTGGCGAGCGCGGTGCCCATGCAGAGCGCCCAGCCGCGGGCACGGAGCCAGGTGGCGGCATCCGCGGCTCCGGACTCCGGCTCGGATGCGTCGGTCACCACCGCGCGGAACACCCGTCGCGCTTCAGGGCCGAACGTGAGCCATGCGGTCGCGAGATCGGTGGCCGGATCGCCCGCCGTCAGATCGCCGAAGTCGATGACGGCGGCGAGGTCTCCTCGATCGTCGAGCAGCAGGTTTCCGGGATGCAGGTCGCCATGCAGCCAGATCGGCACTCCGTGCCAACGCGGTGCGCTCAGGGATTCCTCCCACAGCTCGCCAAGGGCGGTGATGTCCCAGAGGCGCTGCAGTTCCCACAGGCGTTCGCGCACCGCGCGGTCGCGCGAGGCGAGCGGAACGCCACGCACCGGATTGAGCGGCACATCCGGATGCAGCATGCCATTCGGCGTATGAGGCGCAGGAGTGTGAAGCGCCGAGACGAAGCGCGCGAGGGGGACAGCGAGGGGCGTGCGTTCGGATGCCGTGGCATCCGCTGCGTCAATCCCCTCCACCCAGCGAACGACGCTCCACGGCCAGCGGAACCGCTCGCTGGGTGCGCCGACCCGCACGGGTACCGGAACCGGCACGGGGAGTGCGCCCGCGAGGAACGGCAGCCACCGCTGCTCGTGTGCGATGAGGTGGGCGGCGACGTCGCGGCGGGGCATCCGCACGGCGAGCTCGTCGCCGAGTCGGAAGATGACGTTGTCCCAGCCGTTGGCGACCAGGCGCAGGTCGCCAGTCAGGTCGGGGTGCTGCTCGGAAAGCAGCGCGTGCACGAGGCTTTCGTCGACATGGATGTCAGCTGCGGGGGTCTGCATGGCCGTCCCAGGCTAGCCGCCTCGCACTCCGGCCGGTCGTCGGCACCGCTTGCTGAGCTTGTCGAAACCAGTTCCCGGCTCATCGACAGCTCGCAGACGCACGGTCGTCACGTCGCTTCGCGACGCGCTGAACAAGCGGCCGTGGTCCTGAAGCTCGACCGGCGACAGAGACGGCCGCTTTCGTGTTCGACATTCACGCGATCATGGCCCGAGTTCTAAGCTGGCGACCACCCGACGCCGAGCGTGGACCGCTCGACGGCTTCGTCTCGTTGGGAGAGATGCATGCCAGGTGAAGCCTTGACTTCCGACAGTCAGCCGGCAGCGCGGTCGGCGCTGATCACCGGAGGATCTCGAGGTGTCGGTGCCTGCCTGGCGGCCTTGCTCGCCGCAGACGGCGTCGACGTCACCCTGACCTTCCGGCGCTCGCAGGAGGCGGCGGATGACGTTGTGGCGGGCATCAGAGCGGCGGGGGGAAGCGCGAGGGCGGTGCGGCTCGAGCTGGAGTCGGCCGCCGACATCGAAGCGCTCTTCGCAGAGGGTGCGACTTTCGACTGCCTGGTGGCCAACGCCGCCGCATCCGCATTCAAACCGATCGAGCGGCTTTCGACGTCCAACCTGGAACGCTCGTGGGAGACGAACGTGCGGTCGTTCGTGCTGCTCGCGCAGCACGCAGTGTCGCGGATGCCACGTGGCGGCCGCGTCGTCGCCGTCACCAGCTACGGTGCGAGCCGGGCGTTCCCGGCGTATGGCGCCATCGGTGCGGACAAGGCGGCGCTGGAATCGTGGGTGCGGCACATGGCAGCCGAGTTCGGGGAACGCGGAATCACGGTGAACGCCGTCAATGGCGGCCTCTTCGACACCGACTCGTTCCGGCACTACTACGCCGATGACTCACTGCCGGATCCCGAGACCATGGCGGCACGTGTTCCGCTCGGTCGTATAGGCACACCGGACGACCTGGCGCACGCCGTGCGCTTCCTGCTGTCGCCGGAGGCCGGATACATCACGGGTCAGACCCTGGTGGTGGATGGCGGCCTCACGATCGTCGCGCCGCCGTACTGGTCAGAGGTGCGCGCCGCGCAGCGCGGGCGACCGGACAACGTCGGCCAACAGACAGAGTCGAGCAACACACAGAGGAGAGGCAACGATGACCGATGAGGTTCGCCGCGGCAACACCGACTACGACCCGAGTGAACTGCGGCGCGTGTTCGAGAATCATTTCACCTGGGCGGCCGCGTTCGAACGGAACACGCATCGTTATGCGTCGCGACCCGCACTCACCGATCCACCGTCCGGACGGTCGTGGACTTACCGAGAGCTCGGCACCGTCGCGGGCAGGCTGGTCGAGGGGCTCCACTCCCGCCAGGTCGGAGTCGGCGACATCGTGGGCTACCAGCTCATGAACGTGCCCGAGTTCGCGTTCCTCTACATCGCGGCGCAGGGGCTTCGTGCAGTGAGTTCGCCGATGAACTTCCGGCTGGCTCCCGGCGAGACCGCCCACATCCTCGACCAGTCGCGGCCCGCAGTGTTCGTCTACGACGCCGCCGATGCCGCCAACGTCGCAGCTGCGCTCGAGCTTGCGGCGCACGCCCCGCGCATCCTCGCTGCCGTCGGAGAGGGCGATCTGCTGCCGGGCGCAGTGCCGTTCGAGGACCTGCTGGCCGATGACGCACACGGCTTCCGCGCGCCTGCCGATGCCAGCACATGGGATGAGACGTCCCGCCTCTACACGTCGGGGACCACCGGGCTGCCGAAGGCGGTCCCGCTCACGAGTCTCAACGAAGTGCTCACCGCGCACGACGTGATCATGCACTTCCCGTTGGGGCCGAGCGACAAGACGATGAACATGTCGCCCTGGTTCCATCGTGGCGGCAACTACTGCGCAGGGCCGAACACGGCCTTCTTCGTGGGTGCCGAGGTGGTGACGCTGCCGCGGTTCGACCCGCAGGTGGTGCTGGACAGCATCCAGGATTATCGCCTCACCTACGTGATCGGCGCCCCCACGAATCTCGAGCGGCTAGCGGACGCGCAGGAAGCACGCCCGCGCGACCTCGCCTCCTTGCACGGAATCGTGACCATGGGCGCGCCGCTCGACCGTGCCGCGGCTCTGCGCTACCAGCGCGTGCTCACGCCGCGGATCGCCAACGGATACGGCACCACCGAGGCGTTCTGGAACACGTACCTGCGTCCTGACGACCTCCCGGATGCCGCCGGTGCAGCCGGCCGCGCTTGCCTCGACGACGACGTCGCCGTGGTGAAGGTGCAGACCGATCGCATCTCATCGCCGGACGAGCACGCTGACAAGGACGGCCAGGAGATCGGCGAGGTGATCATGCGCTCGGTGAAGAGCGGCTATGCCTACCTCGGGAGTCCGGATGAGCAGCTCGAGAAGTTCCGCGACGGCTGGGTGTATCCGGGCGACCTCGCCACCTGGGACGAGAACGAGATCGTCACGATCGTGGGGCGCAAGGACGACATGATCATCTCCGGAGGAGAGAACGTGCATCCGGTCCAGGTCGAGGAGGTTCTCGCCGGACACGAGGGCGTCGCGGACTCGATAGTCGTCGGACTCCCCGACCAGCAATGGGGCGAACTCGTGGTCGCCTATGTGCAGCCACGGGATGGCGCCCTCTCGGACAGCGCCGCCGCGGCCCGCGACCTGGACGCGTACCTGCGCGCCAGCTTCGCGCTCGCGGACTACAAGCGGCCCCGCCGGTACGCGTTCGTCTCCGAGCTGCCGTACACGGCCACAGGCAAGAAGCAGCACTTCAAGTTGAGGGAGCAGGCGCCACAGGATTCCGTCGACGGGCGGTTCGTGACGCCGTAGGGAGTCAGTGGTGCGCTCCGACGAGCTCAGTTGGCCGGGACGAGCGCGCCGTCGACCGTGCGCGGCAGGTGCCACGGGTTGGCGTCCTGGAGCGCAGGCGGCAGGGCGGCGTCCGGCACGTCCTGGTAGGCGACGGGGCGAAGGAAGCGTCCGATGGATGCCGTGCCGACCGACGTGAAGTGCGGTGCGGTCGTCGCGGGGTACGGCCCGCCGTGCTGCTGCGCATAGGTGACGGAGACGCCGGTCGGCCATCCATTGAACAGCACGCGGCCGGCCTTGTCCGCGAGAACAGTGACGAGCGCAGCGGCATCCGCGTCGTCGTCTGCACCCTGGACCGTCGCCGTCAGCTGGCCCTCGAGCGCGCCGGCGACCGCGACCGCCTGCTCAGCGGAGTCGTAGCGCACAAGGAGCGCTGCCGGGCCGAAGTGCTCCTCGAGAAGCTCGTGCGGGTGGGCGAGGAGGGCTGCGGCATCCGTGACGTACACCGTGGGGGTCGGCACGTCGGCGCGGCTCGGATCGCCTGTCAGGAGCTCCACGTCGTCGCGCTCGGCCAGGGTGCCGAGCCCGGCGAAGAAGCCGTCGCTGATCGACGCAGCGAGCATCGGGCCGCCGGAGGTCTCCCGAACGGCCGCTGCGACCAGCGGCTCGAGTCCGGCGCCGTTGGGCACGAGCAGCACGCCGGGCTTGGTGCAGAACTGGCCGACGCCGAGCGTCATCGAGGACGCGAATCCGGTGGCGATGGCATCCGCTCGCTCGCTCGCCGCGGCCGCGGTGACGAACACGGGGTTGACGCTGCCGAGCTCGCCGTAGAACGGGATCGGCGTCGGTCGCGACGCTGCGAGATCGAACAGAGCGCGCCCGCCGTACAGCGAACCCGTGAAGGTCGCGACGGTGAGATCAGGATGCAGCACCAGGTCGCGCCCGGTCTGCCGGCCTTCGACGAGGGCGAACGCGCCTTCAGGTGCCCCTGACGCGCGCAGCGCCTCCTCGACGTGACGAGCGACGGCGTGCGACAGCTCGATGTGAGCGGAGTGGGCCTTGACGACGACGGGGCATCCGGCAGCGAGAGCAGCAGCGGTGTCGCCTCCGGCGACGGAGAAAGCGAACGGGAAGTTGCTCGCGGCGAAGACGGCGGCGGGACCGATGGGGCGCAGCACGCGTCGCAGATCCGGACGCGGTCCCATGCCCCATGTCGGGTCGGCGTGGTCGATGGTCGCCTCGAGGTAGGCGCCGCGCTCGAGCTGCTCTGCGAAGAGGCGCAGCTGGAATGTGGTGCGCACGAGCTCGCCGGTGAGCCGCTGCTCCAGCAGGTGGCTTTCGCGCATCGCGAGGGGGACGAGCGTGCCGGCGTCCGCGTCGAGCGCGTCTGCGATCGCGCGCAGCCAGGTGGCGCGCTCGCGCGGCGTCGTCGCCGCAAGAACCGGCGCCGCCTTGACGGCCGCCGCCATGACGGCGTCGAGTTCGGTGTTCGCCGGTGCCTCGGTCGTGGTGTCGCTCATCGGGTCTCCTTCTGAGGGTTCGTCACGGGTCCATGGCGTGTCTGAGCGCCACTGAGAAAACGTTTCCTGGCCATTCTCTCGCATCTGCCCTGCTGGTTGTCCAGCCGGGCTCAGCGACCGACCTTGATGACCGGGTTGGCGAGCGTTCCGATGCCGTCGATGCCGATCCTCACGACATCGCCTGGCATGAGCGTGAAGTCCGCTCCCGGAACGATGCCCGTTCCGGTCAGCACGACCGTGCCGTCTGGAAAGTCGAGGCCGCGGAACAGCCAGTCCGCGAGATCGGGAAGCGTGCGGGCCATCGTTTCCGTCGATGTCGTGCCCTCGAACACCGTGACGCCCTCGCGCTCGATGGTCAGCGCGATGCCGAACGGCGGCGCAGCGAGCCAGGCGGGAACGATCTCGGGGCCGAGGGCACAGGAGGCCGTGTAGACCTTGGCCTGCGGCAGGTAGAGCAGGTTCTCGCCCTCGATAGAGCGGCTGCTGACGTCGTTGCCGGGCACGAAGCCGAAGACGTCGCCTGCGGCGTCGAGGACGACCCCGAGCTCGGGCTCCGGCACATCCCATCCGGAGTCCGCGCGCACGCCGACCGGCTCACCGGGTCCCACGACGCGTCTGCCCGTTGCCTTGAAGAACAGCTCGGGGCGCTTGGCGACGTAGACGCGGTCGTATGGCGAGCCATCCGTCGCTTCCTCGATGCGTCCGTCGCGGCTGCGCAGATACGTGACGCCTGCCGCCCACACCTCGTGCTCCGGGTCGACCGGTGCGAGCACGGCATCGACGCGGATGCCCGTGGTCGCCGCATCCACACGCGCCTTCTCGATGAGACCCCGCGCTTCGTCCCTCGGCAGCCGCAGCAGCTCGGCGAGCGCCGCACCGAGCGGCGAGTACACGTCTCCGGACCGGACGGCCCAGAGCACCTCGCCGTCGAAGCGCACGCGGGCGAGCCCGAGTGGCGCACGGTTCGTGTCGTCGTGCTTGGTGTCGTTCACGATGTGATCCCTTTTTCTGCCTCTTTCGTTCGGTGGGCGCTCAATGGGACTCCCTGGTCACCGTTGCGCCGCTGGATCCGGTGAGGAAGTCGAGGTCGGCCCCGGTGTCCGCACCCTGAACATGGTCGATGTAGAGCTTCTGCCAGCCTCGGTCGGCGCTTGCGAACGACCCGGTCTCGCGGAACGGCGGCTTGCGTGCGGCGAGTTCCTCGTCGCTCACTTCCACCTCGATGCGACGGTTCGGCACGTCGAGCGAGATGATGTCGCCGTCGCGCACGAGGGCGAGGTTGCCGCCGGCCGCGGCCTCGGGGGCGACGTGCAGCACGACGGTCCCGTACGCCGTGCCCGACATCCGTCCGTCGCAGACGCGCACCATGTCGCGCACGCCCTGCTTGAGCAGCTTCGGGGGCAGCGGCAGGTTGGCCACCTCGGGCATGCCCGGATACCCCTTGGGTCCGCATCCGCGCAGCACGAGGACGGAGTCGACGTCGACGTCGAGATCGGGATCGTCGATGCGCGCGTGGAAGTCCTCGATCGAATCGAACACGACGGCTTTGCCACGATGCACGAGGAGCCCGGGGGATGCCGCGGCCGGCTTGATGATGGCACCGCGCGTTGCCAGGTTGCCGCGGAGCACGGCGATGCCGGCGTCGTCCTGCAGCGGATCCTCGCGCAGCGAGATCACGTCGCGATCCCACACCGGATGGTCGCCGAGGAAGTCGGTCAGCGGCGCACCCATCACGGTCTGCGCGGCGGGATCGAAGAGGTCCTTCACCTGGTCGAACACGGCGAGCACGCCGCCAGCGCGGAACAGGTCCTCCATGAGGTACTCGCCGGCAGGCTGCAGGTTGACGAGCAGCGGGACGTTCGCACCGATGCGGTCGAAGTCGTCGAGTGTGAGGTCGATGCCGAGTCGGCCGGCGATCGCGAGCAGGTGGACGACGGCGTTGGTCGATCCGCCGATCGCGGCCAGCGCGACGATCGCGTTGTGGAACGACTCCTTCGTGATCACCTTCGAGATGGTGCGCTGCTCCGCCACGAGCTCGACCGCGAGACGACCCGTGGCGTGGGAAGCCTCGAGGAGGCGCGCATCCGCGGCGGGAGTGCCGGCCAGGCCGGGGATGGTCATGCCGAGCGCCTCGGCCATGATGCCCATGGTCGATGCGGTGCCCATGGTGTTGCAGTGACCCTTAGAGCGGATCATCGAGGTCTCGGACCTCTCGAACTCGGCCTCGCTGAGCGTGCCGGCGCGCACCTCCTCGCTGAGTTGCCACACGCCGGTGCCGCAGCCCATGAGCTCACCGCGGAAATGCCCGTTGAGCATGGGGCCGCCAGGAACGACGACGGCGGGGATGTCGACGGATGCTGCCCCCATCAGCAGCGCCGGGATCGTCTTGTCGCACCCGCCGAGCAGCACGACGGCATCCACCGGATTCGCGCGCAGCATCTCCTCGACCTGCATCGCGGCGAGGTTGCGCCAGAGCATGGCCGTCGGCTTCACGAGGGTCTCTCCGAGGCCCATCACCGGGATCTCGAGCGGGATGCCACCCGCCTCGTACACACCGTTCTTGACGTACTGCGCGACCTCGTTCAGGTGCATGTTGCACGGCACCAGGTCGCCTGCCGTGTTCGCGATGGCGATCTGCGGACGTTTGCCGTCGAAGGCGTCCGCGGGAATGCCGCGCCGCATCCACGCGCGATGGATGTAGGGATCGCGGCCCTCGCCGCCGTACCAGTCCTGGCTGCGCAGGGTCATTCACGGGCTCCTTTGCTCGAGTCGTGGTTCATGGCGGTACTCATGCCCATGCTCGTGCACCTGCATGAGCACGTGGTGCCGATGCGGGTGGAAGTCCGCGACGGCATCGCACTCCAGTCTGCCCAATTTGTTCGCACTTCGCGCAATTCAGGTGGACCGCGACGCGGTCCACACCTTCTGAGGCTGGATAAAAGCATGGGAAAGCCTTAGGAATTGCAGAGCGGACATCCACCGTTCATAGGAATTGCATGGAGCAGACAAAGAGCTTTCGCGAGACCGCGAGGTGCACTGGGGTCATCGATCGAGACGGGACATCGACCCGACGCGGTCATCGACTCTCGTGGTCACCGACCCGGAATGGACGTAGGACTCATGAACAACGACACGATCAAGCGCCGCACGATCGGCTGGATCACAGCCGGCGTTGCGGCATCCGCAGTGTTCGCCATGGCGGGCACGGCGGCCACTGCGGTGACCGTCGTCGACATCGCATCCGCCTTCGCGAAATCGGCGGCGACCCAGTCCGGCGCGGAGCGTGCCGGATACAGCGGCAACGGCTGGGGCGGCAACGGCGGCGGCAGTCAGGGCGACGGCGGCCAGAGCTCGGGTTCGGGCAGCTCGTCATCGGCGACGAACGCCCAGTCGAAGGGTGTCGTCGTCATCGACACGACGCTCTCGTACGAGGGATCCGAAGCCGCGGGCACAGGCATCGTGCTGACGAGCTCGGGTGAGATCCTCACCAACAACCACGTGGTGGACGGCTCGACGAGCATCTCCGTCACTGTCGTCTCCACCGGCAAGACCTACACCGCGAGCGTGGTGGGAACGGATGCCACTGACGACGTCGCCGTGCTGCAGCTGAGCGGCGCATCGGGCCTTGCGACAGCAACGCTCGACAACGGATCCGTGTCGGTCGGCGACGACGTGACGGCGGTCGGCAATGCCGGCGGAACCGGTACGCTCACCGCGGCGGACGGCACAGTGACGGGCACGGACAAGTCGATCACGACGCAGGCCGAGGGGGTCGTGGCATCCGAATCGCTGACCGGTCTCATCGAGACGGATGCCGGCATCCAGGCCGGCGATTCGGGTGGTCCGCTCCTCGACGCGCAGGGCGAGGTCATCGGCATCGACACGGCGGCTTCGGCGAGCTCGTCGGTGTCCGACGGCTACGCCATCCCGATCGGGAACGCACTCGACATCGCGAAGCAGATCGAGTCCGGCCGGGCCAGCTCGACGATCACCATCGGGCTGCCGGCGTTCCTGGGCGTGGAGGTCGCATCCGACTCCTCCGACTACGGCTACTCCGGCTCGCAGGGAGATCAGGGCGGCCAGGGCTACCTCGGTGGACAGGGCTACTCCGGATCGCAGGGCAGCACGACCTCCCAGGCCGGCGCTGCGATCGGTGGTGTCATCGACGGCGGTCCTGCGGCGTCTGCAGGGATCGTGGCCGGCGACACGATCACGGCGGTGAACGGCACGGCGATCGGATCCTCGAGCGACCTGACGACGACCCTCGCCCAGTTCCACCCTGGCGACTCCGTCTCCGTCACCTGGACCGACTCGGCCGGCATGTCGCACACCGCTTCGGTGAAGCTCGCCTCAGGACCGGCGGCGTAGGGCAGGCAGCGTTCGCGGTCCAGCGGTGCAGGTCGGCCGCGCGTCACGTTTCGGCGACGCGCGGCCGACCTGTCTCAGGTCTGGCAGACCGGGCAGTACCAGGTGTCGCGCAGCTCCAGTTCGGTGCGGCCGAGTTGCAGGCGGCGGATGAGCGTGCCGCAACGGCGACATGGCATCCCTTCGCGACGGTGCACGTACGACGTTCGGCCTCTGCGCGTTTCGCCCGTCGTGGAGCGGATGGCGCGATCCTTGTTGGCCACGATCATGCGGTGCGCGAGCGTGACGGCCCTTGCGACATCCGCGTCGCGAACGAGCCGGGTGGGGAGCATCCCTCGCACGAAGCAGAGCTCGCCCACGTACTCGTTGCCGAGCCCGGCGAGGTTGCGCTGGTCGAGGAGAGCGACGGCGATGGGAACATCCGGATGCTCGCCGATGCGCCGCACCGCCTCCCGCTCGTCCCAATCGGGGCCGAGGAGGTCGGGACCGAGGTGGCCGACGGCATCCGCTTCGCGCGCGGTCGGCAGAACCTCCAGCACGCCGAGCTCGAATCCGACGACCTGGGATTCCGCGGTCGCGAGCACGGCACGCGCCTGGAACGCCGGACGCCGCCACGGCTGCCCTGGCGAGTAGACGCGCCACTCGCCCTCCATCTTCAGGTGACTGTGGATGGTGCTCATGCCGATCCGCATCAGGATGTGCTTGCCGCGGCTGGCCACCTCGTGCACCTGCTGGCCGGTGAGGTCGAGTGTTGCGAAGGCGGGCACACGCAGGTCGCAGTGCGTCAGGACCCGCCCGGCGAGCACGTCGTTCAGCATGCGTGCCTGGCGGTAGACGGTATCCCCTTCAGGCATTTGGAGGACCCTCGTCGGCTGTTCCGAGTCCGCCAACATGACAGGTCGCGCTCCCCTGCCGAATACATGCCCGATCGGCATGTTCTCGGGCGGATGTCATGTGCACCGAGGTGGCGCGCATCACGAGCGGAGCCTCAAGCCGCGCGGAGTCGGCATGAACCCCGCGGCCACGAGCGCCTCGCCGAACGGCGTGCCCAGCACAAACGTGCCGCCGACGGTCTCGATCGTCAGCGTCGAGATGCGGCCGCGATGGATCGCATCCGCGAGGGCGCGCGTCGCAGGCCACATCGTCTCGGGATCGTGGTCGAACAGCAGCGTCGTCTTGCCTCCGCGCTCCACGTACAGCGCGAGCGCGCCGTCGACCATGACGACGATCGCGCCCGCCTTGCGTCCCGGACGGTGCCCCGTCGCCGAGACCGCGGAGCCCGCAGCGGATGCCGTCGGCCAGGGCAGCGCGGCTCCGTACGGATTCGCCGGGTCGGTGGCCGCCAACGCGACGGCCATTCGCGGTGGCTCGAGCGTGGAGTCCAGGGTGAAGGTGCGCAGGCGATCGACGGTGGCACTCGTGGCGAACTGGGCGGCGCCAAGGGTCTCGACGAAGTATCCGCGGCGTGCCCGGCCGGACTCCTCGAATCCGCTGAGCACGCGGTAGGCCAGTGCGAAGCCGCCCGGCTGGTTCTCGGCCATGACGGAACCGCGGGTGACGACACCGTATCGGTCGAGCAGGGTTTCGGCCGCGGCTTTCGCGCGCACCGTTGCATCCGGTTCGGCGTTCGAGAGAGGCAGAGGCAGGATCGACCAGCGGCCGGCCGTGGTGGGCGGACCCGAGCGGGCGGATGCTGCGCGCAGCCCGTCAACGACCGTGGGGCGCGCATAGGAACGCGGCATCCGCATCCTGGCTCTGGGTGTCGCTCGCTGCGGCTTGTGCGCACCGCGCCCGCCGGTGAGGGCGCGCAGCGGCGCGAACGTGTCGTTCGTGATGAGTCCGGCCCAGACGAGGTCCCAGAGCGCCGTCGTGAGGGCGTCGTCGTCGAGCGAGCCGACGGCATCCGAGAGCTGGCGGAAGAAGAATGCGCCGCCGGCACCGAGCGCGGACAGCACCTCGCGTTGCAACTCGTCGGCCGCGTGTTCCGGCGGCGCGATCATCGTCAGCGGTGCGCTGTCGGCCAGATGCAGGCTCACCCAGCCGTCGTTCCCCGGCAGGGATCCGCTGCCGCTCCACAGCACTTCGCCGCTCGCGGTCAGCTCGTCGAGCATCGCCGGCTGGTAGTCGGCTATTCGGGACGGCAGAATCAGGCTCTCCCATGCAGAAGCGGGAATACGCGTACCTGCGAGCTGTTCGACGACGGATGCCACGGCGTCCACCCCGCGCAAGCTCCCGCCGACGTGTTGCCAGTCGGGCAGGAACCGAGCGAATGCCTTCGGCTCGACCGGCTCGACCTCGTGCCGCAGCGCCGCGAGGGACATGCGACGGATGCGCCGCAGCACCTCCGAGTCGCACCACTCCGTGCCTGCGGCGTTGGGGCGGAACTCGCCCTCCGTGATCCGCCTGTCCTGGGCGAGACGGCGGAGCGTGTCGTGCGCGACGGCCGAACCGAGGCCGAATCTGGTCGCCGCATCCGCCACCGTGAACGGTCCGTGCGTGCGTGCGTGACGGCCGATCAGGTCGCCGAGCGGATCGGCAACCGGCTCGACGAACGCCGTCGGAACGCCGATGGGCAGGGGGACGCCGAGCGCGTCGCGCAGGCGGGCCGCGTCCTCGACGGCCGCGTACCGGTCGGCGCCCGCGATGATCACGCGGAGAGCGCGCTTGGTGGCGACGAGTTCGTCGAGAGCGGCGCCGGCGGCCTCGACCGGTGACGGTTCTGGCTCGCTCGACCGCGTCTCGCTCCACCGTTGGGCTACCTCGTCCACTGCGAGCGGGCCGAGCAAGCGGAGCAGGTCGGCTGCACCCTCGAGTCCGAACATCCGGCGCTCAGGAGTCAGCCGCTGCACCTCGCGCTCGACGCGTTCGATGACCGCCGGATCGAGCAGCTCGCGCAGCTCCGCGCGTCCGAGGAGCTCGGACAGCAGCGAAGCATCGACGGACAGCGCGGCGGCTCGCCGCTCGGCGAGCGGGGTGTCGCCCTCATACATGAACGAAGCGACATATCCGAAGAGCAGGGACCGGGCGAACGGCGACGCCTCCTCGGTGGCGACTTCCACGATGCGGATGTCACGCGCGGCGATCCGCGTCGCGATCCGTTTCAGCGACGGCAGGTCGTACACGTCCTGCAGGCATTCGCGCATGGTCTCGAGGATGATCGGGAACTGCGGATGCTTGCGCGCGACATCCAGCAGCTGCGCCGACTTCTGCCGCTGCTGCCACAGCGGGGCCCTCTTGCCCGGGTTGTACTTCGGCAAGAGCAGGGCTCTCGCAGCGCACTCGCGGAATCGCGAGGCGAAGAGGGCTGAGCTGCCGACCTCCTCCGTGACGAGCTGCTCCAGCTCGTCGGCCTCGAAGACGAACAGGTCGGCGCCCGGAGGCTCCGCCTCTGCGTCGGGGATGCGGACGACGATGCCGTCGTCGCTCGCGATGCTGGATCCGTCGAGTCCCAGGCGTTCCTGGATCCGCGCCTGCACGGCGAGCGCCCACGGCGCGTGCACTTGCATGCCGTACGGGGAATGCAAGACGATGCGCCAGTCGCCGAGCTCGTCACGGAATCGTTCGGCGACGAGCGTGCGATCCGTCGGCAGGTGTCTCGTCGCCTTCTTCTGGTCGTCCAGGTAGGCCAGGAGGTTGCCGGTGGCGAACTCGTCGAGACCGGCGTCGGCGGCGCGGGCACGAGCATCCGCTTCCTTCGCGGAGGAGATCTCGCGCACGAACCCGCCGACGGCCTCGCCGAGCTCGGCCGGTCTGCCGATGCCGTCGCCCTTCCAGAACGGGAGCCGGCCGGGCTCGCCGAACGCCGGCGAGACGAGCACCCGGTCGTGGGTGATCTCCTGGATGCGCCAGCTGGTCGCGCCGAGTGCGAAGACATCGCCCACCCGCGACTCGTAGACCATCTCCTCGTCGAGCTCGCCGACGCGGCGTCCGCCCTTGGCCGGATTGGTCTCGTCGGTCGTCCCGACCATGAACACGCCGAACAGGCCGCGATCGGGGATCGTGCCGCCGCTCGTCACCGCGAGACGCTGCGCGCCGGGGCGCCCGGTGAGGATGCCGCGGTCGCGATCCCAGACCACGCGGGGACGCAACTCGGCGAACTCGTCGCTCGGATACCGTCCCGAGATGAGGTCGAGGGTCGCGTCGAACGCGCTGCGCGGCAGCGTGGCGAACGGTGCGCTGCGGCGCACGATGTCGAACCACCCGTCGACGTCGAGCGGGTCGAGGGCAGTCGCTGCCACCGTCTGCTGGGCCAGGATGTCGAGCGGATTCGCCGGCACCTTCAGCTCCTCGATGAGCCCGGCGACCATGCGCTCGCTCGCCACGGCCGAGTTGACGAGGTCGGAGCGGTGCTTCGGGAACATGACGCCCCTTGACACCTCGCCCACCTGGTGTCCTGCGCGGCCGACCCGCTGGAGCCCGCTCGCGACGGAGGGCGGCGCCTCGACTTGCACGACGAGATCCACCTCGCCCATGTCGATGCCAAGCTCGAGGCTGCTGGTGGCGACCACGCAGCGCAGGCGTCCGCTCTTCAGATCGTCTTCGATGACGGCCCGCTGCTCCTTGCTGACGGATCCGTGGTGCGCGCGGGCCAAGATTCCGGAGTCGTCGTCGGCATCGTTGCCCGCCGTCCACTCGTTCGGGCGCCTGCGCTCCTCGATGATGGCGGCGTTGGACCAATGGGCAGACGGATCCGCCTCCGAGCGGCTGCCGCGGCGAGTCCCTTTGGTCTGCCCGGATCCGCCCATCAGCTCGGCCGGCGCCCGGCGTGCGCGCAGCGGCAGCCCTGGCACGTTCTCGGCGGTATCCTCCAAGCGCTCCTGGTAGATCTCGTTCATGCGCGCCGTGAGGCGTTCCGCGAGACGTCGTGAGTTCGCGAACACGATCGACGACCTGTGCTCCAGCACCCGGTCGACGATCGCCTCTTCAACGTGCGGCCAGATCGAGCCGCCCTGCGGCGCCTGGTCGTCTTCGTGCGCCGCCGGACTCACGGCGCTCATGTCCTCGACGGGCACGACCACCCTGAGGTCGAACCGCTTCTGCGACGGCGGCGAGACGATCGTGACCGGATTGCGTCCGCCAAGGAATCGCGCCACTTCCTCCGGCGGTCGGACCGTCGCCGACAGCCCGACGCGCTGGGCCGGCTTCGGGAGCAAAGCGTCGAGACGCTCGAGCGACACCGCGAGGTGGGCGCCGCGTTTGGTCGCAGCCACTGCATGGACCTCGTCGACGATGACTGTCTGCACATCGGCGAGCGTCTCGCGGGCCTGCGAGGTGAGCATGAGGAAGAGCGATTCGGGGGTCGTGATCAGGATGTCGGGCGGATGCGTCAGCAACGTGCGGCGCTCAGAGGCCGGCGTGTCACCGCTGCGAACCCCGACCGAGACATGCGGCGGCTCGGCGCCGAGGCGCTTCGCCGTCTGAGTGATGCCGACGAGCGGGGATCGCAGGTTGCGCTCGACGTCCACGCCCAGCGCCTTCAGCGGGGAGATGTACAGAACCCGGGTGCCCGTTGCGTTGGTGGACTCGTCTCGCGAACCGACCGCCGAGACTGCGGTCGGCTCCGGCGTCGCGCCCGGGCCAAGAGACGGCTTCTGCTCCGCGCTCCAGTGTGCGTGCATCAGCCGGTCGATGGCCCAGAGGAAGGACGCGAGTGTCTTGCCAGAGCCCGTCGGGGCGATGACCAGCGTGTGGTCGCCGCGGGAGATGGCGTCCCACGCGCCGAGCTGTGCCGACGTGGGCGCGTCGAACGCCCCCTCGAACCACGCACGCGTGGCGGGGGAGAAGCGCTCGAGCACGTCGCCCATCGTTGAATCTCAACACATGCGTACGACACTCGCCGGGGTGAACTCCGCCCGGCCGGCCGGAAGGGGGCGCCGCTGTCGGCGGGCCGGGGTACCGTCGCGACATGCACACCTTCCTCATTCCGGGACTCTGGCTCGACGCATCCTCGTGGGATGCCATCAACCCCGCCATCGAGGCGGCTGGCCATCACACGCATCCGCTGACCATGCCGGGGCTGGAATCGGATGCGGCAGACCGCTCGCACATCACGCTCGACTCCCACATCGACTACGTGACGCACCTCATCGACGAGGTGCCGGGCGACGAGAAGGTCGCGCTTGTCGCGCACAGCGGCGGTGCTCTCGTCGCGTACGGTGCGATCGACCGGCGTCCGGATCGCGTGGACCGGGTCGTGTACGTCGACAGCTGGCCGGGCGGCGAGGGATCCATCGTGAACGATGAGGTTCCGCACGACGACGCGGACATGCCCTTCCCCGGATGGGACGCCTTCGACGAGGCCGATGTGCGCGACATCACGCCGGCCCTGGGTGAGGAGATCGCTGCGCACACGCATCCGTCCCCGTCGCACGCGGCAATCGACCCGCTGCATCTCACCGACGAGCGACGGCTCGACGTGCCGGCGACCATCGTCGTCTCGACCATGCCCGCCGAGCAGATGCAGGAATTCCTCGACCAGGGTGCTGCGTGGCTGGGCGACACCGGACGCCTGTCGTCGTTGCACATCGTCGATCTGCCGACCGGGCATTGGCCGCAGTTCACGAAGCCCGGCGAGTTGAGCGAGCTCGTGGTGGAGGCGCTGGGCGACTGAAACTCTCTGGGCGCCTGAACCCGACGCTTCAGCACGGACGGATCGGATGCACGGTTTCGGCGAGCACGGGCATCCGTAAGATCGAGCCATGGAGGTGCGCACACCGGATCCCGATCCCGATCGCGACGACACACCGTCGGGTGAGGGCGCGCTGCCCGGAGTCGGGCCGGGCTGGCTCAGCGATCTCGAGCTGGAGCAGGTGCGGCAGCGCATGCCGATCCTCTACGTCGAGGCCGTTCCCGTTCGCGTCGACGGGCTCGGTCAAGTGACCGAGGTGGGGCTCCTGCTGCGTGCGAACGCGCTCGGCGAGATCACCCGCACCGTCGTCTCCGGCCGCGTGATGTACGGCGAGACGCTCAGGGACGCCCTGTTCAGGCACCTCGAGAAGGACCTGGGTCCCATGGCCTTCCCGCAGCTGCCGGCGAGTCCCGTTCCGTTCATGGTCGCCGAGTACTTCCCGATCCCGGGGGTGTCCGCCTTCCACGACGATCGCCAGCACGCTGTGTCGCTCGCGTACGTGGTCCCGGTGACGGGCACGACGGAGCCGCGACAGGATGCACTCGAGCTCACCTGGATGACGCCGGCCGAGGCATCGGCTCAGCAGGTCTCAGCAGAGCTGGAAGGCGGCCGAGGAACGCTGGTACGTGCTGCACTGGCATCCGTCGGAGTGCTGCCATAGCTGCGTAGCTGTGTGGCGGTCGGGACCCGAGGTCATCGGCGGTCGGCTCGAGCCGTATTCAGGACATGCGGCGAGATGTCCACACAGTGTCGACATCTCCCCGGATGTCCTGAAAACGGCACAGAGATCGGGCGGGTGGATGGGGCGGATGGATGGGGTGCCAGGACCTCGGTGTCCGTCAGCGGTCGGCGGGTTTCAGCGTGCCGAGCGGACCATGCGGATCTCGTGCGCCGGCTCCCCGCCGAACGTCTCGACGCGGCTCGTGCCGTCGCTCTCGAATCCGTTTCGTCGGTAGAACGCCTGCGCGCGCGGATTGTCGCCGAGCACCCAGAGGTAGGCGGCATCCGTGCCAAGCGCGGCTTCGATGAGCCGCTGCCCCGTGCCGGATCCGTAGTGCTCGCGCAGCACGTAGATCCCCTGGAGCTCCGTCGGCTCTGGGCCGTCCGCATCGCGAGCGGGACCGGATGCCGCCCAGCCCACGATGCGTGCGCCGGCGATCCGCGTCGCCTCCTCTGCCACCCAGACCCGGGCGCCCGCGGCCAGGATCCGCTCCCAGCGCCTCGCGCGCACGCTCACCCGGAGCCCTTCCAGAAGGAACGGCGAGAACACGTGTGCGTACGCCTCACGCCACGAGCGCACGTGCACCCTGGCGATGCCCGCCGCGTCGGCCCTGGTCGCCGCGCGCACGCTGATGGCAGTGTGCTCGGCATCCGCTCTCGCGCCCTCCTCCACGAGTGCCACTTTTCCACGTGCGCCGGTTCGTCGCCGCCCTCGGCGCACGATTCGGCGACTCGGCCTAGTCTGTTTTGGTCGCCCGGCACCGCCGACCGGGACTCGCACATCGTCGAGGGGAGCCGTGTGAAGCCGCTGACGGAAGAGGAAATCCGTTCGTCGTTCGTGAACGCGACGCCGGAGCAGCTCGACAGGCTGCCCATTCCCGGCATCCACGAAACGCTGTGGGACGAACGCGAGTTCCTCGGCTGGCGCGACCCGCAGGCATCCCATCTCGGCTACATCGTGCACTGGATGCACGACCGGCCGACCGGCATCGTGCTGCGAGCCGCGAGCGGCGGACTGCGGCCGGGAATCGCTGCCATGTGCTCGTTCTGCCACTCCGCCCAGCCCGCGACGCAGGTGCGGATGTTCAGCGCACCACGCGCAGGCGAGGCCGGCCGAAACGGCAACACCATCGGTTCGTACATCTGCGACGACCTGGCGTGCTCGCTGCTCATCCGCATCACGCCGCCGCACGCCCAGTCGGCAGAACACATCGCGGAGCGAGCGGATGCGCTGCTCTCGCGGGTGCACAACTTCACCGCGACCGTGATGAAGACGGCCTGACCGGCGTTCGTCCCGGTCCGCGCAACCGGCCATCCGTTTTCAGGACATGGGCTCGGATGCCGACACTGCATGGACATCTCCGCGTATGTCCTGAATACGGATGGCGAGGCGCGGTGTCCGACTACCGTTGACCCCGTGAACTCTCCCGTCGACGCCACCACCACACCCGCCTGGGCCGAGCTCGAGGCCCACAAGAACGCGTTCGAACCGGACCTCCGCGGCTGGTTCGCCGATGATCCCGCACGTGTCGAGCGCCTCAGCTTCCCGTTGGCCGACCTGCACGTCGACCTCTCGAAGAATCTCGTGACAGACGAGATCGTGGCATCCCTCGTGCGCCTGGCCGAGCAGACCGGCGTCGCCGAGCGCTTCCGGCAGCAGCTCTCCGGTGTGCACATCAACACGACCGAGGATCGAGCCGTGCTGCACACCGCACTGCGCCGTCCAGCGGATGCCGCGCCCGAGCTGGTCGTCGACGGCCAGGATGTCGACCACGACGTGCACGAGGTGCTCGACCGGATCGCCGCGTTCGCCGACCGGGTGCGCTCGGGCGACTTCGCCGGTGTCACAGGCAAGAAGGTCGCGACGGTGGTCAACATCGGCATCGGCGGATCCGACCTCGGCCCCGTCATGGTCTACGAGGCGCTGAAGCCCTACGCGGACGCCGGCATCGAGGCCCGATTCATCTCGAACATCGACCCGACCGACCTCGCGCAGAAGACCGCGGACCTCGATCCGGAGACGACGCTCTTCATCGTCGCGTCCAAGACGTTCACGACGCTCGAGACGCTGACCAACGCGCGCCTCGCCCGCGACTGGCTGTGGGCGGGGCTGAGCGCATCCGACGCCATCTCCGACGACGAGCAGAGCAAGACAGATGCCGTCGCCCACCACTTCATCGCCGTCTCGACCGCGCTCGACAAGGTCGCCGCGTTCGGCATCGACACCGACAACGCGTTCGGATTCTGGGACTGGGTCGGCGGCCGCTACTCGGTGGACTCCGCTATCGGCACGTCGCTCGCGATCGTGCTCGGGCCGCAGAACTTCAGCGACTTCCTCGCCGGATTCCACGCCGTCGACGAGCACGTGGCATCGACTCCACTCGAGCGCAATGTGCCGGTTCTCATGGGGCTCCTCAACGTCTGGTACTCCAACCTGCTGGGCGCCCAGTCGCACGCCGTGCTTCCGTACGCGCAGCTTCTGCACCGCTTCCCCGCCTACCTGCAGCAGCTCACCATGGAGTCGAACGGCAAGTCTGTGCGGTGGGACGGCTCGCCCGTCACGACCACGACGGGCGAGGTGTTCTGGGGTGAGCCGGGCACGAACGGCCAGCACGCGTTCTACCAGCTGATCCATCAGGGAACCCGGCTCATCCCCGCTGACTTCATCGCGTTCGCGAACCCCGCCTATCCGCTGAAGGACGGCGACCGCGACGTGCACGGACTGTTCCTGGCGAACTTCCTGGCGCAGACCAAGGCGCTCGCGTTCGGCAAGACCGCCGACGAGGTCGAGGCGGAGGGCACGACCGGTGCGCTCGTAGCGGCCCGCACATTCCCCGGGAACCGGCCGACGACATCCATCATGGCGGCGGCGCTCACGCCGCGCGTGCTCGGCGAGCTGATCGCGCTGTACGAGCACATCACCTTCACGCAGGGCGTCGTGTGGGGCATCAACTCGTTCGACCAGTGGGGCGTCGAGCTCGGCAAGCAGCTCGCACTGCAGATCGCTCCGGCGATCGAAGGCGATGCGGATGCCGCTGCCGCACAAGACGCGTCCACCCGTGGCCTCCTCGAGTACTACCGGAGCAACCGGAGCTGACACAGCCGTCCGGGGCGGGATCAGGTGCGCCGGCCCCGGACGACTTCGATCGCAACACCGCAGCAAGGTCGGAACCGGCGCCCTAACCTTTCACCCATGTCTGAAACGGTTGCACCCAAGGTCTGGTTCATCACGGGAACGTCGCGCGGCTTCGGCCGCGCCTGGGCGGAAGCCGCCCTCGAACGCGGCGACAGCGTCGCGGCAACGGCTCGAGACGCATCCTCGCTCGACGCCCTGGTGGAGAAGTACGGCGACCGACTGCTGCCGATCCAGCTGGATGTGACGGATCGCGCCGCGGACTTCGCCGCCGTCGCCGAGGCGCACGAGCGCTTCGGACGCCTCGACATCGTCGTGAACAACGCCGGGTACGGACACTTCGGCTTCATCGAAGAAGTCACAGAGGACGAGGCGCGCGCCCAGGTGGAGACCAACGTCTTCGGCGCCCTGTGGATCACCCAGGCGGCACTGCCGTACCTGCGCGCGCAAGGCAGCGGACACATCATCCAGGTGTCGTCCATCGGTGGCATCAGCGCGTTCCCGCTCGTCGGCATCTACAACGCCTCGAAGTGGGCGCTCGAGGGATTCAGCCAGGCACTCGCGCAGGAAGTCGCGCCCTTCGGCGTGCACGTCACGCTCGTCGAGCCCGCAGCATTCGCGACCGATTGGTCGGGGGCATCCGCCAAGCATTCCGAACCGCTGCCCGACTACGCCGACGTGCACGCACAGGTCGCGGCGTCGCGCGCCAGCCGCAACGCGGCTCCCGGCGCCCCTGAGGCCACGGCAGCGGCACTGCTCGAGGTCGTCGACGCCGAGAACCCGCCGCTGCGCGTATTCTTCGGCACCAGCCCGCTCACCACGGCGAAGAACGACTATGCGGCGCGGATCGCCCAGTGGGAGGAGTGGCAGCGGGTGGCGGAGCGGGCTCAGGGTTCGCTCTGAGTAACGGGGTGTCGCGGGGTGGGGAGGCTCACTCACGGCAAGAACGGGGGCCCCTGCACCCCGATTGCCGTGAGCGAGCCTCCCCACCCCCGCTCTGCTCGGTGGCGTCGGGTGTCTGCGCCGCCGGTGTTGAGGAGGGGAAGGCAAGAACGGGGCCCATCACCCCGATTGCCTTACGGATGCCTCCCCACCCTCGCTCTGTTCGGTGGCGTGGGGAGTCTGCGCCGCCGGTGTAGGTGGAGGGGAAGGAAAGAACGGGGTCGGATCCCGGTTGCTGGGGGTGAGTCAGCGGCCGGGTCGGACCTGCACGGGATCGGTGTCCGCGAGTTTGTGCACGTGGGTGGCGATGCTGTCGCGCAGCGGTTCATGCTGTTCGCCGAGTCGCATCGACGGATCGCTCCAGTTGGCGAGGTCGTAGAGCCACACCGGCCGCCGGACCAGGTCGGCGGGCTCCCAGTCGTAGCGCGGCCAGATGTGCGCGTGCACGAAGGCGTCGGCGTTGCCGAGAATGTCGATGTTCACGCGTCGGAACGCCCGGTCGGCTTCACGGCACGCCCGCTCGACTGCCGTGGCCAGAAGGTCGACGTCGGCGAGGAACTGCACTCGTTCCGTGCGCGGCAACTCCGACAGCGCCCTGGCATCCGGGTCTTTGCCGAGCAGGACGCAGTATCCGGGGAGGAACTGCACATCGCCGATGGCCGCGTACCCGCTCTTCAGCTCTGCCAGGACGGTGGGGTTCTCTCCGCGCGCGGCTGAACCGATACGATCCTCTCGCCAATCCATGAGCACCGACCATATATCCGAGAAGGCCCAGGCGCCTCGCCTGCACGGATCGGGATCCCTCGAGGGCACCGTGGCTGTCGTGGACGGATGCGTTCACCGAGCGTCCTCGCCCGATCGGGCATCGCGTTCGCGTCTCCGCCTGCGTTCGGGACCTGTGTTCCAGGCAGCGTTGAGCGCGAAGACGGCCTGCTCGAGGGTGAGGCCGCGGGCTCGAGCGGCGTCGGCGTAGCCGAGTGCGGAGTCGAGGACGTCGGGATACTGGTCGGCGTCGATGCTCACCCGTGTTCCGGCGCGGCGACCGGTGGTGACGAGCCCTTCACTCTCGAGGAGCTGGTAGGCGCGGGCGACGGTTCCGGGGGCGATGCGGAGATCGCGGGCCAGTTGCCGCACGGTCGGTAGGTTCTGGTCGACCTGGAGGGCCCCAGTGAGGATCTGCGCGGCGATCTGCGACCGGACCTGTTCGAACACCGGGACCGGATCCGAGTCATCGATGCTGATCACGCCGTGACCGGATCTGTCGGAGAAACGACCGTGAGGGGAACCCCGCGGCGGATGCGCTGGGCGATGACCAGCACGAGGGTGAGGGAGACGGCGACCAGGATGACTCCGAACACGACCTCGGTCACACCCATCGCGAATGCCGGCTGGGCGTAGCGGACGCCGACGGCATGACACATCGAACTGTTCGGACCGGTCGAGTGGCAGTCGCCGATGACAAGGAATCGCGAGATCGCGGTATAGCTGCTGCCGACGGTCCAGGACGTGATTCCGATTCCGATGGTCATCGCCGCAGTTCCGGTCAGAACGAGCAATCCGGTCTGCCATGACCGAACGGCCCGATCGACGGCGGTCAACCCGGGGACTCCCGGACCCGGTGCTGCTCGCACTCGCATGACCGCGGCGGCGATCACGCCAGCAACCACCAGCACAGCGATGACGATGGCGACGACATACCCCGGCCCGGGATAGGCGATCGAATCCGTGGCTCCTGCGCGAGCGACCGTCAGGGTCGGACCGCTGGAAGGATCGGAGCCGTGCACGGCCGCTCCGACCGACACCGTCAGAATCAGCAGAGCGATCGCGGCGACAGCGAGTCCGGCCAGCAGTGTGAGAGAAGAGTGGGGCCGCTCAGCGAGGAGCTGGGCTTCGCGCCTGTGCGGCGCGCTGCCCCACAGCGCAGCCGGACGCAGGGCAATGACGAGCGCGAACACCGCCGCCCCGGCCAGCGGCGCGAACACCAGGAGCGCACCGGACACCGGCGGCGCCGAGAACCCGGAAACGGACCACTGGAACAGGCCGTTCGGGCCGATTCCGGCGAAGACCGCAGCGATGGCCGACATGGCCGCGACCGCGAGACCGGAGCCGCCGGCCCACGCCACGACCCGCTGCGCGCCGTGCACGGCAGAAGCCGCTGATTCCCCATCCGCCCCCGGCGCCGAGACGGTTTCGGTTCCGCGGAGGAGGGCCAGGCGACGCGCTCGATCGACCGCAGCGATGACGCAGACGCAGCTGATGAGGCTCACCAGCCAGGGCAGGACGAGTTCAGCCACGACGCCTCCCGATATGTATCAACAGGCTAGTACAAGCGTCCAACCCGATGGGAAGCGCAACTCGATGTCGAGAATCCGCCGCAGAGGAGTCGTAGGGAAGCCGCCGTAGACGAATCGTCGAAAAGCCGCCGCAGACGAATCGTCGGGATGCCGAACGATTCGGCATCCCGACGATTCAGTGGACCGACGCTTCCTGCTGTCAGCCCTGGGCGCGACGCGAGCCCCGGCCGCGCGAAGTCCCGGAGTTCTGACGCACGACGTCGCCGACACGGATGCCCGTGCGCGCACCGCTACGGCCGCTCGCGGTCTGCCCGTGGCGGGCTCCGTTCCTTGCGCCGGTGCCCTGCGACGACGTGCCCTGCGGCCGCGAGTCCTGTGACCTGGCGCCCTGCCGGTTCTGGCTCTGCGAGTTCGCAGTCCGCTTGCCCGAGCTCTGCGTGCTCGCGCCGCGAGCACCATCGCCCTGGGATCCGCGGCCGCCGGAGAGCTGGCCGCCGGTGCCGCGCGAGCGGCCTCCGCGACGGCCGCCGGTGCCGGCGCCGTCCGTGCGGCGCTCCGACTGCTCCGAGCTCTGCTGCCTGGGCTTCTTCGGCGTGGTGCCGCGTCCGCCGCCCTGCTGCACCTTCGGTGCGGGCTTCACGTACGGCGCGACCTCGCCGACCAGCTCGGTGACCTCGCGCGAGTTCGCGGTCACGGAGACCGGCGTGACGGCGATGGCGGCCTTGCGCAGAATCTGGCGCAGATCCGACTGCTGGGAGGGAAGCGAGATGGTCACGACATCCCCCGTGGCGCCGGCACGAGCCGTGCGTCCCGAGCGGTGCAGGTAGGCCTTGTGCTCCATGGGCGGGTCGACGTGCACCACGAGCTCGACGTCGTCGATGTGCACACCGCGAGCCGCGACATCCGTCGCCACCATGACACGAACGCTGCCGTCGCCGAATGCGGCGAGGTTGCGGTCGCGCTGCGGCTGCGACAGGTTGCCGTGCAGGTCGACGGCCGGGATGCCCGAATCGGTCAGCTTCTTGGCGAGCCGCTTCGCGTGGTGCTTGGTGCGCATGAACAGGATGCTGCGGCCCGTTCCCGACGCCAGTGCCCGCACCACATCGTTCTTCGCGTCGAGGTCGGCGACCTCGAACACGTGGTGGGTCATGCGGTCGACGTGGCTGGTCTCGTCGTCCACGGAGTGCATGACGGGCGAGTGCAGGAAGCGCTTCACGAGCTTGTCAACGCCGTTGTCGAGCGTCGCGGAGAACAGAAGTCGCTGGCCGGACCCAGGTGTCTTGTCGAGGATGCGTGTGACGACGGGCAGGAAGCCGAGGTCGGCCATGTGGTCCGCCTCGTCGAGCACGGTGATCTCGACGGCGTCGAGCGAGACGAATCCCTGCTTCATCAGGTCTTCGAGGCGTCCGGGGCAGGCCACGAGGATGTCGACGCCTGCCTTCAGCGCATCCACCTGGCGCTTCTGGTTGACGCCGCCGAACACGGTCGTCGTCGTCAGGTTGTAGGCCGCGGCGAGCGGCTCGAACGTTGCGGCGATCTGCGTCGCCAGCTCGCGGGTCGGCGCGAGGACGAGGGCGAGTGGATGTCCGGCGCGGCGCTTCCCGCCGGCCAGCGTGGTGCCGAGGCGGGCCGCGATGGGCAGCGCGAACGCGATGGTCTTGCCGGATCCGGTCTTGCCGCGGCCGAGCACGTCGCGTCCGGCGAGCGTGTCGGGAAGCGTGTCGGCCTGGATCGGGAACGCCTCGGTCTTGCCGTCGCGCGCGAGCGCGGCGACGAGCGGGGCGGGTACTCCGAGGTCGGAGAAGGAAGTCATGGGGGTGCCTTTCAGGCGGGCAGCCGCAGGTCGGGCGCGGCTGGGATGGTGCTTCAGCGCAGTTGTGCTGTGGTGCTGGCGCAGGCGAGCCTGCAACGCTGATGCTGGAACATGGCGAAGGCGCCGGGAGGGCGCATCCGTTCGCCGTGAGAAGGAATCTTTCGCGACGGTCGGACAAGCTGGACCGGGTCGCGGGGTGATGCGCTCTGACGACGCAGGCGGTGCCCGTCGATGGGACCGCAAGAGACTTCAGGATAACAGGCACGACGTGTTTCCGGGAACGCGACGACGTGGTGCCGAATGCGCAGGTGCCCGCTCCCGTGTCGGTGACGGCTTGACTAAACTTGACTGTCCTGACTTTCGAACCGGGGGGATGCGTGCACGAATCGGAGCTCGACCGCGAACGTCACGTCGTCGCGGAGCTGTACGGCAGACTCGATTCCCTCCGGGAGGACACGGTGCAGCGGCTGGCCGCCGTACGACGTCAGACCGCGGGAGGCACGCACCAGGCGCGCGGGGAGAGGGACGCATACGCCCGCCTCTACGAGGACCGCATCCTGCAGTTGCGTGAGGTCGAGCCGCGACTCGTGTTCGGACGTCTCCAGTTGATGACATCATCCGTCGAACCGCTCGGAACCGATGACCGTGGCGGGGCTTCGACCCTTCGACAGGATGAGGGCGGGCAAAGCTCCGCCGGCAGCGATGGTGAGGATCCGCTGCGCGATCCGCTGCTGCGCTACGTGGGACGGATCGGGCTCCGTGACGACGACGAGCACACCGTGCTCCTCGACTGGCGCGCACCGCAGGCCAGCGCGTTCTACCAGGCGACGGCAGCCAATCCGCTCGGTGTCGCGGCCCGTCGCCGCCTGACCATGCGCGACAGGAACGTGCTGCGCGTCGACGACGAGGTGTTCGACGCTGCGCTCTTCGCGGAGGCGGGGACCCGCCCGGACGAGGTGTCGGGCGACGCTGCACTGATGGCTGCCCTGATGGCGCAGCGCACCGGGCGCATGAACGACATCGTGGCGACGATCCAGTCCGAGCAGGACAGGATCATCCGCTCCGAGCTGCGCGACGCCCTGGTCGTTCAGGGCGGCCCCGGCACGGGCAAGACGGCTGTCGCGCTGCACCGTGCCGCCTACCTGCTGTACGCGCACCGGCAGAAGCTGCAGGCATCCGGCGTGCTGGTCGTGGGGCCGACACGCGCGTTCCTCACCTATATCGAGGAGGTGCTGCCGGCGCTCGGCGAGACCGGCGTGGTGATGCAGAGCCTGGGCGAGCTCTTTCCCGGTGTGACGGCTGACACGGATGACGCGCCCGCCGTCGCCCAGCTCAAGGGCTCCAAGCAGATGGTGAGCCTCCTGCACCGAGCCGTCGAGGCCAGGCAGAAGGTGCCGGCCGAGGTATCCGTCATCGAGGTGGACAACGAGCGGATCGTCGTGGAGCCCGCACTCATCGCGGATGCCGTTCGGCGAGCGCAGCGCACCGGCAAGCCGCACAACGTCGCTCGCGTCACGTTCGTGAAGAGCGCGCTCACGGCGCTCACCGCCCAGCTGGCGGAGCAGCTGCGAAGCAGGGGTCAGACGCTCGACGAAGAGGATCTCGCCGTGCTCCGCGAGGACGTGCGCACCAGCTACGACGCACGCGTGCTGCTGAACACCGCCTGGCTGCCGCTGACACCGCAGAAGCTCCTCGGCGACCTGTACGCCCGGCCGCAGTGGCTCGCCGAGTTGACGTCGACGTGGAGCGAGGAGAAGCGCGCACTGCTGCACCGGCCACGGGAAGCCGCGTTCACCGTGAGCGACATCCCGTTGCTCGACGAGGCTGCCGAGGTGCTCGGCGAAGCGCCGGACGCCAGGGACCAGGCGACGCGCCAGGCGGCGAAGGAGCAGCGCAAACGCGACCTGCGCGTGGCGAAGGCGGCCATCGCTGATGCCGGTGCGGAATCCTTCGTGACGGCCGAGCAACTGGTCGAGCAGGCGGAAGCGCACGGCGACGGGCTCACGACGGCCGAGCGGGCGGCATCCGATCGCACGTGGGTGTACGGGCACGTCGTCGTCGACGAAGCGCAGGAACTGAGTCCGATGCAGTGGCGCCTCTTGGTGCGGAGGTGCCCGATGAAGTCGTTCACGATCGTCGGCGACATAGCGCAGTCGTCGTCGGCGCACGGCGGACGCAACTGGGCGGATGCCGTCGGCCCGCTTTTCAGGAACCACTGGCGCCTCGAGGAACTCACGGTCAACTACCGCACGCCGGCGCAGATCGCGCGTCCCGCCGAGGAGTTCGCCAGAGCGAGCGGTCTCCCGATCACGCCGGCTCGCGCCGTCCGTGAGGGGGACTGGCCCGTGAGGGAGGTCGCCGCAGGGTCGTCGGACCTTGCAGCCGCGGTCGTGGACGCCGTCGCGTACGACAGGGGGGTCGACGACTCGGGAGCGCTGGCGGTGATCACGCCCGTGGCGCTCGTGGAATCCGTCGCGGATGCCGTCGCATCCCGTTTCGGCGCGGAGGCGGGTCGCGGTGCTTCCGGCCTCGTGAAACCGATCGTGGTGCTCACCGCGCACGACGCGAAGGGCCTCGAGTTCGACGCGGTGGTGATCGCGGATCCGGACGCGGTCGTCGCGGAGTCGCCGCGCGGGGCATCCGCTCTCTACGTGGCCATGACCAGGCCGACGCAGCGCCTCACGCTCGTGCGCCCCTGAGCTGGAGGGCGCTCAGCAGCTCCGGGCCCCGCAAACCGGCGGTTGCGCGGCCGATACCATGACCGGGTGAAGACACCCCTGCGACCCGACGACCCCACCCAGCAGCCGTACGAGGTGCGCTTCGACTGGGGCCGCGAGGGTCTGCGCGGCATCGCGCACGGTGCGGGCGTCATCGTCGTCATCGATGCCATCTCATTCACGACGACCGTCGAGATGGGCGTCGCCCTCGGCCTCGAGGTGCAGCCGTACGCAGGGCTCCGGCACGAGGCGGAAGAAGCGGATGCTGCCGGCGCGTTCGGCGACGCCCGCCTCGCCGGCCGACGTGGCGACCCTGGGGTGTCGCTGTCGCCGTCCAGCATGACGGCGGACAACGTGGCGGCCTTCGGCGCTTCCCGAGCGGTCGTGCCGTCGCTCAACGGATCGCGCCTCACGGCGCTCGCCGCGACGTACGGCGTTCCGGTGGTGGCAGCGACGCTTCGCAACCGCACGGCCGTCGCCCGGTGGATCTTCGACTACCAGCAGCGCATCGGGCGCCGCGCGATGGTCTCCGTCGTCGCGGCGGGCGAGACGCGCACCGATGAGACAGTGCGCTTCGCCGTCGAGGACATGCTCGCAGCAGGCGCCGTCATCGACGCCCTCGGAAAGTTCGGCATCGACGCGTGCTCGCCGGAGGCGGCGGCCGCGTGCGCCGCCTACACGGGGCTCGCGCGCGGCATCCGCCACATGTTCACGGCCTCGGTGAGCGGCGGCGAACTGCTCAAGGACGACCAGCGCGAAGACATCGAGGTGGCATTCCAGACGGATGTCTCGACCACGGTCCCCGTGCTCGTCGACGGTGTCTACGTGGATGCCGCTGCGGAGCGGATCGCGTCGATGCAGTGATCCGCTCCGCAGCGGCGATCGTCACGTCTGGGGCGTGGATCCGCTCCCGGTGAGGTCGAGTTCCTGGTAGGTGGCGCTGCCGGCGTCGATCCGCGTGATGTGTCCCGCCAGCACGACGACGCCGTCGGAGATGGAGCCGTATGTACCGCTTCGCCCGTCGGGCAGCGTGATGGTGGAACGGAAGGCTACGCTGCCTGGCGACGTCGTCACGACGGGGAACCCGGTGCCGTCCCATGGGCCGATCTCGAAGGTCGGCGCCTTGTCCAGCGTCCAGGTCTGGTTCGTCAGCGTTCCGCCGCTGGGGTGCAGGTCCTGTTGGCCGTATGCGCACCCCGTCGGCTTCGACATCCCCGAGGTCAGACAGGATGCCAGCCACGAGTTCACTGCGGACAGCGCCGTCGCGCTCGCCTTGTCGGTCAACCACACCGTGAGCTTGGGTGTCTTCGGCGCCTTCATCCCCGGATAGTACTGACCGGTCAGCAGGTCGGCCGCGTAGACCGGATCCGTGCCGGAGAGCCCGATCGAGTACGTGCCGGGCAGCGCCCTGAGATGCACCAGGCCGCGCGCGGTGATGTCTTGCGACCCGTCTGCATAGATGCTGGCATCCTTCGGTCCGTTCAGCTGCACCGTCACCTCGCCCGGCGAGAACGGCACGAGCTTCCAGCGCGGGAAGAACACGAAGTCGCTGCCCGTCGTGCGCAGGTGGAAGGTCTGGGTGGTCTTCTTCGAGCCGAACGTGAGCTGCGCCACGACCGTCGCGGTGGATCCCGTGCGGTGCGGCGAGGAGATGGCGTAGTGGGTGAGCGTGTTCTTCGCGGCGTCGTAGGCGTTGAAGTCGAGCAGCACGTCGGCGGGCTTGGCCGTGTATCCGGACTGCTGCAGCGCGTCGTCGACGTTGCCGACCCGCAGCGCCTCGAGGTAGGAGCGCACGGGAACGCGGGCATCGTGATCGTGGGCTTGTCCGATCGTCCATGCGGCACCGAGCGCGACGGCGGCGATGATCGCGAGGGATCCGACCGGAATGAGGGTCCAGAGGAGCACCCGTCGTCGTCGACGGTGGGGAACATCAGTGGAGCCGGATGCGGTCGGCGCGGTTGCGAGGCCGTTGGCGGCGATGTCGCCGGGTGTGCTGCCCTCGTCGGGGATCGGCGCGCTTTCGGCAGGGGCGGCGGTGGTTTCAGCGGGTGCGTTCGTGCTTTCGGTGGGGGCGGCGGTGCTTTCGTTCTGGTCTGGTTCGGGTTCGAGCGGTGCCGACGAGTCGGCGGGTGCGATGGTCAGGGTTCCTCCTCGTTGAGTTGCTGACCATGACTATGGCACCGGCCACAGCGGCCGACAACGGCACGTTCGACCCTTGTTCGGGGGCTCTTCGCGCGCAGATCGAAACGTCGACCGCCGACGGGCGATGCGTTCCCTCAGCAGGTGTGCTCGCGCCGCATCATGCGGTGGGCAGCGTCTCCTTGCCCGACCAGTCGATCGAGACGAAGATCGCTTTTCCGTTCGCGTCGAATCCCGTGATGTGCCCTGCCACCTGCACCGCGACGGGATCCTGCGACGTCAACGTGCCGTGGCGTCCGTCGGACGTCGCGGCATCGGCGCTGAACGTCGCAGACCCGGCCGCCGTGGTCGTCACCGTCCAGCCCGTGCCGTCCCAGTCGCCCACGTCGAAGGACGGCGCGTCGACCAGCGTCCAGTGCTGATTGGTGAGGGTGACATCCGGATAGTCGTCGATGAGGCCGAAGCTGCACCCGTCGGGCTGGATGGTCTGTTGCGCGATGCACGCGGCGACCCACGCGTTCACGGCGGTCGAGGCGGACGCGATGCCGGCATCCGTCAGCATCGCCGCGAGACTGGCTGTGCCGACGGGCGTGCCGGCCGCTTCGCCGTTGAGCGCGGTCACCGGCAGCTGCTTCGACACCGCCTGATACGCGGGGTTGTCGGCGAGCCTCACGTTGTACGTGCCTGGCAGCACGTCGAGGTTCGTGGACCGCTCGCCGGCGCCGGTGATGGCGGTGCCGTTCACCTGCAGCGCGGCCCCGTCGGGTGCGCCCACGGACACCGTGATGTGCGGAAGCGTGATGGGCTTCAGCGTCCAGCGCGGGAAGAAGAGCAGGTCGGTGCCGGACTTCGTCAGCAGCAGGGTGTCAGTGTGCCGGTCGCCGTCCTGCGTGTAGGTCACCTGGACGCTCGCAGCGGAGTCCCCGATGCTGGCCTTGGCGATCGAATAGCCCGTGATGCGATCCTGCGTCTTCGCGTAGGCCGCATCGGTCACCAGCGGACTGTGCGTGTCGATGCGCCCCAGCGCGACAGCCTTCTTCACGTCGCCCTTGGCTAGGGCGGTCAGGTAGGGAACGGCTGCCGCCTGCGGCGTGTGCGAAACGGCCTCCGACGCGAACCACACTGCGCCGAGCACTGTCGCGGCGAGCAGTGCGAGGCCTCCGAGGATGAGCCCGATGAGGAGCCCCACGCCCCGGCGTCGTGGCTTCTGCGCAGCGGATGTCGGACCTGTCGCTCCCACCCCGGCATCCGTTCCCTCCCACGGCGCTCGGGTCGCGCCGTTCGCGGCCCCGTGGTCGTCGGGCCGGCCGTCGTCGATCATGTGTCTCCGCAGGAGTAGGGCTTCGAGGGCGGCATCCGCTCCGCCCGGCGTGCGTTGTGCACGTGCGGGCGTGGACAGCCTAGGACACGGGGACATCCGTGCTCGAGATCCGACGGCGTCCGAGGGAATGGCATCCGCTCGGAGCGTGTTTGGGTCGTCAGTGGCAGCCTGTGCGTGGAAGGGATGACCTGCTGTGAAAGCTGTAGTGAACGACACCGTGATCGCCGAGGCCCCGGTCGAGGACCTCATCAAGATCGAGGGCAACTGGTATTTCCCGCCGTCGAGCGTGAAGTCCGAGCTGCTCGAGAAGAGCCCGACTCCGTACACGTGCCCGTGGAAGGGCGAGTGCCAGTACTTCACCGTGAACGCGGACGGACAGCGTCTGCAGGACCGGGCGTGGAGTTATCCGACACCGTATCCGACCGCATTCGATCGGGTGGGCAAGGACTTCAGCGACTACGTCGCGTTCTGGAAAGAGGTCCGGGTCGTCGACTAAGGTGCTGCGGTTCCGCGGCGTCGAGCCTCAGTCGGGCACGACCACGGCGCGGGTTCCTGCGTTCGAGGCAGCGGACCATGCGTCCTCGATGCTGCTGAGCGCGTAGGACGACGTCGGCACACGCACGGCCCCGGTCGCAATGAGGTCGAGGTAGACCGGCAGTTGCCGCATGAGCTCCGCCATGGACGCGCTGCCCGCGCCGGATCCGGTCAGCCGGATGCGTGTGCTCCGCAGCAGCGCGGCGGGAACGGATGCCTCCGCACCGGCCAGTGAGCCGATCTCGACGTACGCCGTGTCGCCCTCGTCCTCGTCGAGGGAGTGCCGCAGCAGCGCGTCGAAGGTCGCCTCTGCCGGCTCGCCCCAGACGAAGTCGAGCACGACGGATGGGCTGCCATCGCCGAGGGCTGAGCGGATGGCCGTGGCATCCGCAGCCCGATCACCGGTGAGGCGCAGCGTCTCCGCCCCGAAGGCAGTGGCGGCCGCCAGACGTTCCGGATCCCGTCCGGCACCGATCACGCGCGTGACGCCGAGCACGAACGCGTTCTGCACGGCGAGGATCCCTGCGGTGCCCGTCGCTCCGAGCACGAGGACGGTGCCAAGGGATCCGGTCTCATCGCGGCGAGCGTTCAGCGGCATCCACGATGACAGGCCGGGATTCATGCCACCGGCGACCTGCACCGGATCGGCTCCGGTGGGCAGCGGAAGGCGGGGTGCGTGCGGCACGGCCATCCGCTCGGCGAGAGTGCCGTACGGCGCGGCGATGAAGCCCGTGTAGATGAGCGTTCCGTCGTCGGTGCGCGCCACCGCGTCGACGCCGGGGATCGCGGGCCAGAGGCCGTGCGAGCCGTAGTGGCTGCCGGCGGCGAGCGCCCGTACGACCGGGTGGATGCCAGCAGCCACCAGCGAGACGAGCTCGCGATCCTCGCTCGTCTCCGGCTCGGGGAACTCGCCGTAGCGGGGCGCCAGGCCCGCGGATTCGATAACTGCAGCCTTCATGATGCTCTCCTTAACGTTGTTAAAGAAGATCGTGCCTTAACATTGTTAAAGTGTCAATGGTTCGCTCTCGGGCTTTCCGCTGATCCTCTGCGGACCACGACGCGACGGTGCGAGGGAGGGCGGGTTCATGTCGAAGGGTCTGACGAGGGCGGCCATCGTGACCGCCACGCTCGAACTACTCGACGAGGTCGGGCTGGAGGGCCTCACGGTTCGCGCGCTCGCCGCGAAGCTCGACGTGAAGGCGCCGGCGCTCTACTGGCATGTTCGCGACAAGGCGGAGCTCTTCGACGAGGTGGCGACCGAAGTGTGGCGAGGTATCGGCGAGGAGCTCGCCGATATCGCTGAGGGGACCGAGTGGGACGTCGAGCTGCGACGATTCTGCGACGTGCTGCGTTCGGCGCTGCTGCGGCACCGTGACGGAGCCAAGGCGTTCAGCGGTACGTACCTGACGGATCCTGGCATCCTCGGCGCCCAGGAGTCCGGGTTGCAGCGGTGGCTGGCGCAGGGGTTCTCCGTGCGCGACACGGCGCGCGCCTTCGCGCTCGCGAACGGCTTCGTCGTCGGCTTCTGCATCGAGGAGCAGGCGGTCGGTCAAGCGGATGATCGCCAGCACTACGACCTGCAGGCGCGAGCCGAGCGGGTTGGTGCGGCGGAGCATCCGCTCACGGTGGAGGCCGGAGTGGAGCTCTTCGGTGACCGGGACGCTCAGTTCGAGGCGCTCGTCGACCTGGTGGTGGTCGCCGTGGGTAGCCTGCGAGGGGCTGTCCCGAAGGCTTGAGCGCTGGCCGCGTCAGCCGACGAGCCGTCGCACCTTGCCCGCCTGCTCGAAGTACGCAGCCAGGTCGGGCTCCTCTCCCGGTGGTAGCAGCACGACGTGGTCGACCCCGGCATCCGCGAACCGGCGGACGCCGGATGCGACATCGTCGACGCTGCCGCCGAGGATGCGCTCATCGGCGTCGCCGGGAACCTCGCCCGTCCACATGGAGCGGGCGCGATCGAGCCCGTCCGATCCGAATGCGGCCACGGCGTACGCGACGACATCGTGTTCGCCGGATCGGCCCGCCTCCGCGCGTCCTGCGCTCACGGCGGCGACACCCCGCCCAGCCTCTTCGGCGGTGAGCAGGCTGTTCAGCACCACCCCATCGGCGACGGCCCCGCACGCCAGCAGCGTCTTGGGGCCTTCCGCCGCCGCGTACACGAGCGGAACGTCGGCAGGCGGCCAGTCGAGACGCACGGCATCCAGGGTCACGTAGCGTCCGCTGGTCGTCACGCTTTCGCCGGCGAGCAGGGCCCGCAGAGCCGGTGCGTACTCGCGCATCAGCGTGAGCGGAGACGCGGGGCGGGCGTCGACCTGCGCCATCCACGACTGCACACCGTGCCCGATACCGGGCAGAAGCCGGCCGGGAAACATCCGTGCGAGCGTAGCGATCTCCATGGCGGTGGCCGCCACATTGCGCAGCGGCATGGGCGCGATGCCGATTCCGATCCTCAGAGTCGATGTGACGGCCAGGGCAGCGGATGCAGCGGCGAACGCCGAATGCCGGAAGCAGTCCTCCCACAGCCACAGCTCGTCGAGCCCGGCGCGTTCCGCAGCGATCGCGGCATCGTGCAGGGCCTCGGGCGGATTCGGATACGGACTGAAGATCGCTCCGACGCTCGTCATACCGGCAAGGATGCCATCCACCGCCGACGGCCGGAACGCCCGGCCACCTCCGTCGCGGGGATCGGGCCTACGCGTCCGCGGCAGCTCGCCGCGCCCGGTGCGCGCGCACCTTCGCGCGGTTGCCGCAGCGCTGCATGGAGCACCAGCGGCGGTTGCGGCTGCGCGAGACGTCGAGGTAGACGAGGGAGCAGTCGTCGGCGCCGCACTCGCGGAGGCGGGTGCCGGCATCCGAGCCGAAAACGGCGACGGCATCGCGTGCGACGGCCGACAGCGCCTGCGTGGCCCGCGACCGGGTGCGTCCGGCCTGACGGCTGCCGCCGGCGAGGGTGGGCGGCAGGTCGGGCGTCGAGGCGTACAGGTTGACGACGTCAACGTCGCGTGCGATCGACGGATGCCCGTTCATCGCCGCGTAGGCGAGGTTCGCGATCGCGTCGCGCAGCGTCAGCGCATCCCGCAATTCGTGCTCTGCGCAGGTGGCGTCGATCGTCGGGAAGCGGTCGTGCAGCCACGCCGAGAGGTCGGCGGGGGTGCTCAGCCGTTCCCACGGGTCGTTCGGAATCCGGTCTCCGGCTCCGGCAGGGGACATGCCTCCGGTGTAGGCGAAGTCGAGGCACAGGCATCCCGAGTCGAACCACCAGCGGATGCCGTCCGGCGACTGGAACCACTGGCCGGTCTCACCAAGACGCTCGGCATGGCCGACACCCTTCGCCTCGGGCTCGGCTGGAACGCCCGCGGCAGAAAGCCCTGGCCGACTCTGCGCGTCAAGGTTTGCCCGAGTCTGCTCGTCGTCGGAGGGCGAAGTGCCCGTGAGTACATCGGTGGTCGTCATCGTGGTCCTGGCTCCTGGAACGGCCCGGCGGATCCGGGATGCCCGCTAGCGCGGCACCGCGCCGCCTCCCGTCTCCAGGTGGGCGCGGTGCTGTCGGTAGTCGCAGCATCGCTGCCGCCGCGGATACTGTAACCGAGCGCGGCGGTTACCCCTGTTGTGGTAGAAGACCGATGGCGGAGCTCTCGCGCCGGAACACTCAGCCGGGCAGCCCGTTGCGCAGCGCCTCGAAGGCGCGCGTGCGAATCCGGATGCGCTCCCTCCTGATGTGCGAGACGTCCAGTCCGCGGTCCACGGCCTCGTATGGCCACCAGTCGACGAGGTGCACTGTCTCGGCGAGCAGCCAGGCCGTCGTCGTCGCGTCGGCGAGGGCAACGGAGGCGGGCAGGGCGGACGCGATGGCATCCCGCAGCTCGAGATAGTGGGCATGGAGACGTTGGGTGAGCGCGCGGCTGGAAAGCACGATCCGCGCGAACCGTGGCCACGCATCCGGGATCTGCTCGAATGCCAGGGCGCGAGCCGTGCCGCCCTCGCGCTCGCGCTGCTCGCAGTAGCGTTCGACGGCATCCACCGCGGCGGCGATGCCGTCGGCACCGGTGACGACATCGCGGATCCGCCGCACCTCGTCGTCGAACTCGTCGAAGATCAGGTCTTCTTTGAGCGCGAAATGATTCGTCACCGTCATCTTCGACACTCCGGACGCCTCGGCGATATCCGCGATCGAGACGGCGTCGAATCCTCTCTCTCCGAAGAGCATCGTCGCGGCGTCAGAGATGCGCTTGCGGCGGCGCTGCTTGGCCGACGTGACTCCCGCGACCTCGGGCTCGACACCATGAGCCGGTTCGCCGGTGGTCGAGCCGGCGACGGCCGACGGCTCGACTGATGTGCGTGCTGCGGACTTTCCGGAACTGGCACTTGACGGCATGCCGAGAGTCTAACAATATTGGGTCGAACCTAAAAATAGGTTGAACCTAAATCAGGATCTCATCTCGAAACGAAGGCGGAACATCATGAACGACGTGATCATCGTGGGCGGCGGACCGGTCGGCCTCATGCTCGCCCTCGAGCTCTCGCTCGCCGGTGTGCAGCCGCTCGTGCTCGAGAGCAGCACGGCGATCGACCCCACGATCAAGGCCGGCTCGTTGAACGGGCCGGCCGCCGACACGCTCCGGCGTCGCGGGGTCGACTTCGGCCCCGGACTGTTTTCCCCCGGTGGCGCGACGGTCGGACGCCGCACGCCGGGCGCCAAGGCGCCTGCGCCGATCGTGCCGCCGGCGTCCGCACCGTCACCGACCGTGCCGCCCGCGTCTGCGCCCGCCGCTCCGCGTTTCGTCGGGCATGTGGCCGGCATGGTGATCAGGGCGGATCTCGTGCAGTGGGACCGGCTCGACTGGGCCGCCTCCTCGGCGATGATCAGCCAGCAGCAGGTGCAGGAACTCGTCGAGGCACGGCTGGCAGAGCGCGGGGTGGAGGTGAGGCGCGGCATCCGGGTGACGGATGTCGTGCAGCAGGGCGACGGCGTGCGCGTCGTGACGGATGCGGGCGACTTCGACGCTGCTTGGGTGCTCGGCACCGACGGCGGCCGCAGCGTCGTGCGCAAGAGCGCAGGCTTCGGCTTCCCAGGCCTCGACGGCGTCATGACCGGATACCAGATGCTCGTGAAGGGCGAGGGGCTCGACGGCATCCCGCTCGGATGGAACATCACGCCGACGGGCGTGTTCCGTCGCATCCCGAACAACCTGATCCTCACGGCCGAGTTCGATGGGGCACCTGCCGATCGCGCCGCCGAGATCACGGCGACCGACCTCACCGGGGCCATCCGTCGCGTCTGCGGCGTCGACGCGACGGTCACCGAGGTGATCAGCGCAACGCGCTTCACCGACAACACGCGCGTCGCAGACCGATACCGCAACGGACGCGTGCTGCTGGCCGGGGATGCCGCTCACGTGCACCCGCCGTTCGGTGGTCAAGGCCTCTCGCTCGGCATGCTCGACGCAACGGCGCTCGGCTGGCGGCTGGCCGGTGTGATCGCCGGTCGACTTCCGGAGAGCGTGTTCGACGACTACGAGCGTGAACGCCGTCCGGAAGCGGAGCGGATCCTGGAGTGGAGCCGCGCCCAGGTCGGCATGATGCGCACCGATGAGCGCTCGCGCGCCACCGGGCGGCTCTTCCGCACGCTCATGGACACGCCGGACGGCGCGACCGAAGTGGTCCGCGTGGTGGCAGGGGATGTCGTGAGCTACGCGAGCGACGGCGGCCCCGCAGGCACGTTCGCCGACGACTGGGCGGGGATCGACGCCGACGGAGGCTCCCTGTACGACGTTGCGGCCGACGGCGACGTGGTGCTGGCTCACCGCCCGGGCGCCGAGGCTCCCGGATCGCTCGACGAGCGCATCCGCACCTTCGCGACGGATGCCGCCCCCGCGCCGTTCGCGCTGGTGCGGCCGGACGGTGTGATCGCCTGGGCAGGCGACTCGCTGTCCGCCGACGGATTCGCGACAACTCTCGGGGCGCTGGGCATCGTTCCCAGCGCCCGCTGAGGTCGCCGAAGCCGGCGCGCATCGGGGGCTGCGCCCGGTGACACCAGCGGACGCCGGTGAGCCGCCTGAGATCGCCGAAACCAGTGGCGTCGCAGGTCAGCGCACCGCGCGCCGCTCCCACACGATCAGGAACTCTCGCGAGAACCGGCGCGAACACTTGGCACACGACAGTGTTCGCGTCGGTTTGCGATATCGGTAGTGCAGGTGGCCGCGCGGGCACGTGCCGATCCACGGCGCGAGGTCCTCGGCGACGGGCTTGTCGAGCGTGCGGTTGCCGACATAGCCGAGGTCGCCGGCGATCGCCCGCCACGTCGGTCCGTGTCCGGCGGCGGGGCCGGCGATGGCGTGAGCCACCTCGTGCAGCAGCACCTGATGGATCTCGTCGTCGTCGAAGCGTGCTGCCAGGTGCTTCGACACGGTGATCCGCTTCGTCGAGTGATTGCACTGGCCACCGCGGGTCTTGGCGTTGTCGAAGCCGAAGGTCCAGGCATCCGCGTCGAGATGCATCGCGATGAGCGCCTCCGCCCATCGGCGGACCCGTACCAGTTCGGCCACCCTTCGAGGTTAATCAACGGTGCTGAGACCCGCGGCGGCACGCCGTTCGCACGTGGAGAACGACGCGCAGACAGTGCTGTGGCCGCACGGAGTTGGCCTGTCTGCGACCGGCGACGCGCACAATAAGAGGGATGCGCGCGATAGACCTCAATTGCGATCTCGGCGAGTCCTTCGGAGCCTGGACGATGGGCGATGACGCCGCCATGCTCGAGCTGGTCTCCAGCGTGAATGTCGGGTGCGGATTCCACGGCGGCGATCCGGTCACCATGCTGGCGACCGCCCGTGCCGCGCGTGATCGAGGCGTCGTCATCGGTGCGCACGTCTCCTATCGGGATCTCGCCGGATTCGGCCGGCGCTTCGTCGACGTCGCACCGGTCGAGCTGCACGCCGACGTGCTCTACCAGCTCAGCGCGCTGGCGGGAGTGGCGTCATCAGTGGGGGCCGAGGTGCGCTACGTCAAGCCGCATGGCGCCCTCTACAACCGCATCGTCGACGACGCGCAGCAGGCGTTCGCCGTTGCGGATGCCGTGGCATCCTTCCCAGCGAACCTCGCCGTGCTCGGCCTGCCGGGCAGCGCCATCGAGCAGGCTTGCTCGGAGCACGGCGTGCCGTTCGTACGCGAGGCGTTCATCGACCGCGCCTACCTCGCGGACGGCACCCTCGTCCCGCGTGGACGCGCGGGCGCCGTGTTGACCCTCGACGACGGGATCGCGGAACGGGCGGTGCGGATGGCATCCGAGGGCGTCGTCGAGACGATCGAGGGGGAGACCATCCCGATCGACGCTGCATCGTTGTGCGTGCACGGAGACAGTCGGGATGCCGTCGCGATGGCGGTCGCGGTGCGCGAAGCGCTCGGTGAGGCCGGCATCCGGATCGAGGCGTTCGCGTGAGCAGCAGTGAGCCGCCCGAGCGTGCCGCAGACGAGGCGAAGGACGGCCGCGCGTCGGCCCTCGGATCCGTCGACACGCGCAGCACGA
Source organism: Planctomonas sp. JC2975 (assembly GCF_012985205.1). Taxonomy (NCBI): domain Bacteria; kingdom Bacillati; phylum Actinomycetota; class Actinomycetes; order Micrococcales; family Microbacteriaceae; genus Planctomonas; species Planctomonas sp. JC2975. The sequence continues at coordinate 1,906,242 of NZ_JABEKS010000001.1, read as the reverse complement.
CGCCCGGTGCGCTCGCCAACGGAGCTGGAGCAGCACCGGCCATGCGGATCCGCGCGCTGGGGGATCGCGCCCTGTTCGTCGACCTTCCGGACCTCGCCGCGGTTCTCACGCTGCACGAGGCCCTGCAGGCGCCCGGACCGGCCGGCGTTGAGGATCTGGTGCCGGCGGCCCGCACCCTCGCTGTGCTCCTGGATCCCGCACGGCTCTCGCTCGACGCCGCACGCACGTGGCTGGTGCGCACGGCCGGCGAGATAACGCCGGACAGCGACCGCACCATCGGAGGCGCCTCCGCTGAGGATGGCGGGGCCGGGGTCGCGGACGTCGACGATTACGCGGGCCGACAGGCGTCATCGTGCGACGAGCTCGTGCTCGACGTCGTCTACGACGGCGACGACCTCGTGGATCTCGCCACTCTGCTCGGCGTGAGCGTCGACGACCTGGTCCGCCGCCACACCGGCGCAGCCTGGCGCGTGGCCTTCGGCGGTTTCGCGCCCGGCTTCGGCTACCTCGTCACCGACGACGACTGGTTCGAGGTGCCGCGACGGGACAGCCCGCGAACGCGCGTCCCTGCCGGATCCGTCGCGCTCGCCGGGGCGTTCAGCGGTGCGTACCCGCGCGAGGGTCCTGGCGGATGGCAGCTCATCGGCCGCACGGATGCGCCGCTCTGGCGCCCTCGAGACCCTCGTCCCGCGCTCCTCGCGCCCGGAACACTCGTGCGGTTCCGTGCCGTCGACGCCTTCGCGTCGCCTTCGGCGCCGTCCGCCGCCGGTTCCGGGACAGCCCTCACGTCCGACGATGAGGCGCACGGAGCTCGTGATCTCGCCGCAACAGGTCGCGAATCCTCTGCGGTGGTCGTCGTCGACGCGGGCATGCAGCTGCTCGTGGAAGACCTCGGGCGGCGGGGATTCGCCTCCGTCGGCGCCGGCAGATCAGGGGCGCTCGACCGGGCTGCGCTGCGGCTCGGCAACCGGCTCATCGGCAACCGGGAGGGTGCAGCCGGGCTCGAGGTGGTCGTCGGGGCACGACTGCGGTTCGAGCAGCCGACCTGGTTCGCCGTGACGGGCGCCAGGGGTGCGCTGCGGTTGGGCGGGCATCCCATCGAGCCGGATGCCGCCGTGCACGCGGCAGCAGGCGACGAGCTGCAACTCGGCCCGGCCGAGCACGGCCTGCGATTCTCCGTCGCTCTGCGCGGCGGGATCGCCGTTCCGCGGGAACTCGGATCCGCGGCGTCGGACATCGGGGCCGGCGTCGGTCCTGCTCAGCTGGCCGCTGGGGACGTGCTCACGCTGGGCGATGCCGTCGCCGGTGCGATTCCGGCCGTGGACGCGCTCACGGTGGCCGCACCGCCCGACGAGGAGGTGGACGTGCACGTGGTCGCCGGACCGCGCGCAGACTGGTTCACGCTGGCAGCAGTCGCGGCCTTCTACGACGTCGAGTGGGAGGTGACGCAGGCCTCGAACCGGGTCGGCATGCGGCTGCGCTCGCCGGATGGCATCACGCTCGAGCGTTCGCCAGACCCTCGGCTGCCCGCCGAGCTTCCGAGCGAAGCGATGGTGCCGGGATGCGTACAGGTGCCTCCGTCGGGCGAGCCGACGGTGCTGCTCGCTGACGGGCCCGTGACCGGCGGGTATCCGGTGATCGCTGTCGTGACGGATGCCGACCTCGACCTCTTCGGCCAGCTCCGGCCCGGCCAGCGCGTGCGCTTCCGACACGCTCGCGCCGCCGGCTGATCCGGCCGAGCGGCGGTCGTCGACCAGTTCAGCAGGCTCACTCCCGACTCAGCCGCGCAGCTGGAACACGCTCCGTCCGGGGAGCGGTGAGGCCACTGCCGTGTCGTCGGTCACGACGGCGGCGCCTGCAGCGAACTGCGAGAGTTCCTCGCCGGCGACGGCCTTGGCCGGATGCGGTCCGCTCGCGAGCAGCCGCGGCAGCCAGTCGAGCGGCAGCGGAGCATTGGATCCGACGAGCACGATGTTGCCGAACCGCTTGCCCTTCAGCACCTGCGTCTCGGCGAGGGCCGCGACGTGCTCCACGACGGAGGCGAGCGTTGCGGCCTGCCCGCGCGCGAAGGACAGCGGAGGACCGTCCGCCACATTGACGAGCACGACGCCGTCGGGTTTCAGCAGCGAGACGGCCTCTCGGTAGAACTCCACGCTGGTGACGTGCGCCGGCGTGCGCGCACCGCTGAAGATGTCGACGATGAGCAGGTCGACCGTGCCCCGCAGACCGGCAGGCAGCTTGCGGACCACCTCGCGGGCATCCCCGTGCCGCACCCGGATCTGCGCCGACTTCGGCAGCGGGAGCTCCGTGCGCACGAGGTCGACGAGCTCGCTCTCCAGCTCGATCACCTGCTGCCGGGATCCGGGACGCGTCGCCGCGATGTACCTGGGCAGCGTCATGGCCCCCGCTCCGAGGTGGACTGCGGTGATCGGCTCGCCCGGATCCCCGAGCAGGTCGATCACGTTGCCCATGCGCTGCACGTACTCGAAGAACAGGCGGGTCGGATCGTCGACGTCCACGTGCGACTGCGGCGTGCCGTCCACGACGAGCTGGAACGAACCGGGCACCCAGCGATCCGGCTCGATCACCGCCCGCAGGCCGCTGTGCTTCAGGATGATCGACGGATGTTCACGCACCCATCCAGCCTATGCGCGGGTCCCGACTCCGCCCCTAACGGGGAGGGGGGTACCCTCCGCAATCCCCTCCCCGGCGACCGCAGAAACCCGGAGTCTTCCCCGATGTGCATGCACAGCGCCGCTCGTACCGTGAAATCACAACGCAGGAACGTCGGGGCGTTCGCTCCGGGATTGGGTCATTCTCATGGTTCTCAACTTCGACGATTCGCTGAACTCGCGGGTTCGCGACTCGTTCAACACCACGAACAACTCGACGGCGAACACCAACGCGATCGTCGGCATCACCGATTCGGGCAACCTCGATTCGGGCAACACCAGCGCCGATGCGTGGTTCTCCGGCAACACAGACAGCTCGACCGACAGCTCGCAGCACGACTCGAACAACTCGGCCGAATCCACAACGACGGCCGACTCCAACAACAGCTACAGCTTCACCAGCATGGACAACCACTCGGTCGATGTCGGCGATCGCACCTACAACCTCGGCGGCGGTGGCGAAGGCGGGTCGGGCGGTGGCTCGAGCACGGTGGTCGACCAGTCGATCAACGAGGACGTGCACTCCGGTGGCCTGTTCGGCGGCTCATTCGTCTACTCGAGCCCGACGTCGGTGATCGGATCGGGCGCGAACTCGATCGCGGCCGGTGACGACGTGCACATCCACGAGGATGTCGACGACTCGCAGCACATCGGCTCGGTCTTCGGCGACGTGAACCTCGGCGACACGACGACGGTCGACACGAACGTCGGTTCGTTCAACCAGTACACCGACAACTCGCAGTACACGGATGACTCGACTCACATGAACCTCGACGATGTCGGCAACACGTTGTCGAACACGGTCGACACGTCTGGGTCGTTCAACGAGGACCAGCACAACTCGACCACGACCGACGTGGACGCCAACGTCGATGTCGTGTCGGACAGCTTCCTCTCCGGAATCGCCGACATCCACTTCTGATGCGGTAGCGCCGCGCGCCGCAACCGCGCGCTGACCGCTGCTTGGCCACCGTCTTACGAAAGGAATCGAGCATCATGGCCTTCGACTTCACGGACTCGCTGAACAACACGACGAGGAACTCGCACAACACGACCAACAACACGACGGACACCACCAACCTGGCGCTCGGTCTCAACGACGACGGCAACGTCGCATCCGGGAACACGAGCAACACCGCCGTCGGGTCGTTCAACACCGACGATTCGAGCGACAGCTCCTCGCACGGCTCTGGCAACGAGTGGACCAGCAACCTGGCATGGGACACGAACAACACGAGCACCGTCAACGTGACCGACGACCATTCCGTCGACGTGGGCGACCGAACCTACAACCTCGGCGGTGGCGGGTCCGGCTCAGGTGACAGCACGGTCGTCGACCAGTCGGTGAACGCCGACCTGCACTCCTTCGGGCCATCGATGATCACCTCTGACGGGACCTCGGTCATCGCCTCGGGTGCCGGGGCGATCGCTGCCGGCGATGACGTCAGCATCGATGAGCACATGGACGGCTCGACGCACATCCTGGCGGGCGGCAACATCAACATCGACGACACCACCACGCTGAACTCGAACTGGAACTCGTTCAACACGACGACGGACGACTCGACGCACGACGACAGCTCGATGCACGTCGACGCGAGCGACTCGTTCAACTCGGCCGAATTCAACACGACCACTGACGACTCGTTCAACTCGGAGGTGCACAACGTCGACACCAGCCACTGGGACGTCGACGCGAACGTGATCTGGGGCAGCGAGGGCGGCGGCATCATCGACGCGGGTTCCTGACTCGCACCGGCGCACAGCCGCTGGCTTCCGACCCGGCCCGGGGTGCGGAAGCCAGCGGCCTGTTCGTTGTCATCGTCCAGCGTCGGGTGCGGCATGCAGCACTAGCCTGAGATGCGGGGCACGGTCGTAGACCAAGGGGGAAGCGTGGGAGCGTCGGAAGACACCACGTCGGCGGCGACAGCGTCGGAACAGGCGGAGAACGCGCAGGCGGGCGCCGCGCGAGTCGGCAGCGCTCCGGCAGAGTCCTCCGAGCTGCCGCGGGATGGGGCGACGCACACGGCCGAAGCCGATACCGAGCACGCTGAGGTCGCCGGTGACGCCGGGTCGGAGTTGGTGCTCAGCCACGACACCGGTGACGTGGTCGAGCTGCTCGCCAAGGCACGCAAGATCACCCAGCTGCTGGGTCGCAACGACCTCGTGGAGTATCTCGACCGCGCACGTTCGCGCCTGCTCGATCCGCATGTACGCGTGCTCGTGCTCGGCCAGTTCAAACAGGGCAAGAGCAAGCTCGTGAACGCGCTGGTGAACGCCCCGGTGTGCCCGATCGATGACGACATCGCCACCAGCGTTCCCACGTCCGTCGGCTACGGCGAGACACCGTCGGCCGTGGTGATCAGGCATCCGGAGGATGGCGAGGGCACGGGCGATCCCGACGAGGTAGAGCGCATCCCGATCTCGATCGACGAGCTCGCAGACTACGTCTCCGAGAAGGGCAATCCCAACAACGAGCGCAATCTCCTCGGGGCAGAAGTGTTCCTTCCCCGGCAGATCCTCGCCGGCGGCCTCCGCATCGTCGACTCGCCGGGCGTGGGCGGCATCGAGTCCACGCGCTCTCTCTCGACGCTCGCCGCGATTCCGTCGGCGCACGCCATCCTGCTCGTGTCGGATGCCTCGCAGGAGTACACGGAGCCCGAGATGCAGTTCATCCGCAACGCGCTCCGCATTTCCCCGAACATGGCGGCCGTCATCTCGAAGACGGACATCTACCCGCAATGGCGTCGGATCGAGGACATCGACCGTGGACACCTGGCAGATGTCGGGGGTGTCCCGGTCTTCTCTGTTTCGAGCGATCTGCGCCTGCTGGCCGCAGCGCAGGACGACGCCACGCTGAACCGGGAGTCCGGCTTTCCCGGGCTCATCGGATACCTCAGGCGAGACGTGCTCAGCAAGGCCGAGGACCTCCACCGCCAGGTGGCGATCCACGACCTGGAATCCTCGTTGGACCAGCTCGCCATGGCGGTGCGCACCGAGCTGACGACGCTCATGCATCCCGAACAGACGCCGCGCATCATGGCGCAGCTCGAAGACGCCAGAGCCCGGCTCGACGAGTTCCGCGGTCGCTCCTCCCGATGGCAGATCCTGCTCAGCGACGGGATCGGCGACCTCATGTCCGACACGGAGCACGACCTCAGAGACCGTCTGCGCAAGGTGCAGCGCGAAGCCGAGAACGCCATCGACGAGGGCGACCCCGGACCGATCTGGGAACAGATCGCCGAGTGGCTCAACGATCGTGTCTCCGAGGCGATAGCCGAGACGTTCGTGTGGACCAACGAGCGCTCGCAATGGCTCTCCCAGCAGGTCGCGGAGGAGTTCGTCGCCGAGAACCCCGCCCTGCCGATGTTCGACGTGTCGGACACCGCGGAACTGCTCGAGCCGGTCGACGAGATCCAAACGCTGGACCCCGGACAGATGGGCACCATCGAGAAGATCTACATCGGGCTGCGCGGCTCGTACGGTGGTGTTCTCATGACGGGCCTTGCGACGAGCCTGATCGGCCTGACGCTGATCAATCCGCTCTCGCTGATCGTCGGCGTGCTGGTCGGGCGCCGCGCATTCCGCGAGGACATGAACAACCGTCTCATGCGCAGGCAGATGGAGGCGAAGAACATCGTCCGCCGGCACATCGACGAGGTCGTGTTCCAGGTGTCGAAGCCTCTGAAGGATCGGCTGCGGTTGGTTCAACGAGTGGCTCGCGACCACTTCGGCGGCATCGCCGATCAGCTGAACCGGTCACTGAACGAGTCCGTGATGGCCGCGCAGCGGGCCGCACAGACGTATTCCGGCAATCGTGAGGAGGGCATCCGCATCCTGCAGGCCCGGCAGCAGCAGATCGAGCTCCTGCGCCAGCAGGTGCGGGCGCTGACGGAGACCGAAGAGCCCGTCGGGGCATTGCGATGATGGGTGGCGGTCTCGAGTCGGTCGCCGACGTGATCGATCGCTCGAGACGCGCATACGACGACGATCCTGCAGCGCTCGAGGTTCTCGACACCTTCGACACGCGACTCAGGGAGCCGCTCCGCATCGCGGTCGCCGGCATCGTCAAAGCCGGCAAGTCCACTCTTCTCAACGCCCTGATCGGCGAACGGATCGCACCCACCGATGCTGGCGAGTGCACGCGCACGGTGATGTGGTACCGCTACGGGCGCACCCCGCAGATCACGCTCCAACTGATGAACGGCGAACGCGTTCCGATGCCCGTGAAGCGTGTGCAGGGCGACCTGCAGATCGAGCTCGGCGATTACGCCGCCGACGAGATCGACTGGATCGGCGTCGAATGGCCGTCTGAGCATCTGCGCCGGACGATCCTCATCGACACTCCGGGCATCGCGTCCCTCTCCATCGACACGTCGGCGCAGGCCGCGCGACTCCTGACACCGGGGTCGTCGCCGACCGAAGCGGACGCGATCATCTACATGCTCCGGCACCTGCACGCAGCAGACATCCACTTTCTGGAGGCGTTCAACGACACCGCTGCCGGACGCTCGCAGGCCGTCAACGCGCTCGCGATCCTCTCCCGCGCGGACGAACTCGGATCCGGACGCATCGACTCGCTCATCTCGGCGGCCAAGATCGCCGATCGCTACCGCCGAGACGGGGAGCTGCGGGCACTGACGCTGGACGTCGTCCCCGTCGCGGGCCTCCTTGCTGAGGCGGCGCGCACCATGAACGAGAGCGAGTTCACCGCACTCCGCGAGATCTCGCTGATGGACCGCGGCGAACGCGAACGACTTCTGCTGTCTGTCGATCGGTTCGTCCGGCGCAGCGATTCCACAACGCTCGGCGTGGCGGAGCGGCGCGGTCTGCTCGACCGATTCGGCATTTTCGGCATCCGTCTGGCGGCCGGTCAGCTGCGCGCCGGAGCGAAGAACTCCACCGATCTCTCAGAACGACTCGTGCAGCAGAGCGGGCTCGTCGACCTGCAGCGATTCATCAACGACCAGTTCCGCAGCAGAACGGTCGCCCTCAAGACACGGGCGGTGCTGCAGGGACTGGAACTCCTGATCCGCGAGAAGCCGGTACAGGAAGCCGCAGGCATTCTCGGCGACATCGAGCAGATCATGCTCAACAATCACGAGTTGCGAGAGTTAGGTCTGCTGGCGCGTGCTCGCACCTCCACGCTGTCGCTGCGGGAGGCCGATCGCGCGGACGCCGAGCGCATCGCCGGTGGATCGGGTACGTCGGCGCTTCAACGGCTGGGATTGCCCGAGACGGCAGGCGATGACCAGATCCGGGCGCGCGCGGAGGACATCCTGGCGCACTGGCACGGCATCGCCCAGTCTCCGCTCACAGACAGAGCGGCGGCCGACCTCAGCCGAGTGGTCATCAGGAGCGTCGAAGGGGCGATGGCCGAACTTCTTCCGCTAGGCGGACGGCCCGCGCCGGATGTCGTACTTTCGGGCACTCCAGCGGAGGGCAGGCGGTAGCAGGCTCACGCACAACGCGATGATCGCCAGCAGATACTGCGTGCCGAGGATGATCTCCAGCGGTTTGCCCCGGTCGCCCATGGCGACGAGCTCGTGGGCGAAGATCAGCACTATCCCCTGCAGGAACAACGTGCCGAATTGCCACCATCGCACGCTGGAACGCCTGTTCCGGAACGACACGAAGAACACGATCTGGAGGAAGACCACCGCGATCATCGCGCCGAAGATGCACCAGAAGACGATCTGCGCCGCCGACTCGTAAGTGGAATCCGCTCGGTGCGCCTCGACGCCCTTGACGAGCTTCTCGATGGCGGGCAACTGCGCGATCCGGATGATGAACGCGTACACCACCCCTGCGGCGCCTGCGACGAGGCTGAGGATCCAGAAGACCTGTGCCACCCGCACAGAGACCGGCGGCTTGGCCTTCGTCAGCACAGGGGGAGGCGCCTTCTCCTTCAGTGGCGGCCGTGCCGGAGCGACGTGGGGCTCCGGAGAGGGCGCCATCAACGGCGGGACGTACGATCCCGTCCGAGTCGCAGGTCGGCTCACTGGCCGGCGCGCCAGATCAGAGGTCGTCGGCTGGGGTCGTGTCATCGACGATGGCCGCATCGTGCGAGTCGTACAGGGAAGGTGTCGTCCGTGGTCGTGTGCGTGTCGTTGTAGTCGGCGGCCGATGAGTTGTGCGAGTCGTCCGTCGTCGTGGTCGCAGCAGTCGAGTTAAGCGCGTCGTCAGCGTCGACATTCGTCGAGTTGTCGGTGGCCGCCGAGTTGTCCGTGAGCGTGTTGCCCGAATCCGTGCTGGTCGTCTGCGTCGTCGTGTTGCCGATGTTGACGTCCCCACCGCCCGTGATGTGCGTCGAGTCGTCCTGCGTGCTGGTGAGATCGATGTTTCCGCCGGCGACCGTCGATCCGTCACCGGAACCGACCGTCGCGTGCTGGTCGAAGTTCTGCGTCACGTCGCCCGTCGCCCAGATGTTCTGGTTCGTCGACTGGTCGACGAGGGTGGATCGATTGTCGACGTACGTCAGATTGTGGGTGATGGTCTGGATCTCCTGCACGGCCCTGCTGGGGGGATCGCTGGGGGGATCGCTGACCGTGAAGTGCGGCGACATCTGGAGTACCTGAACCCCCGGACGCTCCGCGATGACGGGTGCGACGGCGCACACGTCAGCCGCCGAGATTCCGCTCAAACCGTTGTCGGCGAGCACCGTCTGCGGATCCGAGTTGAACTTCTCAGTCGCTGCGGGATCTTGCAGGAGGCTCAGGATGAAATCGATCAGCGAATCCGCGACCGTCGCGAGAGTGACACTCATGCTTGCGCTCCTTGAATGCGATGCTCTACTTCGAACCTAGGCCGGTTCGCACGGGTTTCGCGTCGGGGGAGAACCCGTTCCCCTTGCGCATTCACTAGGGGAATCGGGTCATCCGATGCGGGGTGATTAGGGGTCTGCCCTGGTGGGAGACCGCGTTGGTCACGCATGGGCATCCTCCCCAGGGCTCTCGAGTGCGAGACGGAGCTTGGTGAGCAGGTCGGAGCGCGACGTCGCTCCGAGCCGCCTGCGGATGCGGGCGATGTGGTGCTCGGCGGTACGTGGCGAGATGAAGATCGCTGCGCCGATTTCGGCATAGGTCTTGCCGTCCAGCACCATGGCGGCGACCTCGCGCTCTCTGACGCTGAGAGTCGTCTCGACTGGAGCGATCGGCGTGACGAGCGTCTCGCTCCTGTCGCCACCCGACGGGATCGTCTCATTGGAGTGCAGACGGCGTGCACACGCGAGGAGCCGGGAGACCACACGGCGGTCCTCGGTCAGGCCCGCGCCGTATCCCGCGAGACGTGCGCCGTCCCAGGCGAGTCCGACGTCCGCGAGCTCGGAGGCCGCGGCTTCCACGGCGGCGGCGTCCACTTTTCCGGCCAGAACCGAGGTCCAGACTCTGCCTGCGTGCGACATCGCGGCGGCGATCACGCTTTCCGATCCCGCCGCCACCAATGCCTGGGCATGCGGGCGCAGCATCTCTGGCTGGTTCAGCAGGATGCCCTGCTGAATGCCTGCCCAGTGCAGATGCGCACCCCACATGCTCGGGTTGCCGAGCCTCTCGATACGGCCGAGGGCCTGATCGAAGTGGCGTCGCATCCGTGGCAGGTCGTCGAGTCGCGCCGCGGTCACCACGAACTCGGAGAGCGGAAGGATGCCGTAGAGATCGAACTCCGAACGGAGCATCGTCTCCCGGGCCCTCCGCCACGCGATCGTGATCGCCGCGGTGTCGGAGTAGCGGCGTGCCAGCCCGATGCGCAGAGCGTGCTCCAGGAGCTGATCGCGCGGGCTGAGCCTGACGCCAGCAGTGCACGCCGTCGCAAGAGCGGCCTCGACGTCATGCGGCCGTTGCCGCTGCAAAGCCACCCAGCCGGTCCAGAGTGCGAGGCGGCCACGCCCGCCCGGTCCGCCCTGCCCGTCGCGCGTGGCGTCGTCCAGGATCTCCGCCGCCACCTCGAGCTCGCCGAGGTGGAGTGCGGTGACAGCCGCGAGCACAGCTGGCAGCTCGGGCACCGGAAGCGCATCTCCGGACATCGTGTAGGCGTCGCTGGCCCGCATGAGCTCGCTCAAGGCGATCTGCACAGACGCACCGAGAGTGGCGCGCAAACCGCGACTGAGCGACTCCATCGCCACGACGGCGGTCGAGGGGATGGATGACGCGGCCTCGATCGGCGGCGCCTCTGCTTCCCTGGGATCCCCCACCGCCAGCGAGGCGACCACGGCGCCCGCACGAACGACAGGAGAGTCGACGTTCGACGATCGGTAGACCCTGTCGGCCGTCTCCGGCATGGCTCGTGCCGCCCAGACCGCAGCGACCAGGTTCGTCGTGAAGGCGGCATCCGGGTCGTCAGCATCGAGGTCGAGTCCATCAACAGCGGCCGCGGCCTCGTCGTACAGGCCGGATGCCCAGAGCGCACGCGCTCGTCGCACCGCGACGACCACGGGATCGGCACCGCTGTTCGCCGCGTGGTCGTACAGTTCGGCGGCACGTTCTGGCGAGCTCTCGAGGGCGGCATCGCCGAGGTGCAGCATCGTGCGCGCGACGTCGTGGTCGCGAACCCCGTGCAGGAGCTCTGCTGATGGCTCGATGAGCCCGGCGTCGGCGAGCGAGACGATCCTGGCGATCGGGGTTGCGGCCCGCACCGCCGAGCGGATCCCGGGTGCCACCTGGCCGTTGCGCAGCAGCAGTCCCTGCGCATGGGCCGCCACCACCAGGTCGGTGCGTTGACTCGCGGAGTGGCTCGACAGGCTCGGGGTGAGCGACTCGGTCTCCACCGCCAGCCGCACGTCGGGATCCAGCTGGTGCAACCGCTGCGCGACGACCTCGTTCAGCGCGGCGACGACGGCGTCGTGCGCAGGTCCGGTCGAGCATCCGCTCTGGTCGTGGAGGGAGAGCGCCTCCGACAACAGCCACGTCATCCCTGCGCAGAGTTCGACCAGGTCGTCGATGCATTCGCCGGCGATCGCGCCTTCGCCCGCATACTCGGCGACCTCGCCTGTGCTCACCTGTCCGAGCACGATGGCCAGTCCTGGGGTGTCCAGCGTCGACAGGATGCCGGCCAGGCCTTCGGGGGTCGGCCATGGCCGGCATGCCACGAGCGTGGCCGATGTCGGGTCGGCGACGCGGTCTGCGAGGGCGAGCAGCGCATCCTGGTCGAGGAGGTGCGCGTCGTCGACGAGAAGGATGGCTGCGGGCGGCATCGCCCTGATTCCGTCGGCATCGTGGGCGAAGTCCGTGGCGCGTCCGGCCTTGCGGAGTTCGTCATGCAGGTAGTGCAGTGCACTGGTCTTGCCGGAACCGGCCGGCCCGACCACCAAGGACCGGGGAGCCGTGGTGCTCGCCAGCAGGTTGTCGATGTGCAGGCGTGCCAGTCGCGGCCAGAGCCCTGGCGCGGCGCCGGCGTGTGCAGGCGCGGTCGGTCGCGTGGCCTTCGCACGCGCGACCGCTCGCGGACGCGCAACGGTGGCCGTTGACGTCGTTCCGGTCACTGATGCGAGAGAAGTCACCATTACCTTCGGTTGCCGCTGCCGTTCGCGGACTCAGCTGCCTGCATCGGGGACGGACGAGTCGGTCGGTGCCGGGTCGCTGCTCGGCGGGTCCGTCGGGTCGGTGGTCGGCGGGTCCGTCGGTGTCGGGTCGGTGGTCGGCGGGTCGGTTGGTGTCGGGTCGCTGGTGGGCGGGTCGGTCGGCGCCGGATCAGTGGTCGGCGGGTCGGTCGGGGTCGGGTCGGCGGTCGGGGTCGGATCGCTGCCAGAGGTGCCGGCCTGGCTCGATGCCATGGCATCGGCCGCCGTGGCCGATTTGCTCGACGACGGTGTCGGGCCGACGGCCTTGGTGCTCGACGATCCCTTGGAGGTCGAGCGCGATGCCGTCGGGGTTCTGAAGGCCGAGTCCGGGCTGCCGCTGCCGCTGGCGGTGGTGAGAGGCGGGGGCGCGGGCGCCGCAGTCGGCTGCGGCGGTGAGGGCAACGGGTCCGCGTGCGCTGAACCGATTCCGAGCGCCTTCTCGAGCACCGACGACGTCAACGAAACCGCTCCTCGGTCCCGGTTCGTTGCGGCCGGGATCGCGAGGCCCAGCGCCAGCGCCACAGTTCCTGCTGCGGCGAACGCCATGGTCTGCGCTCGACGTTTCCTGCCGAAAATGCCGGCTCGCGGCGGGGTGGCGGCGACCGGGGCAGTCGGGCCCGCGGCCGGGGGCACTGCAGCGGTCTCCTCCTCCTCTTCGACGTCGGCCTCGGCGGACACGGGTGCTGCGACGACGAGTCCTGCCCGGTCCGAGAGGATGCGGACGGCGCCGAGCGCGATGATGGCTTTCGGATCGGCGTCGATCGCGATTCGTCGATTGAACCGCTCGGACAGCAGCTGCGAGACCCGCGGTATGCGAGACGAGCCGCCGGTGAGGAGGATGGCGTCGACGTCCTTGAGAGCCACGCCGCTGGCGGAGATGCCGTCGGCCAAAACGTCGGCCGTACGAGAGATCTGCTCTTCGATCATCTGCTCGAACTCGGCGCGCGTGATGCGAACGGTGCCACGGCCGCTGCCTACGAGCAGCGGAACGACGGCCTCCGAGTCGAACGACAGGGCCTCTTTCGCATCGACGCACTCCCTGCGGAAGGCGGCCAGCGCGATCCGATCGTCTCCGATGTCGGAGAGTTCGTCGCCCGAGACGCCGCCGACCGCGATGGCATGTCGCAGCACGGCGTCGTCGAAGTCTGCGCCTCCGACGTCCTCGAGTCCGGTGGGAATGCCGACCACGCGGATGTCGCCGTTCGGCTCGCGACGGAGCACGATCGCGTCGAACGTGCCGCCGCCCAGGTCGTAGACGACGAGTGCGCGGCCTGCAGGCAGCTCGGTGGTGGTGACGTAGTGGCGGGCAGCGGCCTCCGGCTCCGAGACCAGGGTCACGCTCGCCCAACCCTGGTGGGCGAGGGCGTCATGGATGAGCTGCCTGCGATACTCCCCCCACGCCGCGGGAACAGTGACAGCTATGGCGCTCGGCAGCCGTGCCTCCCGTGCGCTGACCGAGTCGACAACCCAGCCGACCATCAGCGCGAACACCTCTTCCGGCCGGAAGCGTCGGTCGCCAGCGATCAGCGGCACGCCGTCTCCCACGCGACGCTTGAACTCGCGCACGAGCCGCTGCGGTTCCGTGATGCCCCTGCGTTCCGCCGCGTCGCCGAAGAGCAAGTCGCTGTTCGTCACGAACATCGATGTCGGAACGTTGTCGGAGTTCCGTCCCAAGGGGACGGACGCGGTGACGAGGCTTCCGTCTGCAGCCAGCCTCGACGTCGCCGCTGCTGTGCGACTCGTGCCGACATCGACTGCGAGATAGTAGGACGCTGCCACCACCAGACCTCCCCCGAGTGTTCTTGGTGTGCCTGAGCGAGTGCGGTTTCGACGTGCGCGCTCAGATGGGGGTGGCACGTCACCGTGCTCCGGAATCCGGACGACGCTGCGACGGCGACCACGTTACAAGCGGATGGCGCAGCCCGCGACGGTCCGCCGTGCGCGTTTGAGCAAATGTCATCTTTTGATCGCACGGGGTTGCGGGCGATGCCGCAGCGCCCGGTGAACGGGCGTGCGGAACCGAATTGTTCGGCATCCGCGCCATAGCACGGAAGCAGCGGAGTCCCGGTGCAGACAGCCCGGTGTGTCGCGGGATCGATCCGCTCACGTCACGACGGACTATTGGCCCCTCCTTGGGGGTGATTGCCGAGAAACCCCCAAAACAGGGGACAACGGAAGACCATCGTGCGGACACCGCTTTCCGTTGAACCTCCACCCTCCATCCGCTCGATCTCCACCCGTGGGTGGTGGGCCCAACGGGCCCTGAGCGAAAGAGTGGAGACACCGAACCAATGCAGAACAAGGAGCATCGTGTCCCTCTCCATCCAACTCGTCACCAACGTGGTCATCATCATCGCGGTGCTCGTGTTCGTCGGATACCGCCAGCTCACGTGGCGCGCCATCGACGCGGGGCGCATGTGGCGGATGCCCGTCATCCTCGGCATCGTCGGCCTCGCGACGCTCGGCGGCACGACCAAGCCCCAGGCCATCACCGGCGTCGACATCGCGGTGCTCCTCGTCGAGCTGGTCATCTCGCTCGGGCTCGGAGCCCTGATGGGCATGATGGCGACGATCCGGCCTCTGACGGCCGATGGCGTCAGCCTCTACCGCCAGGCTCACGCGAACGATCGTCGACCGAGCACCTCGGTCGTCACCCTCGAGACGCGCACCGGGTGGATGGGCATGGCGCTGTGGGTGGTGCTGATCGCCGTGCGTGTCGGCGTGGACGTGCTCGCCGGCATGGCTGGATCGACGCTCGCGGCGTCGACCGGCGTGATCCTGCTCATGGTCGCCGCGAACCGCCTGGCTCGGGTGGCGGTCATCCTGTCCCGAGCGAGCCGTATCTCCGCTCCCGCCCAGGTCTGATCGGCCGAGGCTGCCGAGTCTCCATCCTCCCTCATGTCCGCGGCCATGAGGGAGGATGGAGCGCGCACGAGATCGACGCGAACGGGGGTGACTGGCGTGACGACGGATGCCGCAGATCCGCGCACGACGGAGCATCCGATGCGACGCACGGGCTTCGGGATCGCGCTCAACGCCACCGGTCTCGCCGTGGTGACGATCTACCTGGTTCAGCAGCGGATCATCGGCGTGATCCCCTTCTGGACCATCCCGGTCGGCGGCGTCGCGGTGCTCGCGTGGCTGGTCGCCCTGCTGCTCCCCGTGCGTTGGTGGGGTGCGATCCGGGTGGCGCTCTTCGTCACGACCGTGTGCGGAGCCATCGCGGCGTGGCCGACCAACGGCCTGCTGATCATTCCGGTGATCGTCGGGATCCTCGGGGTCAGCACGCCCGCGATCGAAGCCGCCTGGCTCGGCTACGCCTTCGCGGCCGTCGCGGCAGTGCTGGTGGCGACCACTCCTATCGTCGCGGCGATCAACGGCGAGTCGGGAGTCACCATCGAGGGCGTGCTGTCCATCGAGTTCGCCGTGCTCATCGCGCTGCTCGGTGGGATCAACAGGCGACAGTCGAGGGCCCGCCAAACCGCTGCGGCGGAACTGGCCGAGCGCACGGCGACGATGCGCGAGGAGCAGGCGAAGGCATCCGCTCTGGCGGCGCGGCAGTCGCTGGCGAGGGACATGCACGACGTGCTAGCGCACAGCCTGGGCGGTCTCGTGATCCAGCTCGACGCGGTCGAGGCGCAGCTCGAGGCGGGCGAGACGGATGCTGCGCTCGCGCGTCTGGGCGACGCCCGGGCGATGGCGGCTTCCGGTCTCGCTGAGGCGCGACGGGCCGTCGAGGCTCTGCGTGCAGCCCCGGATGCCGCGCCCTCCGTCTCCTCCACCGACCTCGCCGCCTCGCTGATCGACCTCGTCGACGCCCACGAGAGCATGGGCGGCCGCATCGACTTCGAGCAGCGCGGAACTCCGCGCGAGGTGCCGGACGCTCTCGCCACGGCGCTGCGCCGCGCCCTGCAGGAGTCACTCAGCAATGCGCGCAAGCACGCGCCGGGCGAGCAGGTCACGGTGCGCATCGACTGGACGGCGACGAGCGTCGGGCTGACGGTGTCCAACGTCGTGCCCGCGATGGCCCCGGCCGGTGTCTTGGCCGTCTCCGGCGGCCGCCGTGGACTCGCCGGCATGACTGAGCGTTTCGACGAGCTTCCCGGCGGGCGAGTCGAGGCGACACGAGAGGGCGACGCGTTCGTGGTGCGGGCGACGGCGTCCCTCGGTGCGGAGATCGAGCCAGGTGGTGCGACCGAATCCGGCGCGCCGTCCAGGTCGGTCACCGCGTCGGGGTCCGAGGTCGCGCTCGAGCCCGGTGATCGGTACCGCGCAGGGTCAAGAACAGAGGCGGAGACCGAGGCCGAGATCGAGCCGAGCCAGGGGATGGGGCAGCGCGCGAGGTCGGGAACAGAGGCGGAGCACACGGCCGAGGCAGAGCCTGGGGATCGGGGCAGCGCCAGGGCCGCAACGGAAGCCGAGGGGGAGGCGCATGACCGACAGCGGCAGTGAGGGCGTCGCACGAGTAGCCGAGACGATCCGGGTTCTGGTCGCGGACGACCAGGCGATCGTCCGAGACGGACTGGTCACGGTGCTCGACCTGCTGCCGGACATCGAGGTCGTCGGCGAGGCTGCGAACGGCGAAGAGGCGTGCCGGATGGTCGCCGAGACCGCGCCGGACGTGGTGCTGATGGACCTGCGGATGCCCGTGCTCGACGGAGCCGCTGCGACGGCTCGCATCGTGGCGGAGCATCCCGACACCGCCGTGCTCGTGCTCACCACCTACGCCGACGACGCGTCCGTGATGGGTGCACTGCGCGCCGGCGCCAGGGGATACCTCACGAAGGATGCCTCGCGCGCCGAGGTGGCCGCCGCCGTCCGTTCGGTCGCTCGCGGCCAGACGACCTTCGCGCGCGACGTGGGCGCACGGCTGATCGGCGGGCTGATCGGTGCGGACGAAGGGCGGGGTGACGCTGGCTCGAGCAGCGCGGCTGCAGGTGCAGGTGCAGGTGCCGGAGCGGGTGCAAGTGCGGATGCTGCACAACCCGCGATCGACGCCGGCTTCGTGCCGCCATCGCCCGCTGAGCTGCGGGTCAGGCATCCGCAGCTCACCGCCAGGGAGGCCGAGGTGCTGGCCCTCGTGGCCGACGGACGCAGCAACGCCGAGATCGCGACGTCCCTCTACGTGAGCGTGGCAACCGTGAAGACGCATATCAACGCGGTCTTCGCCAAGCTGCAGGTGCGCGACAGGGCCCAGGCGATCGCGTTGGCCCGCTCGTAGCGCCAACCAGAGACCTGTGGTCCTCGGGGCGGAGGCGGCGTCGCTGACGACCTCGCGGCCCGGCCGCACGTCGCGTCCTCGTATCCTGCCCGCCACCTCACCTCACCCACCGCATCGCACCTCACCCCATCTAGCCGCACCGCACCTCGCCCACCGCACTTCGCTTCACCCCACGGCACCTCACGTCACCCCGCGTGGCACGCCGTCCGTTTTCAGGACATGCGACGACATGTCGCCGTCCTCGGGACATCTCGCTGCATGTCCTGAAAACGGACGGTTCCGCCCAGCTGCGCGGCGCCTCCAGACGGACGGTTCCGTCCGGCGGCGCAGTACGTCGAGGCGGTTGGGTCGGCCCGGCCGCGCAGCACGTCCAGACGGCCGGACCGGGGACCGGCCTGTCGGTCGGATCGGCCCGGCCAGTCGGATCGGCCCGACCCGTCGGGGTGGGCGCGCTGTGCCAGACGGCGCCCAATGCTCATAGGGCGATCACGGATCCTGCCGACCCGCTTCGCCACATGTGCCGGCGCGCCCTGACGATTCCGAGGATCAGCGCCTCGACCTTGTCCCACTCGAAGATGACGTGCCGGTACTGCAGACGGATCAGGAGGTAGCCCTGCCGGCACAACGCCAAGTCCCGGTCGTAGTCCCTTGCGGACTGATAGCCGTCGTGGAACGTGCGGCTGTCGCACTCGATGACGAGTCGCTCACCGACGAGCAGGTCGACGAATCCGACTCCTTCTATGCGCACCTGTGTGCGGACGGGGATTCGTCTGCGCCTAAGCCGGAGCCTGCAGAGCGACTCGGTTCCGGACTGGCTCGTGGAGTCGCACCAGCGGGCCACGCTTGGCAGAGTCGAGCGAAGGGATGCCAGAGTCACCAGACGCCGATCGAGGGCGGAGTCCGCAACGACCACGGTCGTCTCGAGACCCTGGCAGTGCAGTGAATCCCGAAGGAGCTGCAACGGACCAGCCACTGCCGTCACCTGCAAGGCTCCGGGCGCCCAGTGCAGGCACACAGCCGGCGTACCGCTCGGTTCTGGAAGCCGCAGCCGTGCGGCGTTGTGCGCCACCAGCACGTGCAGCCTGTCGTCATCCGGCGTCCACAACCCGTGGTGCCGTGACGCCGAACTCGCAGTGAGGACTCCGCCGATCCGCACCGCTGCTCGTGCATCCTCGCCTGCGGACCGCTCTGCGTACCAGCCCCGACGCAGGTGCGCGAGCTCACCGGCGGCGACCGCGGAGGCGATCTTCGACTTCGTCAGCCCGGCATTCCGAAGGTCGGTGGTGGAGTGGATTCCGAGCAGTGGTTCGTTCAGCGGCATATCCGGATGTTGGCCGTGGCCCGGACCGCCAACGCGCGCGAAAGCACGACCCTGGGAAATGAGGTCCTGCGCAGCAGCTGGGGAGGACGGGTCGGATCCGGCAGGGCGTCGCCGCACCATCGACCCTTTTCAGGACATGTGTCGACATGTCGTGACTATGTGGCCTTGTCGCCGCATGCCCTGAAAACGGCCGGTGGGGTGGGGCGGAGGTGGAGGTGTCCCACCGCTGGTCCGTGTCCGTCTGACCGACGGCCCTGTCGTCCCACCGACGGGCTTGTCGTCCGACGGACGGCGTCCATGTAGCCCGACTAACGACGTCCGTGCGTACGACGATGGGTCGGTGGGCCGACTTGCGGGTGGATGCGGGGCCGACCGAACAGAACGGCATCGTCCGTCGGACAGAAGCTTCGACAGGCGGCCCGGCGGGCCGACTTGCGGGTGGATGCGGGGCCGACCGAACAGCACGGCATCGTCCGTCGGACAGAGGCCGCCCCGCCCTCGGCGTGCGGTCTGACGACCGGAGACCAGCGGGGGATCGGCGGAATAAACGACACGGAATCTGCGCTTATACCCCTAGATGTGGCTGAGGTCAAGAATCTAGTAGACACGACAGCGGATTTGCGCATATACTCGTACTTTGCGCTCCCACACTCATGCCTTCATATTGCGGTCGGCTCTGCGTGTCTCCCGGTGTGTGCATGGGCTGGGTACTTCGGCGTTCTACGAGCCACGGCAAGCGAGCTGTGACGAGTGGGGCCGGGGACCGGTCAGATAGAGCACAACGGCAAGGCACCACTGTAGCGGGAGTCCTCGTCCACATCACAACCTGACCGACAGTCACCCGTGGTCCCTGCCCTGGGACCCCATGGAGGTTATTTCCTTGGCTGCTGCGCGCAACGCATCTTCCACTCCCACTCCCAAGAACGGACGAAACCACTCTCGTCTTTCGTTCGCCAAGATCACAGACACCCTCACAGTTCCTGATCTCCTCGCACTGCAGACGGAGAGTTTCGACTGGCTGGTCGGCAATGACGCGTGGAAGACCCGCGTCGCCGAGGCCGAGGCACAGGGTCGTCAGGATCTGCCGTCTCACAGCGGTCTGGAGGAGATCTTCGAAGAGATCTCCCCGATCGAGGACCTGAGCGAGACGATGCAGCTCTCGTTCACGAACCCCTTCCTGGAGGAGAAGAAGTACTCCATCGACGAGTGCAAGGAGAAGGGCAAGACCTACTCCGCACCGCTTTACGTCGAAGCGGAGTTCATGAACCACATCACGGGTGAGATCAAGACCCAGACGGTGTTCATGGGCGACTTCCCGCTGATGACGGAGAAGGGCACGTTCATCATCAACGGCACCGAGCGTGTCGTGGTGTCGCAGCTCGTGCGCAGCCCGGGCGTGTACTTCGAGCGCACCCCGGAGAAGACGTCCGACAAGGACATCTACTCGGCGCGCGTCATCCCGAGCCGTGGTGCATGGCTCGAGTTCGAGATCGACAAGCGCGACCAGGTCGGCGTGCGTATCGACCGCAAGCGCAAGCAGTCCGTGACCGTCTTCCTCAAGGCGCTCGGCCTGACCACCGAGGAGATCCTCGAGGAGTTCAAGGGCTTCACGTCCATCGAGCTGACGCTCGAGAAGGACACCATCCTGACGAAGGAAGAGGCCCTCAAGGACATCTACCGCAAGCTCCGTCCGGGCGAGCAGGTCGCCGCGGAGGCAGCTCGCGCACTCCTCGACAACTTCTACTTCAACCCGAAGCGCTACGACCTCGCCAAGGTGGGTCGCTACAAGATCAACCGCAAGCTCGGTCTCGACGCTCCGCTCTCGGACTCGGTGCTCACCAACGCCGACATCATCAAGGCGATCAAGTACCTGGTCGCCCTTCACGACCCGACTGCTCCCGATGTGAAGCAGCTCGGCGAGAACACGTACGCGATCGACGGCACCCGCGGTGGCAAGGCCGCCGACATCCGCCTGGATGTCGACGACATCGACCACTTCGGCAACCGTCGCATCCGTGCCGTCGGCGAGCTCATCCAGAACCAGGTGCGTACCGGCCTCAGCCGCATGGAGCGCGTGGTCCGCGAGCGCATGACGACGCAGGACATCGAGGCGATCACGCCGCAGACCCTGATCAACGTGCGCCCCGTCGTGGCCGCGATCAAGGAGTTCTTCGGAACGAGCCAGCTGTCGCAGTTCATGGACCAGAACAACCCGCTCGCGGGTCTGACCCACAAGCGTCGTCTGTCCGCGCTCGGCCCCGGCGGTCTCTCCCGCGACCGCGCAGGCGTCGAGGTGCGCGACGTGCACCCTTCGCACTACGGCCGCATGTGCCCGATCGAGACGCCTGAAGGCCCGAACATCGGTCTGATCGGTTCGCTCGCATCCTTCGCGCGCATCAACTCGTTCGGCTTCATCGAGACGCCGTACCGTCGCGTGGTGAACGGCAAGGTGACCGACAACATCGATTACCTGACGGCATCCGAGGAGGACGACTTCATCGTCGCCCAGGCCAACGCGCCGCTCAAGGCCGACGGTCACTTCTCCGAGGACCGCGTTCTCGCCCGCCAGAAGGGCGGCGAGGTCGACCTCGTTCCCGCCGACCAGATCGGGTACATGGACGTCTCCCCGCGCCAGATGGTGTCGGTGGGTACCTCGCTCATCCCGTTCCTCGAGCACGACGACGCGAACCGCGCCCTCATGGGTGCGAACATGCAGCGCCAGGCCGTTCCGCTGGTGCGCAGCGAGTCCCCGAACGTCGGTACCGGCATGGAGGGCTACGCGGCCATCGACGCCGGTGACGTGCTCACGGCCGAGAAGTCCGGTGTGGTCGCCGAGGTGTCGGCAGACGCCGTCACCATCCAGCTCGACGAGGGCGGAACGCAGACCTACTACCTGCGCAAGTTCGACCGCTCCAACCAGGGCACGAGCTACAACCACCGTGTGATCGTCAACGCCGGCGAGCGGATCGAGGCTGGCGAGGTCATCGCGGATGGCCCGGCCACCGAGAACGGCGAGCTCGCGCTGGGCAAGAACCTGCTCGTGGCGTTCATGCCGTGGGAGGGCTACAACTACGAGGACGCGATCATCCTCAGCCAGAACCTGGTGAAGGACGACACCCTCTCCTCGATCCACATCGAGGAGTACGAGGTCGACGCCCGTGACACCAAGCTCGGCAAGGAGGAGATCACTCGCGACCTGCCGAACGTCAGCCAGGACCTGCTGGCCGACCTCGACGAGCGCGGCATCATCCGCATCGGTGCAGAGGTTCGCCCCGGCGACATCCTGGTCGGCAAGGTCACGCCGAAGGGCGAGACCGAGCTGTCGGCCGAGGAGCGCCTGCTGCGCGCCATCTTCAACGAGAAGAGCCGTGAGGTTCGCGACACCTCGCTGAAGGTTCCGCACGGCGAGCAGGGCACGGTCATCGGCGTCAAGGTGTTCGACGCCGTCGACGGCGACGACGAGCTCGGCTCCGGTGTGAACCAGCGCGTCGTGGTGTTCATCGCGCAGAAGCGCAAGATCACCGCCGGTGACAAGCTGGCCGGCCGTCACGGCAACAAGGGCGTCATCTCGCGCATCCTGCCCGTGGAAGACATGCCGTTCCTCGCGGACGGCACGCCGGTCGACGTCATCCTGAACCCGCTCGGTGTTCCCGGTCGCATGAACTTCGGCCAGGTGCTGGAGATCCACCTCGGGTGGGCGGCCAAGCAGGGCTGGAAGGTCGACGGCAACCCGGCGTGGGCGAAGCGCCTGCCGGATGTCGCACGGGAGGCAGCCCCTGACACCAAGGTGGCGACGCCGGTGTTCGACGGTGCGCTGGAAGAGGAGATCGCCGGTCTGCTCGACTCGACGCTGCCGACCCGCGACGGGGATCGTCTGATCGACCGCTCCGGCAAGACGCAGCTCTTCGACGGCCGCTCCGGCGAGCCGTTCCCGGAGCCCATCTCGGTCGGCTACATGTACATCCTCAAGCTGCACCACCTGGTCGACGACAAGATCCACGCGCGTTCGACCGGTCCGTACTCGATGATCACCCAGCAGCCGCTCGGTGGTAAGGCGCAGTTCGGTGGACAGCGATTCGGTGAGATGGAGGTGTGGGCCCTCGAGGCGTACGGCGCTGCCTACGCGCTGCAGGAGCTGCTCACCATCAAGTCCGACGACATCCTGGGCCGCGTGAAGGTGTACGAGGCCATCGTCAAGGGCGAGAACATCCAGGAGCCGGGCATCCCGGAGTCCTTCAAGGTTCTCATCAAGGAGATGCAGTCCCTCTGCCTGAACGTCGAGGTGCTCGGCGCTGACGGCCAGGCTGTGAGCCTGCGCGACACGGATGACGAGGCTTACCGTGCCGCCGAGGAGCTCGGCATCAACCTGTCCAGCCACTTCGAGTCTTCGTCGATCGACGAGATCTGAAGCCAGCCAGTCCTACTGACGAACTTTCTTACGAGGAGAGAAATTGCTCGACGTAACAACTTTTGACGAGCTGCGTATCGGCCTGGCCACGGCAGACGACATCCGTCGCTGGTCGCACGGTGAGGTCAAGAAGCCGGAGACCATCAACTACCGCACCCTGAAGCCGGAGAAGGACGGTCTGTTCGGTGAGCAGATCTTCGGCCCGTCCCGTGACTGGGAGTGTGCCTGCGGCAAGTACAAGCGCGTGCGCTTCAAGGGCATCGTGTGCGAGCGCTGCGGCGTGGAGGTCACCAAGTCCTCCGTGCGCCGTGAGCGCATGGGTCACATCGAGCTCGCGGCTCCCGTGACGCACATCTGGTACTTCAAGGGTGTGCCGTCGCGTCTCGGTTACCTGCTCGACATGGCGCCGAAGGACCTCGAGAAGGTCATCTACTTCGCCGCCTACATGGTGATCGATGTTGACGACGCGGGTCGCCACGACGACCTGCCCGGCTTGGAGAACGAGCTGCGCCTGGAGATCAAGGCTCTGAGCGACCAGCGCGACTCCCGCGTCGCCGACCGCCTCGCCAAGCTCGAGGGCGACCTCGCTGCTCTGGAGGAGGAGGGCGCGAAGGCGGACCAGAAGCGCCGTACGCGTGACGGTGCCGAGAAGGAGATGTCGCAGATCCGCAAGGGCTTCGACGAGGACATCGCTCGTCTCGAGCGCGTCTGGGAGTCCTTCCGCACGCTGAAGGTCGGTGACCTCAAGCCCGAGGATGCCGACTTCAACGAGCTCGTCGACCGGTACGGCCTCTACTTCACGGCCCACATGGGCGCCGAGGCGATCAAGCGTCGCCTCGAGGCGTTCGACCTGACCGCCGAGGCTGAGCTGCTCCACGAGCAGATCGCCAACGGCAAGGGCCAGAAGAAGATCCGTGCGATCAAGCGCCTGCGGGTCGTGAACTCGTTCCTGCAGACCGGCAACTCGCCGGCCGCCATGGTGCTCGACGTGGTTCCGGTCATCCCGCCGGAGCTGCGCCCGATGGTGCAGCTCGACGGTGGCCGCTTCGCAACGAGCGACCTGAACGACCTGTACCGCCGCGTGATCAACCGCAACAACCGCCTTCGTCGTCTGCTCGACCTCGGTGCCCCCGAGATCATCGTGAACAACGAGAAGCGCATGCTGCAGGAGGCCGTCGACGCGCTGTTTGACAACGGCCGCCGCGGTCGCCCCGTCACGGGTACCGGCAACCGCGCCCTGAAGTCCCTGAGCGACATGCTCAAGGGAAAGCAGGGTCGCTTCCGCCAGAACCTGCTCGGCAAGCGCGTGGACTACTCGGGCCGTTCGGTCATCATCGTCGGCCCGCAGCTCAAGCTGCACCAGTGCGGTCTGCCGAAGGACATGGCACTCGAGCTGTTCAAGCCGTTCGTCATCAAGCGCCTGATCGACCTGCAGCACGCGCAGAACATCAAGGCCGCCAAGCGCATGGTGGAGCGCGCGAACCCGCAGGTGTGGGACGTGCTCGAGGACATCATCCGCGAGCGTCCCGTTCTGCTGAACCGTGCGCCGACGCTGCACCGTCTGGGCATCCAGGCGTTCGAGCCGCAGCTCGTGGAGGGCAAGGCCATCCAGCTGCACCCGCTCGTGTGTGCTGCGTTCAACGCGGACTTCGACGGCGACCAGATGGCCGTTCACCTTCCGCTGTCGGTGGAGGCCCAGGCCGAGGCGCGCATCCTGATGCTCGCTTCGAACAACATCCTGAAGCCGTCCGACGGCCGCCCGGTGACCCTGCCCGCACAGGACATGATCATCGGTCTGCACCACCTGACCACGGTCAAGGAGGGTGCGACGGGTGAGGGCCGTGCGTTCTCGTCGGTCTCCGAGGCGATCCTCGCCAAGGACCAGGGTTCGCTCGACCTCAACGCCAAGGTGCGCATCCGCCTCACCGGCCTCTACCTCGCTGAGGAAGACGCTCCAGAGGGCTTCGAGCAGGGCGGCACCGCTCTGCGCGAGACCACGCTCGGTCGCGCCATCTTCAACGAGACCCTTCCGGAGGACTACCCCTTCGTGGAGGACGTCGCCGACAAGGGCAAGCTCTCCTCGATCGTGAACGACCTGGCGGAGCGCTACCCGAAGGTGGAGGTCGCTGCAACGCTCGACCGCATCAAGGACGCCGGCTTCTACTGGGCCGCCCGTTCCGGTGTGACCGTCGCCCTCAGCGACATCGTGACCCCGCCCTCGAAGAAGGACATCATCGCCTCCTACGAGAAGAAGGCCGCGAAGGTCCAGAGCGAGTACGAGAAGGGTCTGACCACCGAGGCTGAGCGCCGTCAGGAGCTCATCAAGATCTGGACGGATGCCACCGACGAGGTCGCCAAGGCCATGCGCGAGAACTTCCCGGAGCACAACACCATCAACCGCATGGTGTCCTCCGGTGCTCGTGGTAACTGGCTGCAGGTGCGCAACATCGCAGGTATGCGTGGTCTGGTGAACAACCCGAAGGGTGAGATCATCCCGCGTCCGATCATCTCGAGCTACTCCGAGGGTCTCTCGGTGGCCGAGTACTTCATCGCGACGCACGGTGCCCGCAAGGGTCTGGCCGACACCGCTCTGCGTACCGCCGACTCGGGTTACCTGACCCGTCGTCTCGTGGACGTCTCGCAGGATGTCATCATCCGCGAGGCCGACTGCGGCACGACGAAGGGTCTCGACCTGTCGATCGGCGACCGCAACGCCGAGGGCGTGCTGATCCGCGACGAGAACGTGGAGAACTCCGTGTTCGCCCGTACCCTCGCGGCTGACGCCGTCGACGAGCAGGGCACCGTGGTGGCCGAAGCCGGTGAGGACGTCGGCGACGTGCTCATCGACAAGCTGATCGATGCAGGCATCGAGACGATTCGCGTGCGCTCCGTGCTCACGTGCGAGTCCGCCGTCGGCGTCTGCGCGCAGTGCTACGGCCGTTCGCTCGCCACGGGCAAGCTCGTGGACATCGGTGAGGCCGTCGGCATCATCGCCGCGCAGTCCATCGGCGAGCCGGGCACCCAGCTGACGATGCGTACGTTCCACACCGGTGGTTCGGCATCTGCGGATGACATCACGCAGGGTCTTCCCCGCGTGCAGGAGCTGTTCGAGGCCCGTACCCCCAAGGGGGCGTCCCCGATCGCCGAGGCCGCAGGCCGCGTGCGCATCGAGGACACGGACAAGGCGCGCTACGTCGTGCTGACCCCCGACGACGGCGAGGAGGAGCACCGCTACCAGGTGCTCAAGCGCTCCACGCTGCTCGTGGAGGACGGCGACCGCGTGGAACTCGGCCAGCAGTTCATCGTCGGAACGGTGGACCCGAAGGAGGTGCTACGCGTGCGCGGCATCCGTGCGGTGCAGGAGCACCTCGTCGGCGGCGTGCAGGGCGTGTACCGCTCGCAGGGTGTGCCGATCCACGACAAGCACATTGAGGTCATCGTTCGTCAGATGCTGCGCAAGGTCACCGTCGTCGACCACGGCGAGACCGAGCTGCTGCCGGGTGAGTTCGTCGACCGTTCGCGGTACAACGAGATCAACCGCGCCGCGCTTGCGGAAGGCAAGCGGACGGCATCCGCCCGCCAGGAGGTCATGGGTATCACCAAGGCCTCCCTCGCGACGGAGTCGTGGCTGTCGGCAGCGTCGTTCCAGGAGACCACGCGTGTCCTCACGCAGGCCGCCATGGAGGGCAAGCGCGACTCCCTGATCGGTCTCAAGGAGAACGTGATCATCGGAAAGCTGATCCCGGCCGGTACGGGTCTGACCCGCTACCGCAACGTGTCGGTCGAGGCCACGGAGGAGGCGAAGGCGGAGCGTTACCCGAACCGCATCTTCACCGACGACACCGTGTTCAACGAGAACGATCTGAGCTTCGTCGACTTCGACAGCTTCAGCTCGGACGACTACACCCCCGGGACCTACAACTGACCAAGGTGAGAGCGAACGAGCTTGCTCGTTTCGCCGAACCGCGGGAAGTTGCAGCCGCGACAGCGGCGATACAACTGATTGAAGTGATGAGCGGCGAAGCCGCGACATAACGAGGTTCCCCAGCCAGAAGCCCCGCGCCACAACCCGGCGCGGGGCTTCTGCGCGTCTGCGGTCGGAAGCCGTGCCGGGCTGCCAAGGGCTGTTGCTCGTAGCAGGCCGTCCAGGGGATGCACCCGACGGCGACGCGTGGACACTCTTGGTGCGGCCGATATCCTTCGAACGCGGCGCCGTGCCGGAGGGCCCGGGCCGCGGAGAGCCTCGTGCGGCGCCGTCATGTCCCCTGTTACCGTGACGTGAGCTGTCTGGGCACCGCCGACCGGAGGGACCATCGTGAGCAACGAAACGCCGAATTCCCCGAGGGGGAACGAGGACCCGCAGTCATCCGACGTCGATCACGGTGAGAACGGGACAGCGGATGCCGCATCGTCCGACACCGAGGACACTGCGGGCGCGCAGCCCGACGCCGTCGGCGCCCCGGAAGCAACGGCCGACGAGCCGCACGAGGACGGATCAGAGCCATCCGATTCCTTCGGTCGTCCCGACGACTACGACGACGAGGGCGACCTCGACGACGAGAGCCTCGCGGGCCATGAACCGGTGAGCGCGAGCGATCACGTCAACGCGACGGCACCCGAGGAGGCCGCGGCGACCGGACCGGATGCGACGCCCGAGGCCGAACGCGTATCGGAGAGCGCCGGCGCTTCCGAGGAGGCTGCACCGGCGGAGGACACGACATCAGCGGCGTCCGCCGACGAGAGGGACGGCGCGGTCGCTGCGACGGCGGTTCCAGCTGTGGCCGGTGAGGGCGAAGCGATCTTCGGAGACGAACCGCATCGGATCGACGAGGTCCCCACCGACGTCGGGGAACCGGAGCCCGCGGTCGAAGCGCCGGCATCGTCCTCGGACGCCAGCACGGAGTCAGAGCCGGGCCACGACCAGATCCTGCCGCCGGAGCCATCCGGCCATGTGCCTGCAGGGGCAGCGGTCGTCGGGGCGGCTGGAGCGACCGGAGCCGTCGCGGCCGAATCTGCTGCCGGCACTGCCGGAGCCGCAACGGCAGGCGACTACTCGACAGGGGCCGCCGCGGCTGCCGGCGCAGGGGCTGCGGCGCCTGCACCGATGTACGTCGCATCGCCGACGCCGCCCAAGGCGAAGGGCAACCGGTTGATGGGCATCCTCATCGCCGTGGTGGCCGCGATCGCCTATGCCGTCGTGTTCGCCGCCGTCTCGCTCGGAGTGTTCGCGCTGCGCGGCACGACCCTCGCGATGCCGCTCTGGGAGCGCTACCTGCAGACCGCGGGATTCTGGACGCCCGTCGTCATCTTCTTCCTCGCGTTCGTGCTGCTGATCGTCATCGTGAACCGCGGCCGCTGGTGGGCGTTCATCCTCGGATCGTTCTTCGTCGCGGTCATCGTGTACTTCGGCTACATCGGCGGCGCCCTGATCACGGTTCAGGCCTGGAAGCTGACGCCGGATGGCGCCGGCCAGTTCATCGGAACGCTGTGGATCAACCCGCTGACGTTCGCGTCCGCCGTCGTCGCCCGCGAGGCGGCGATGTGGTTCGGCGGCTGGATCTCGACCAGAGGGCGTCGCGTCCGCGAGGCTAACCTGGAGGCGCGGCGCCAGCACGAGGAACGGCTCGCGGCCGGTCCGACGGTCGGATCGCCGGCCTGACCCGACGTTCGCGAACGTCGCGGCCCGAGATCCGGGCAGCGGCCGATGGGTAACGCGTCGCAGCATGCCATGGACTTCCGTCGTTACGCATCCACTCTCGCCGCCTTCGCCACTGTCCTGTACGTGGCGCTGCTGATCGGCGCACTCGGCGTGCTCAGCCTCGTGCTGGAGCGGGACGTGATCGCGGATCCGGATGCCGGCATCCTCGCCGGTCCCGTCGCCTGCGCCGTCGCATCCGCCGTCGTCTTCATCGGGCTGCTGGTGCGGGCTCTGCGCGTTCCGCAGCACGGGCACGACATCGCCGTCGGCATCGCGTTCCTGCTCGGGATCGGGTCGTACCTCGGATACGGACTCGGCGGCGCGGTCGTCGTGGCGATCACGGACCCCTACCGCTTCCTCCCGTTCCTTCTCGAGGAACTCATCGGCCCGTTCGCGGCCGCGGCGGGAATCCTCTCGCTGGTCGTCGTGCTGCTGGACATGATCGTGCTGTCCTCCAGGATCGACGAGCGCGGGCGTCCGCAGTGGCCGTGGGAGAAGCGGGACTAGGGATGCCGGTGTCGGGCGGCTGTCTCGTCCGGTGACACCCCTCGTCCCGTGACACCTCTCGTGTCTGGGCCACCGCCCGTTCCGCTGTCACAGATTGCGGGTGTCGCCTCATGCGACCAGCAATCAGTGACAGCGGAACGCCGACGCCGACGCCAGCGGAAGGCCGAGGTTCGTGACAACGGAACGAGACGGGGCGCTTGCTCGACACAGAGCTGTGGAGAGCCGGCGACCCCGGCACGGCGGATCCGACAGGGTTCGACACATGCGTCCCTCTCTTCTGCCGCCCGCCCTCGGGCCGACCTTCACGACCTTGCGTGCGCTGGATGCCGGGGTGCCCCCATCCCGCCTCCGCGCCGGTGACCTTGCGTCGCCGTTCCATGGCGTGCGCGTCCTCGGATCATCCGGAGTCGAGGCCGTCCGGCTGCGGGCCCGCGAACGGGATATCGCATCGCTCGCCCGCGCCTACGCGGAGCGAATGGGCAGGCATGAGTTCTTCAGCCATGTCACCGCTGCAGTGCTCTGGGACCTTCCCCTTCCCTGGGCCGTGATCGATCCGGGGGTGCTCCACGTCAGCGTCCTCGCGCCGAAGCGCGCTCCACGAAGCCGAGGGATCGTAGGGCACCAGGCTCGCGCCACGACGACCGCCGTCGGTAGACATCCGGAATTCGGATGGCACCTCTCCAGCCCCGCGTCAACGTGGGCCTCCGTTGCCCCGATGCTCAGTCATCCGTATGACGTGGTCGCGCTCGCGGATGCCATCGCCCGGATCCCGCGCATGCCTGGGCTCTCGCCGCGGCCGTCCGATAGGTCGCTCGCCACGCTCGAGGAGCTCGAAGCCTGTGTTCGAGCCGGGAGGCGGATCGGGATCGAGGGTCTGCGGGCAGCCTTGCCACTCGTCCGGACGGGCTCGTCGTCACGCCCCGAGACATGGACGCGCCTCATCCTCGTGGACGCCGGACTGCCCGAGCCCATCCTGGACCACGACGTCTTCGACGAGTACGGAACCTTCCTCGCGTGCGTCGACCTGGCATATCCGGCGCTGCGGATCGCGATCGAGTACGAAGGTGACCATCATCGGGTGGATCCCGTGCAATGGGCGCACGATGTGGATCGGATCGAAGGGCTCACCGAGCACGGATGGCGTGTCATCCGCGTCACGAAGGCCTTGGTCTTCCGGCACCCGAGCGAGTTGGTCCGTCGCGTGCGGGCAGCGCGCGCCGCCGCGGCCTGAGGCATCGCATCCGCCGCCCGCCTTGCGCCGCGCCGTCTCGCACCTTCCGCTGTCGCAGAGTGCGGGTCCTGCGCCAGCGCGTTCGCGATTTGTGACAGCGGAACCCTGGGTCGCCCGCTCGCGGCCCGCGCGGGACTCGAGCGACGGTCGGGCAGAAATGTTCCGCTGTCGCGAATCGTGGGTCGCGCGCGGGCGCACCCGCGGTTTGTGACAGCGGAACGGGGTGGGTGGGGGAGGAACATACTTGACAGCCCCAGTACTTGATCTGATACAGTACTTGACATGACACCGAACACCGGACCCACCGGCGCCGCGGAGGCGCCGGATTCCGGGTCGTCCGCATTCGCGGCGGACCTGCTGCGCGGCCACACCGACACGATCGTGCTCGGCGTGCTGCGCGGCGGCGACAGCTACGGCTACGAGATCCACAAAGCCATCAGGGAAGCCACCGGCGGCGACTACGAGATCAAAGAGGCCACCCTGTACGCGGCCTTCCGCCGACTCACCAAGGACGGCCTCATCGAGCCGTACTGGGGAGACGAGACGCAGGGCGGCCGCCGCAAGTACTACCGCATCACCGACGCCGGCCGCGCCGTGTACGGCTCCAACGTGACGGCCTGGATCGCGACCCGCCGCATCATCGACTCCCTCCTCGACGTGAAGGAACGCTGACATGAACACCGACATCCACCGTCTGCTCGACGAGGCCTTCGCCGGCGTCGAGATGACCCCGGAGGCGCAGGACCTGAAAGAAGAGGTGCGCGCGAACCTGGTCGCCAGGGTCGATGACCTGGAGGCGTCCGGCATCGCATCCGGGGAAGCCGCACGCCGTGCCATCGCCGAGCTGGGCGACGTGCGCGACCTGCTCGAGGAAGCGGATGGGGCGCCGCAGGGCGCCGCGTCCGTCACGCCGTCGGCGCGACCGGCCCAGTACGGCTACGCGGCGCTGGCAACGCGGAACCGGGTGCGCCCGAAACCCGGATTCGTCGTGCGCGCCGTCGTGTGGTCCGTCATGATCGTCGTCGGCGTGACGCTCTGCACTCTCGGCGCGACGGGCGTGCTGCCCCTGTCGGCGGGGCCGGTCATCGCCCTGCTCGGCCTCGCATCCACCGGTCTCCTGCTTCTCGTGGGCGACTCGCTCGCCCAGGAGACGACGACGAACCACCCGATGCCGCCGTATCGCGCCGGCGGCTACGGGCTCGCCAGCTTCCTGGCCCTGTACGGACTCGGTTGGGTCGGGCTCGTCGCACTGCAGGCCGTGCCCATCTGGTGCATCGTCTTCGCGGCGCTTGGCGTGATCGCGTCGATCATCCTGTTCGCGTTCCTCGGCGCCACGCAGACTAACCGGCACAAGGCCTGGACCAGGGTGGCGCGTGACACGATGCCGCCCAACAGATTCGACGAGCATCCGGAGGTCGCTGCCCGGTTCGGCATCTACACCGCGGTCATCTGGATTCTCACGTTCGTGCTCATCGCCGTTCTCGTCTTCACCGTCGGCTGGTGGTGGGCGCCCGTCGCCTTTGTCGGCGGCTTGGCGGCCATGCTGCTGCTGCTGGCACGCATGCTGTTCGGCCACAGCGACGACACCAGCGGCGACGACACGCGTCGCGTCGACTCGGGGCGCTGACCGCTCGAGTCATCGCGGGCATCGCCCGAGAACTGCACACCACAACAATGACCCTCCACGAAAGGGATGTTCGTCATGCCTGAAAACAGCCTCGCGGTCGAGGTCGCCGACCTCACCAAGACCTACCGCGGACCCCACCGCACTCCGGTGCGTGCTCTGCGCGGCCTCACCTTCCAGGTGCCGGCCGGGATCGTGTTCGCGATGCTCGGACCCAACGGCGCCGGCAAGTCGACCACGACCAAGATCCTGACCACGCTGAGCCGAGCGAGCGGCGGATCCGCGCGCATCTTTGGGCTCGAGGTGGTGAGGCGTCCCGCCGAGGTGCGCCAGCACATCGGCTACGTGTCGCAGGGCGCGAGCACCGACCCGCTGCTCACCGGAACGGAGAACCTGATGCTCGCAGGCCGTCTGCGCGGCATGGCCGCTGGGGATGCCAGGGCACGGGCATCCGCTCTGCTGAACGAATTCGGACTCGGCGACACCGCCGACCGCCCGGTCGGCAAGTTCTCCGGCGGAATGCGGAGGCGGCTGGATGTCGCTGCCGCACTCGTGCACGCCCCTCGCGTGCTCTTCCTCGACGAGCCGACGACGGGCCTCGATCCCGAGGCGCGTGCTGCGATGTGGAGCGAGATCCGCAGGCTGTCCGCGGAGCGCGCGATCACGGTCATCCTCACGACGCACTACCTGGAAGAGGCCGACCGCCTCGCTGACGACGTGATGATCATCGACCACGGAACCAAGGTCGTGGGCGGCAGCCCTGACCAGCTCAAGGCGTCGCTGAACGGCGACACGCTGCGCGTCTCGCTCGTCGAGCCGGACGCGGAGCGCGTGCGGCGTGCCGCGGCATCCGTGTTCGGACTGCGCGACGTGGTCGTCGAGTCCGAGGGCACGAGCGGACAGCTCGTGGCCCGCACGGACGACGCATCGGCCGCCGTGGCGCCGACGATCGCAGCGCTCGAAGAGGCAGGCGTCGTGTTCGGCGCCGTGTCGGCATCCAGGCCGAGCCTCGACGACGTGTACCTGCACTACGCCGGCCGGTCGTTCGACCGCGCCGACTCCGGAACGGATGCCTCCCAATCGGGCACCTCGACATCCGAGTCCGCAGAATCCGGCTCCGCAGCGACTACCGCTCGGCACGCCTCCTCGAAGGGAGAAGCAGCATGACCACCGCACTCGCACAGACCGTTCCGGCACACCCCGTGCGCTCCGGATGGCTCACCCAGACCGCTCAGATCACCGAACGCTGGCTCATCAACGTGCGCCGCCAGGTGTGGGGCGCCGCGTTCTCGCTGGTGCAGCCCGTCGTCTGGATCCTGCTGTTCGGCCAGGTGTTCTCCTCGCTCGGCAAACTGCCGGGCTTCGCGGGCACAGACTACGTCACATTCCTCGTGCCGGGCGTGCTCATGATGACGGTGCTGTACAGCGGCGCGTGGGCCGGCACGGGATACATCGACGACATGAAGTCCGGCGTGATGGATCAGCTCCTCACCGCGCCCGTCGCCCGCACGGCGATCATCACCGGCCAGCTCGTGCAGCAGCTGATCATCTGCCTCGCGCAGTCCATCGTCGTGCTGCTCATCGGATGGCTCGGCGGGGCGACGTATCCGGGAGGCGTCGGCGGCATGGCGCTCGCCCTGCTCGCTGCGCTCCTGTTGGCGACCATTTTCTGCTCGCTGTCCACGGCTGCTGCCCTGACCGCCCGCAACCAGGTGGCGCTCATCGGCATCTCGCAGATCGTGGTGCTGCCGGTGACCTTCCTCTCGACGACGATGATGCCGGCATCCCTCATGCCCGACTGGGTGCAGAACGTGTCGAAGTACAACCCCATGACGTGGGCGGTCGACCTGGCGCGCAACACCCTCGCCGGCACCACGGACACCGCCGCCCTCTGGCACGTCGGCGGCCTGGTGCTGCTCGCGGTGCTGGCCTACGTGTGGTCGGTCCGAGCGCTCCGCGGCTACCAGCGGAGCCTGTGATCTCAGTCCGTGTGGCGCCCGCCGGCAGGCTTCGCCGAGGCGGGCGCCACGTCGACGGCGGACGGGGAGGCCCGGAGCCTCGCGCCGCGGTGCCCCAGCCAGATCCCCAGCGAGGCGGCCATCGTCATGGCGCCGTAGAGCACCATCGTGCTCGAGCCGTTGATCAGCGCCAGCACGATCAATCCCGCTCCGACGACGAAGACTCCCCACCCGGAATATGCGCTGAGCACGGACGGCGGCACGAAGCCGCCTCGGGTGCCCGTGATGAAGTATCCGAGGCCGGCGAGTGCCATAAGTCCGATGCCCGTCCACAGCAGCCAGGGGATGTCGAGCACGCCACCACTCGACCCACCGACCAAGCCGGCGACCAGGGCGACACCGACCCACGCCGAGCGCCATCCGCCCATCAGCACGGCTCCGGCGATGGCCGCAGCGAACAACGCGAGCAGCGCGAACGCGATGAAGGCGACGAAGGCGATGGCGCCCGCGATCTCGATGCCGGGGACCGGCACGCCGGTCAATGACAGGCCCCAGGCCGCGAAGACCAGCATTCCCGCCCCGGCGAGCACGAGTAAGCCGAACACGACATACGTGCGAGACCGGATGGCGCGTGTTGCGCCCAGATGCCACTCCCCGTCGACGATGAAGCTCTGGAGCACCACCCAGATGACCCAGCCACCGAGGCAGAGTCCGAGGAACATGAGGACGCTTCCACCCAGCACGTGGCGCTCGGTCAGGCTGTAGCCGCCGAGCCATTCCACGACGAGTCCGACGATGATGATCGCCCAGATAGCGAGGAACGCGATCCAGGCGATCCAGCCGATGACGCGCACGACGAGCGGATCGGGCGCCCGCTGCTTGCGTCCCTTCGTCGTCACAGCATTCCTCTTCGGCTTGTTGAGTGCGGCGGGCATCTGACGATTCTGCAGG
Source organism: Planctomonas sp. JC2975 (assembly GCF_012985205.1). Taxonomy (NCBI): domain Bacteria; kingdom Bacillati; phylum Actinomycetota; class Actinomycetes; order Micrococcales; family Microbacteriaceae; genus Planctomonas; species Planctomonas sp. JC2975. Next base: position 1,871,098 of record NZ_JABEKS010000001.1, on the reverse strand, counting down.
AGGTTCGATGCACAGGAGCAATACGGGTGCTTGTGGTCCAGTCGGTTCATGACCGACCAATGGGCTGGTGGATGTGAACCGAGCCTCCGAGCAGCCCTCACGCGCAGTGAACTGCGCTGTCTGACCGCATCCGTGGCACCGGTAGGGTTGACGGGTCGCGGCGGACGCCTCCCGCGGCATCGGTGACCCGAATCGCGGCACCGCCTCGGTCCTCCTGGAGTCCATGCCATGCGCCTCAAGCTGACGCTCAATCGACCATCCGGCCAGCCAGCCGACATCGTGGTGACAGCGGATGCCGCGGCCAGCATCTCCGAGATCGCAGCGGCGATCGCGCGGCTCGATCCCGCCAACGCAGGTCTGAGCAGTCAGGCGCTGCAGGCATCCCTCCCCGCATCGCTCACGCTGCACGCCGTGCTTCCCGGACAATCGGAATGGGTGCTGCTGCCTCCCGAAGCACCCGTCGGCGAGGCGTGGATCGCCAGCGGGGCCATCGTGCAGCTGGCGGACGCCGGCCTGCACTACGCGCCGAAGAACCTCGGCCGGGGCGCACAGGTCGCCACGCTCCGGGTCGTCAACGGACCGGATGCCGGCAGCGAGTTCCCGATCACGCTCGGCACAACCGTGCTCGGCCGCGACCCCGGCTGCGACATCGTGCTGCACGACGACCTGGTCTCGAAACGGCATGTGCGGTTCGAGGCATCAGACGCCGTCGAAGTCGTCGACCTCGGCAGCGCGAACGGCATAGTGGTCGACGGCGGCATCGTGCCGCGCCTGCGCGTCACCCGTGAAGAGACCCTCCTCATCGGCGACTCTGAGGTGCGCCTGACGATCACGGATCGGCAGGCGCTCGCCGGGGTCGCCCCGAAGGCCGGTCCGGTGTTCTTCAACCGGTCGCCCAAGGTGGAGGCCCGCTACGTCGGACAGGAGTTCAAGGCGCCGGAGGTGCCGGCGAAGGCGGAACCGCAACCGTTCCCGCTCCTCGCGATGATCGCCCCGCTCCTCATCGGCGGGGTCATGTTCGTGTTCTCGGGGCAGATCACGTCGTTGCTCTTCATCCTCATGTCCCCCGTGATGATGGTCGGCAACGCGCTCACGGAGAAGACCCGCGCGAAGCGTCGGCTGAGGAAGTCCGTCGGCGAATTCGACGACAGCCTGTCCGGGCTCAGCGAGGAGCTCGAGAAGGAGACGGCGAAGGAACGCGACCTGCGCACCAAGGAGTCGCCATCCACACAAGACGCCTTCGGGCAGGCGGTCGTGCGCGGCCCGCTGCTCTGGACCAGGCGTCCGGAGCACTGGTCCTTCCTGAACGTGCGTCTCGGCGTCGGCACCATGTCGAGTCGCAACCTCATCAAGACGGGCGGTCGGGGCGGCATCCTGAAGGAGTATCAGGAGCGTCTCGACGACGTCGTCGAGCGGCATCGCAACGTCGAGGGCGTGCCGATCATCGACAATCTCTACGACTCCGGTGCCCTGGGCATCGCGGGATCCCCGCACCAGGCGATCGGCAGCCTGAACTCCATCCTGGTTCAGCTGACGGCGTTGCACTCCCCGGCGGAGCTGGCCGTGGCCGCCATCCTGTCGCCGAGCTGGTCCGCGGAGCTCGAGTGGCTCAAGTGGATCCCGCACACCTCCAGCCCGCAGTCTCCGATCGGGGCTGGTCATCTGGCGGACAGTGCTGCCAGCGGTGCCACGCTCCTCTCCGCGCTCGAAGGCCTCGTGAACGAACGCCTGGCGAAGCGCGAGGCGCAGCGACGCGGCGCGATGAAGACCGACGCTGCGGCACAGGAGCGCGCGGCCGATGTCGCCAAGGGCGAGTCGACGCCGGGCGCGCAGGCGCCCATCCCGGCGATGGTGGTGCTCATCTCGGATGACGCGGCCGTCGACCGAGCCCGCTTGGTGCAACTCGCGGAGCGTGCCGCCGATGCCGGCGTGTACCCGATCTGGATCAGCGACCATGTCGCCGCCCTGCCCGCCGCCTGTCGCACGTACCTCGAGCTGAGCGATGTCCCCGGCACGGGGCGCATCGGATTCGTCCGTCTCGGCGAGACGATCGACGACGTCGCCACCGAGGTCGTCGACGGCCAGGGGGCCCTGGACTTCGCGCGTCGGATGGCCGCCGTCATCGATGCCGGCGCGGTCGCCGCGGATTCCAGCGACCTGCCCCGCTCGATCTCCCTCGTCACGCTGCTCGGTCACGATCTCGTCGAGACGAGCGAGTCCGTAGTCGACAGATGGCGCCAGAACAACTCGGTGCACGACAGGAGCGGTGCTGCCCCCGTCCCGCGTCGCGCCGGAACGCTCCGTGCCACCGTCGGATCCGGCGGCATCGACCCGATGCACCTCGACCTGCGCACCCAGGGTCCGCACGCGCTGGTGGGCGGTACGACGGGCGCGGGGAAGTCCGAGTTCCTGCAGGCCTGGGTGCTCGGCATGGCCGCCGAGTACAGCCCGGACCGCGTCACGTTCCTCTTCGTCGACTACAAAGGCGGTTCGGCGTTCGCCGACTGCGTGAGCCTGCCGCACTGCGTCGGGCTCGTCACCGACCTCAGCCCCCATCTCGTGCGTCGCGCGCTCACGAGCCTTCGCGCCGAGCTGCACCATCGCGAGCACCTGCTGAACCGCAAGAAGGCGAAGGATCTGCTCGAGCTGGAGAAGCGCGGCGACCCTGACAGCCCGCCGGCGCTTGTGCTCGTGATCGACGAGTTCGCCGCGCTGGTCGGCGAGGTCCCCGAGTTCGTGGACGGCGTCGTCGACATCGCACAGCGTGGTCGATCGCTCGGCATCCACCTGATCATGGCGACGCAGCGGCCGGCAGGCGTCATCCGCGACAACCTGCGGGCGAACACCAATCTGCGCGTCGCCCTCCGCATGGCAGACGAGGCGGATTCGAGCGACGTCGTCGGCACCCAGGATGCCGCGCACTTCGACCCAGGCATCCCGGGTCGCGGCGTGGCCAAGACCGGTCCGGGACGGCTGATGCTCTTCCAGTCCGGCTATGCCGGCGGGTGGACGGGACGCGAGCCGGATCGAGCCGGCATTGACGTCGCGGAGCTCCGCTTCGGCGGTGAGGTGCGTTGGGAGGACCCCGGTGCCATCGATGCGGATGCAGACACCAAGCGCGACCCCGGCCCGACGGATCAGCAGCGGTTGGTCGCATCCATGGTGGACGCGCAGCGGCTCGCGGCCATTCCCGCTCCGCGCCGACCCTGGCTGGACGAACTGGCCCCGGTCTACGACCTGACTCTGCTGAGACAGCGCACGGATTCCGAGCTCCTGCTCGGCGTCGCGGACGTTCCCGATCGGCAGGAGCAGGTTCCGATCTACTTCCAGCCCGACGTCGACGGCAACCTCGCCGTTTACGGGACCGGCGGTTCCGGCAAGTCGACGGTGCTCCGCACGCTCGCCTGCTCCGCGGCGATCACGCCCCGTGGCGGTCCCGTGCACGTCTACGGCCTCGACTTCGGCGCGGGCAGCCTGAGGATGCTCGAGCAGCTTCCGCACGTCGGCGCCGTCGTGAAGGGCGACGACGCAGAACGCGTCGTGCGCCTGCTCCGCATGATGCACGAGCAGTTGGAAGAGCGCGCCCAGCGGTTCGCCGCGGCGAATGCATCCAACATCGCCGAGTACCGGCAGCTGGCGGGCCGGCCGGATGAGCCGCGCATTCTGCTGCTCATCGATGGCTTCCCGAGCTTCCGCGAGGACTACGAGGGCCAGGGCATGCGCGCCCAGTGGTACGACGTGTTCCGCGATGTGCTCACGGACGGACGTCAGCTGGGCATGCACGTCGCGCTCACGGCTGACCGCGGCGGAGCGGTGCCGAGTTCGGTCGCAGCGAGCGTTCAGCGCCAGGTCGTGCTGCGCCTCGCAGACGAAGACGGTTATCGCATGCTCGGCGAACCGGCCGACGTGCTGTCGGGCACCTCGCCGGCCGGCCGGGCCATCGTCGATGAGCTCGAGACGCAGATCGCTGTGCTCGGCGGCACACCGATCGTCTCCGAGCAGTCTGCCAACGTGGCGAAGCTCGGTGCGGCCATGCACAGGGCCGGTGCCAAGCCCGCCCCGGAGGTCGGATCCCTTCCCGTCGAGTACCCGCAGTCGGCGCTCCCGGACCGGGTGGCGGGCCTGCCTGTCCTTGGCATCGGCGAGGGCGATCTCGTGCCGATCGGATTCGATCCGACAGGCGCCATGGTGCTCTCCGGACCTCCCGCCAGCGGTCGGACGACCGCGTTCCTCACGATCGCCCGGTCGTTCCGCCGCTTCGACCAGAGTGCGCGGATGTACTACATCGGCAACGCGAGGTCAGCCGTCTCACGGGAACCGATGTGGGCGCGTGCGGCCACCACCGACGAGGCTGCGGACGAACTGGCCAGGGAACTGACGGAGGCGATGGGCAACGAGGGCGGCATCCGGATAGGGATCTTCGTCGAGTCGATCGGAGACTTCTCGCAGTCGGCTGCCGACTCCTCGCTCACCGGTCTTCTGAAAGCCGTCAATCGCAGCGACCATTTCCTGCTCGCCGACGGCGACCAGAGCGGATGGGCTTCCGGCTGGGGGATGATCGGCGAGGCCAAGTCCGCCCGTCGCGGCCTCCTGCTGCAACCCGACCCCACGGACGGCGACATGATCCTGAACACGCCGTTACCGCGCTCGGCGCGCAGCGAGTTCCCGCCGGGACGCGGTGTGTACGTCGCGCGCGGCAAGTTCGAGCGGGTGCAGCTTCCGCTGCCGTGACACGGAGCGGCGTCTGGCCGGGAAACGTCGGCGCGACCCATTTCCGAATGACATGAGCGACGAAAGGAATACATGAATACGACCGTCGGGGTCGTGATCAGTCTCCTTCTCCCGCTGGTCATCATGGCGATCGTGACGGCACTCGTCGCCGGCAGGGTGCGCAACGCGCCGTCGACGTCGGCATGGAAGTCGACGCGCGATGGCGTGCAGTTCGTCGTCAGCCTGCGGCGCTGGCAGCGGGTGCTGATGCGCGTCGCCGGCATCATCGCCATCGCGGTCGGTCTGCTCCTGTTCCTCTCAGCACTCTCGGGTGCCGGCGAGACGTCGAACCTGGCGATGGGGATCGTCGGGTCGCTCTTCGTCGTGGTCGGCGTCTTCATGGTGTGGCTGGCCCATGGCATGGCGCGGCTCCGGCTCGAGGTGACGCCGGATGCGGTGTTCGCGTTCCCGCTGGCCGGCGCGCCACGCGAAACCGCCATATCGGACATCACCGAACTGACCTCGCGCAGGTCGAGCAACTACGGCGGGATCGTCGCCAAGACGGCGGCCGAGCAGTCGTTCTCCGCGACGCGCATCATGCTCGGCTACCCGCAGCTGATCGACTTCTTGCGGGAGCGCAGGCCCGATCTGGTCATCCCCGATGCCTCATGGCCGTTGCAGACGCCGGCTCGCGATGGGCGATGACTCGCGTCTTTCGATCTCGGGCACAGACCGTCATGAGGTGGCACCCATGGGGAGTGGTCCCCATTCCTCGCCGTTGGCGGGTGTCGATAGCATCGTGGTCGTCGCTGGTTCGGCTGCCGCCGGATGAGTGGCCTGTCCAAGGGTTTCGTCTTCTCGCAGTGCTGCCACTGCGCGGCGGCGTCTCATCGTTTCCCGCGTTCCGCGGGTATGTGTAGTGGGGATTTCTATGTCTTCTCGTGTTTTGTCTACTGAGGCTGCGAAGTCGGCCATTTCGCAGATTCAGTCGATCATCAATGGTGGTTTGACGGATCAGATCAGTGCTTTGGATGCGCAGGGCAAGATTTTGTCTGAGCCGAATAATTGGGATGGTCCGTTGGCGGAGACGTTCCGTAATGACACGTGGCCGACGACGAATACGGCGTTGAAGAATGCGATTCAGAAGTTGGATGAGTTGCATCGTGAGTTGAAGTCGATCTCGACGAACATCTTCACCGCCGGCGGCGGCAACTAGCACCTCCAAGCACCACCGGCTCCATCGACGGGGCCGCGACGGACGGGCCGGTCATGAGGCCGTGCCCGTTCGTCATGAAGAGCGTTCGTGTGGAAAGGGTTGAGTGGAATGGCTCCCGGCGGGAACAAGGAGAACGTGAAGTTCTCCGATTCGGATGCTCAGGCGTTGGTGTCGGCGTGTAATAACGCTGCGGATGCGATCGATGGGCAGAAGGGGTCGCGGTCGTCGGCGCGGTCGACGGGTCTGGATCAGTTCAAGGGGTATTTCTCGACGCTGTTCCACACCAACGGGACCACGCAGGTGTCGGATGCCACGGAGGTGTCATCTGCTCTGCGGCAGGTGGCGAAGTACACCGTCGAGCTGCAGAAGTCGGCGGATGCCGAGCAGCAGCGTCGGGTGAAGGCGCGTCAGTGGGAGGACCAGCAGAAGCACCGCAACATGTTCGAGAAGGGATGGGACGACGTGTCCCACCTCTGGGGTGGGGACGCTCCGCCGGTTCCGGACGCGGAGCCGCAGGTGCACCACTCAGCGCCGAAGCCGCCCGCCGGTTCACGGGAGACGCCGCAGCCAGGTTCGGGAGGTGGTGTTCCCTCCGGCACGTCGTCCGCGATTCCCGCCAATCTACGGTCCTTCGCCACCTCGACCACGTCGGATGACACGACGCTGACCACGCATCACACGGCCGTCCAGAAGGCGTATGCGGCCTTCACCGCATCGTGCGGTTGGGGAAGCCTGGAAGCCGGCGGCGTCGTGCTCGGTTTTCAGCAGTTCATCGATGCGAACAAGCAGGAGGTGACCTGGGCCAACACCATCGCCGGTGCTTTCGACAAGGCGGGCGGTTCGGGCAGCCTGCGCACGCTCTCGAACCAGGCGTTGGCCGCAGCTCTTGCAGCCGCGCACGTGAATGCGTCCCGCACCGACCTCACCATCGACATGCCCAGCGCACTCGGTGGCGTGCCGACCAGCGGATACGCCGACGACCCGGTGAACACCGCCACCGGCAACTTCACCGAGCCCGAGACCGACCTCGCCTTCGACGGTGGATGCAGCACCCTCGGCTTCACCCGCACCTACAACTCGGCGAGCGAGACGGTCGGCGCGTTCGGCCCCGGATGGGCTTCGTGGACCGAGATCGGCCTGCTGATCACCCCGGATGCGGCGCGCTGGGTTCAGCCCGACGGCCGTCACATCGTTTTCCCCCGCACCGACGACGGCTGGGGCAGGGCGACCGGCGCGTCCTACTGGTTGGAGCTGTTCGGCGACGGATTCGTCGCCTCGGACAACACCGGTGGTCGCTGGAAGTTCACGACAGCGGGCAGGCTCGAATACTTCGAGCGCGGAGCCGGCACGCGTATCGACGCGATGTACGGCGTCGACGGACGACTTGAGGGGCTCGTCCACGAGCGCGGACGCTCGGTCTCGCTGGAGTGGCAGGACAGCCGGGTCGTGTCGCTTGCGGCATCCGATGGGCGCGTCGTCGCGTTCCACTACGACGCGCAGGGCCGACTGACCGGTGCCACAGGCCCGACCGGCCGCCGGAACTACGTGTGGGGCGAGGCATCCGGCCTGGTCGAGCAGGTCATCGACGCCGACGGGGTCGTCGAGGTGCTCAATGAGTACGACGCCAAGGGTCGCGTCGCGTCCCAGCGCTCTCCGTTCGGTCGCCTCAGCCGGTACAGCTACCTTCCCGGTGGCGTCACGGAGGTGGCCGACACCGACGGTGAGCGGGCGAACACCTGGATCGCCGACGCGCTCGGCCGTCTGACGAACGTCATCGATTCCCATGGCAACAGCCAGTCGTACGTGTGGGACACTCACGGCGACCTGCTCGAGGTCACGGATCGCGTCGGTCAGCGCACCGTGCGGGAGTACGACGAGCGCGGGCGCCTGGTCCACGAGGTGCTGCCGACCGGAGCCGATGTGCAGTACGGCCACGACGAGCTGGACCGTGTCATCACGGTCGTGGTCGGGGCCGCGGACGACGGGGGGTCGGATGCCGTCACCACCTACGAATACGACGGCGAGAACCGCAATCCTTCGGTGATCCTCGATCCGGTCGGCGGACGCACCACCATGGCGTGGGACGACAATCTGCTGACGCAGGTGACCGATCCCACCGGCGTCGTCCTGCGCTTCGACTACGACGCGCGCGGCGACCTCGTCGCGACGACGAACGCGCTCGGGGCTTCCGCTCGGCTGGAGCGGGACTCCGCGGGACGCGTGATCGCCGCCGTGACGCCGTCCGGACACCGCACTGCCTACACCTATGACGACGCCGGACTGCTGATCGGCCGCCGCGACCCCGACGGAGCGGTGTGGCGCTTCGAGCACAGCGTCGCCGGACGACTGACCGCCGAAGTGGCGCCGGACGGCGGACGCACCGAGATCGAGTACGGACCGACCGGTGAGGAGACGCGGACGATCGATCCGCTCGGCCGATCGATCGCGCGAGTGCTGGACGACATCGGGAACGTCGCCTCGGTGGAGCTTCCGGACGGATCCACGTGGTCCTACACGCACGACTCGCTCTCCCGCCTCGTCGAGACGGTGGACCCGACCGGTGGCGTGTGGGTCAACAGCTACGACGCGAACGGCGAACTGGTCGCCGCGACCGATCCGACGGGCGCCTCCCGCGCCTCGACGATCGATCGCGCGGGCAATTCGGAAACCGTCGACGACGGGCTCCTGGCCGCGACGCTCCGGCGCGACGCGCTCGGCCGTCCGGTGAGCGCGACCTCCGGAGATGAGGACACCCGCACGTACGTCTACGACGCCTGCGGACGTGTCGTGGAGATCCTCGACGGAGAGGGCTCGCTGACGCAGATCCGTCGGGATCTCGCCGGCCGGCCGGTGGAGGTCACCGACCCGACGGGCGTGACGACCCGATACGCGTACGACGCGTGCGGACGCCTCGTGGAGGTGATCGGCCCCGACGGCACCATCGCGACCCGCGAGTACGACGCGGACTCTCTGCTGGTGCGCCAAGTGCTCGCCAACGGCGACGCGGCCTGGGCGAAGTACGACCTGTGCGGCCGGCTCCTGCGGCTGCACCAGCCGGGCTCGGGTACGTCCACATACACCTACGACAGGTGCGGACGCGTCGCTTCTGCTGCCGATCGCTGGTGGGGCACGCGTCGATTCACGTACGACGTCGCCGGACAGCTGGTGGCCGTGACCAACGGACTCGGTGGCGTCACGCGGTATGAGTACGACCAGAACAGCCGACTCGTGCGCATCATCGACCCGGCGGGTGCAGTGACGAGCCGCGAATGGGACGGCATGAACCGTCTCGTGTCCGAAACCGATCCGCTCGGCCGAGTCACGTCCGCCGGCTACGACCTGGCCGGGCGGCAGGTGTGGCAGCAGACGCCGGACGGACACCGTTTCGGCTTCGGCTTCGACGCCTCGGGGCGGGAGACCTCCACCACCCTCGATGGCACGATGATCTGCACGGTCACGCGTGACCTGCGTGCCCGCGTCCAGACGGTCGACGACTTCAGCGGTTCGTCACCTGTGACGCATACGAGGGAATGGGATCGCGTCGGCCGCATCCTCCGCGACAGTCGAACGGTCGACGGCGGCGAGGCAGCGGAGATCACGTGGAGCTACGACCGCGCCGGGCGCCGCACGGCGATGGTGGATGCCTTCGGTCGCACGACGAGCTACGCATACGACTCCGCGGGCCGGCTGACGAGCGTGGAGCATCCGGCGCTGGGCACGGTTGCGCTCACGTACGACGGTGCGGGCGAGGTGGTCACGGCGATCGCGGTCGACGCAGAGGGCAACACCACCCGGCAGACCTGGGAGAGAGTCGACGGCGACGTCACAGCCCACACGATCACCGGCGCCGCCGGACGCCAGAACACGCTCATCGAGCGTGACTCCGAAGGCAGGGTGGAGGCGATCACCCGCGACGGAATCACGACGCGCTACGGCTATGACCTCGCCGAGGAACTGACCTCCGCCATCACCGAAGGGCTTGAACAGGTCTGGGCGTTCGACACGAACGGGCGCATCGTGAGCAGCGTCGACGGCGGGCGGTCCGAGACGTATGGATACGACCCCGCCGGCCAGCTGATCGCGGTGCATCACGACGACGGCACCACCACCGACCACACCTATGACCCGAGCGGTCGCCGCACGCGCACCCTGAATGCCGACGGATCCGCTCGTGAGTACGAGTGGACGGTCGCCGGTCGGCTCAGCCGCCTGACCGACACGACGAGCACCGGGGAACGCCGCAGCACCACTGCGCACACGGATGCAACGGGTCGCCTCTCCGCGGTCGGGTCCGACCCGGTCTGGTGGGATGCGGCGGCGGCCGTCCCAACCCTCGTCGGGGTCGGAGACACCGCGGTGCTCCCGCTCGGCACGGTGACGGGCATCGGCTCATCGTGGTCGACACCGGGATGGCGCGCTGGACGCAACGACACCGTGGATCCGTGGCGGACCGGCGCCACCGTCGGACTCTCCGGTGGCCTCGGCATCACGCCGACGGGCACCCTGACCATCGGCGCGGGAGCGGATCTGCTGGAGTGGCTCGGCGCGCGTCCGTACGATCCCGCGACGCGGGGCTTCCTCGCGACCGACCCGGTCCCGCCCGTCGTCGGCGCGGGCTGGGCAGGCAACCCGTACAACTACGCTGGCAACAACCCGCTCGCCTTCAGCGACCCGACGGGTCTGCATCCGCTCACCGACGACGAACTGCGCAAGCAGACCCAGGGCTGGCTGGCCGACGCGTGGGACAGCACGACCAAGTGGGCCGGCGACACGTGGAACAGCGTGTCGAAATGGGCGACGACCGGCTGGGGAGCCTGGGTCATCGGCGGCGTCATGGTCGTCGCGGGCGGCGCGCTCATGATCACCGGTGTCGGCGGACCGGCGGGAGCCATGCTGCTGTCCGCCGGCGCTGACACGCTGATCCAGAAGGCCACGACGGGCACCGTCAACTACGGCGAGGTCGTGCTGTCCGGCGCACTGGGCGGCATCGGCGACTTCGGGGTCGCCGCGAAGCTCGGAATGACGGGGATCAAAGCCGCTGCGGTATCCGGAGCCGTCGCGGGCGGTACCGGCGGCGTCGTGCTCGGGGAGTACAACTACTTCACGGGTCCTGGACCGCACACTGTCACGGGGGCGCTCGGTCACGGCGCGACGGGTCTGGTCGCCGGCGCCGCCACGGGTGCGGCAGGATCGGCGTTCACCGAGGCGGCGGGCAGCAAGATCTCGAGTGCAGTGGCATCGAAGCTGCACCCGGACGGTGTGCACATGCCCGAGCATGCGGCGGGCGTCGGGCGGCACGCCGCACCGCCGAACTACGGCGGCAAGGCAGCGGCCTTCGCCGCAACGCACGGCACCGCCGGCGTCATCGCGACGGCCAACGACTACGCGGACGGCGACCGTGATCCCGGCGCCCTCGCCCGCACCGGATTCGTCGGCACGGTGATGGGCGCTTACAGTCCGGGCTCGCATCCGGCTCACGCAGCGCACTGACGCAGTGCCGGAATCGAGCGAGCGAGACTCAGTGCGGCCGGGGAGGCCGGCTGCACTGAGTCCGCGCGTCACCAAGCGCATCGGAACCATCGCGATCAGCGTGATCTTGGTCGTCGTCGCCCTGGCCGCGACGTTCATCTTCTCCGCCCCTGCGCTGGATCGGGCCGACGAGCAGTGGGTGACCTGCGAGGCGTACTCCGCCCATGCGGTGGTGGCAGGAAGAGCTGCGGAGTGGGCCGTGGAGATTCCGTCGAGCTGCGGCACGATCTGGCTCTCGAATGGTGTGGACTCCGGCAACGCGCGGGCAATCGCACGGGACTTCTCGCCGCATTCCCGCTATCGGTTCCAGTTCGGATGGCTCTCGCGCGTCTACCTGCAGCTGCGGGTCTCCTCGCCCAACGCGCAGGCGTGGCGTCCTGCACCGTAATAGACTCGCCAACGGTCTGCGCCTGGAACGGAGGATGAACGAGTGTTCGTACGGATCCTGCTGAGCCTGCTGATCACGGCTGTGGTGCTGGTCGCCATCCTCATCATCATGTCGACGGTCGTTCGCCGGGGACAGAACGCATCCACGCGTCAGGCGACGCAACCCGACGTGCTGTTCGTCGTGTCGAGCAGGGGGTGGCAGAGCCGCGTGCTCGGGTGGGTCGGCATTCTCCTCATCGCGGGAGGCATCGTGCTCGTGGTGCTCGCGGTGGTGCTCGGCGGATCGTCCGCCGGGGGCGGCCCGTTCGGCGTGATCCTCGGGCTCGCCGGACTGCTCTTCCTCTGGATGGCGCGCGGTGTGTCCAGGGCGCGCCTCGAGGTCACGCCCGACTCGGTGTGGGTGTTCGGGTGGAGCGGCGCACCGACCAAGGTGCCTGTTGGTGAGATTGCGAAACTTGCCCCGCTGTCACGCAACAACTACGGGGGCGTGATCGCTCGCTCGCCGAAGAAGCGGCTGTTCTCGGCCAACCGGCTGATGCTCGGATACCCGCAACTGATCGACTATCTGCACACCAACCGCTCCGATCTTCCGATCCCGGACACCTCCCAGCCGTTCTGACGCGTCATGGGGAGTACTCCCCATTCCACTCGGCTGGTGTCCACCGGTAGCCTCGTGGTCGTCGCCGGTTCGGCCTTCGGACCAGACGACAGTTCAGGTTTCGCTTCTGCGTCGTGCCGCAACGGTGCATGCGCGGCGGCGTCTCGTCGATCCTGCAGGTCGCAGGTCTATGAACAGGGGATTTCTGTGTCTTCTCGTGTTTTGTCTACTGAGGCTGCGAAGTCGGCCATTTCGCAGATTCAGTCGATCATCAATGGTGGTTTGACGGATCAGATCAGTGCTTTGGATGCGCAGGGCAAGATTTTGTCTGAGCCGAATAATTGGGATGGTCCGTTGGCGGAGACGTTCCGTAATGACACGTGGCCGACGACGAATACGGCGTTGAAGAATGCGATTCAGAAGTTGGATGAGCTGCATCGTGAGTTGAAGTCGATCTCGACGAACATCTTCACCGCCGGCGGCGGCAACTGACCCCTCCCGTGATGTGACCGGTTCCCGAGGGGACCGGTGGGAACGGGTCGGTCGCGAGGCCGTGCCGTTCCCCGTCATGGTGGGTGTCCTTCGGGTGGGGATGACGGGCGATGGGTGATCTGGGCGCATACAAGGAGAACGTGAAGTTCTCCGATTCGGATGCTGCGGCGTTGGTGTCGGCGTGCAATAGCGCGGCGGATGCGATCGATGGGCAGAAGGGGTCGCGGAGTTCGGCGCGCTCGACGGGATCGGATCAGTTCAAGGGGTACTTTTCGACGCTGTTCCACACCAACGGCACCACGCAGGTGTCGGATGCCACGGAGGTGGCATCTGCTCTGCGGCAGGTGGCGAAGTTCACTACTGAGTTGCAGAAGTCGGCGGATGCTGAGCAGCAGCGTCGGGTGAAGGCGCGTCAGTGGGAGGACCAGCAGAAGCATCGCAACGTGTTCGAGAAGGGGTGGGACGACGTTTCCTCGTTGTGGGGTGGTGATGCTCCGTCGGTTCCGGATGCTGAGCCGCAGGTGCATCACTCTGCGCCGAAGCCGCCTGCGGGTACCCGGGAGACGCCGCAGCCGGGTTCCGGTGGTGGGACGCCGTCCGGCACGTCGTCGGCGATTCCGGCGAATCTGCGGTCCTTCGCCACGTCGACCACGTCGGATGACACGACGTTGACCACGCAGCACACGGCCGTTCAGAAGGCCTATGCGGCGTTCGCGGCCTCGTGCGGGTGGGGGAGTTTGGATGCCTCTGGTGTGGTGCTCGGTTTTCAGCAGTTCATCGATGCGAACAAGCAGGAGGTGACCTGGGCGAACACCATCGCCGGTGCGTTCGAGAAGGCGGGCGGTTCGGGCAGTCTGCGCACGCTGTCGAACCAGGCACTGGCTGCTGCGTTGGCTGCCGCGCATGTGTCCGCCTCGCGTACAGATCTGACGATCGACATGCCGAGCGTGCTCGGCGGGGTGCCGACCAGTGGATATGCCGACGACCCGGTGAACACCGCCACCGGCAACTTCACCGAGCCCGAGACCGACCTCGCCTTCAGCGAGGCCAGCTCCGCGCTGGCCTTCACGCGTGACTACAACTCGGCCGCGACGACGGTCGGCGCCTTCGGCCCTGGCTGGTCGTCGTGGTCGGAGGCCCGGCTGATCCTGACCGAAGAGTCTGCCCGCTGGGTGCTCGCCGACGGCCGCCACATCGTCTTCCCTCGTCGTGACGACGCCTGGGACCGCGCCGTCGGCTCCTCGTACTGGCTGGCTCGCCGCGGCGACGCGCTCGTCGTCACCGACAACGCGGGCGGGCGGTGGCTCTTCGACGAGGTCGGGCGGCTGGTGTCCTTCGACCGCGGTGCGGGCACGCGTGTAGAGGTCGGATACGACCCCGACGGCAGGTTCGCCGGCCTCATCCACGAACGCGGCCGCTCTGTGTCGGTGGAGTGGTCGGGCGACCGGATCGTCCGGGCCACGGCGTCCGACGGACGGCAGGTCGCGTACCGGTACGACGAATCCGGGCGCCTCGTCGAAGCATCCGGACCGGCCGGTGCGCGGCGGTATGTCTGGGGCGACTCCTCGGGACTCGTCGAACAGGTGATCGACGCCGACGGAGTAGTGGAGGTGGTCAACGGCTACGACGACGAGGGTCGCGTGGCCTGGCAGCGCTCTCCGTTCGGCCGCGTCAGCCGCTACAGCTACCTTCCCGGCGGGATCACCGAGGTCGCCGACACCGACGGTGAGCGTTCCAACGCCTGGATCGCCGATCCGAGCGGTCGTCTGACGGGCGTGATCGATGCCCATGGCAACAGTCAGTCCTACGCCTGGGACGCGTACGGCGGCATGATCGAAGCGACCGATCGCATGGGACAGCGAACGGTTCGCGAGTACGACGAGCGCGGCAGGCTCATCCGCGAGCTGTCGCCGTCCGGCGCCGACGTGCAGTACGGCTACGACGACAAGGACCGTATCGTGACGGTGGTCGCCGGCATCGATGACGGTGCGAATGCCGTCACCACGTACGCGTACGACAGCGAGAACCGCAATCCTTCGGTCATCGTCGATCCGGTCGGCGGACGCACCTCGATGGTGTGGGAACGCGGGCTCCTCTCCGAGGTCACCGATCCGACGGGAGTCGTGCTCCGGTTCGGCTACGACGCCAACGGCGAGCTCGTGTCGTCCACCAACGCGGTCGGCGGCACGGCGCGTCTCGAGCGGGATGCCGCTGGTCGGGTTTCCCGCGCGATCACCCCGTCGGGCCATCGCACCGACTACGGCTACGACGCCGCAGGCGTGCTGGTGAGCCGACGCGACCCCGACGGCGCCCTGTGGAGGTACGAGCACACCGCAGCGGGACGGCTTTCGGCACAGATCGCACCGGACGGCGGGCGCACCGAGTTCGGGTACGGCCCCGACGGCAGCGAATCGCGCACGACGGATCCGCTGGGTCGCGTTGCGATCCGCGCCGTGGACGATCTGGGCAACCTCGCCAGCCTGCGTCTGCCCGACGGATCGACCTGGTCGTACACGCACGACGCGCTCTCGCGCCTGGTCGAGACCATCGATCCCACGGGCGGCGCATGGCGCAACAGGTTCGACGCTGACGGTGACCTGACGGCCACGGAGGATCCGACGGGCGTCGTGCGCACCGTCACAGCGGATCGCACCGACAACACCGTCGCGGTCGACGAGGGCCTGCTCGCGACGACAATCCGACTGGATTCGCTCGGCAGGGCGCAGACGATCGCCACGGCCGACGACGACGTGCTCACCTACGTCTACGACGCCGGCGGTCGAGTCGTCGAGCTCCTCGATGCCGAGGGCGCCCTCACCCTGATCGTCCGCGATGCTGCCGGGCGGCCGGTGAAGGTCACCGACCCCACCGGTGTGACCACCGGATACGCATACGACTCGTGCGGGCGGCTCTCGCAGGTGATCGCTCATGACGGCGCAGTGACCACGCGCGAGTACGACGCCGATTCCCGCCTCGTCAGGCAGATCCTGCCGGGCGGGGATGCCGCGTGGGCGCGATACGACGCGTGCGGTCGTCTGACGCAGGTGCACCAGCCAGGATCGGGTACCGCGACGTACACGTACGACAAGTGCGGTCGGGTCGCGTCGGCTCTCGACACCTGGTGGGGCACGCGTCGCTTCGGCTACGACCTGGCCGGCCAGCTCATCGCCGTCACGAACGGGCTCGGCGCGGTCACGCGCTTCGAGTACGACGCCAACGGGCGGCTGACTCGCGTCATCGATCCGTTCGGCGCCGTCACTCAGCACACGTGGGACGCCATGGACCGTCTGGTCGCCGAGACGGATCCGCTCGGCCGGTCGACAACCGCCGGCTACGATCCCGCGGGACGCCAGCTCTGGCAGCAGTCGCCGGACGGACACCGGTTGGCATTCGCCTACGACGCATTCGGCGCGGTCGAGAGCACGAGCGTCGACGGCGAGGTCATCGCCTCGAACACGTACGACACCGCCGGCCGTGCCGTCAGTATCCTCGACCGCACGGGCGCCGAGGAGCTGACGCACCTCAAGCAGTGGGATCGTGCCGGACGGCTCGTGCGTCACAGCAGGATCTCGTCGGACGGCACGGACCGGAGCCTGACGTGGACCTACGACCGCGCAGGACGTCGCACGAGCATGGTCGATGCGTTCGGCCGCACGACGTCGTACCACTACGACGACGCCGGGCGGCTCGAGCGGGTCGAGCATCCCGTGCTCGGCTCGACCATGCTGAGGCACGATGCCGCCGGACGGCTGGTGGCGGCCGAGACCAGCGACCCGCGGGGGCGGGTCACGCGGCAGACCTGGGCGTGGACGGATGGCGTCATCACGTCGCACACGGCGGTGACGGGCGACGAGACATCCGACACCGTCATCGACCGCGATGCCGACGGCCGCATCAGTTCCATCACCCGCGATGGCGTCAGCACGCGATACGGATACGACGTCGCCGAACAGCTCACGGAACTCGTCGCGGACGGCGTCAGCCAGTCCTGGAGCTTCGACCTCGGAGGTCGTGTCGCAAGCCAGACCGTCGGTGGTGCGCTGGAGTCGTACAGCTATGACCCGGCCGGCCAGCTGGTCGCAGTGCATCACGGCGACGGCACGACGACGAGACACGAATACGATCCGGATGGCGCCCGCACGCGCACCGTCCTTCCCGACGGCACGGTACGCAGCTACGAGTGGACGGCCACCGGCTGGCTCTCCGGGCTGACGAGCACGAGCACCGGCGGTGACGGAGCGACGACGGTGTTCGAAACGGATGCCATCGGTCAGCTCACCGAGGCCGGCTCGAACACCCTGTGGTGGGACACCGCCGCCACGGTGCCCACTCTTGTGGGCGTGGGCAGTGTCCCGGTCCTGCCGCTGGGTCCGGTCACGGGCATCGGCGACCGCTGGATCACCGCAGGCTGGCGCACGACCCGCGGGGATTCGACCAACCCGTGGCAGATCGCTTCGGTGGCGACTCTGCCGGACGGCTTCGGGCTCACCGCGTCGGGCACCCTGTCTCTCGCGCGGAGCGCCGGCTTCGCGCCGCTGGAATGGCTCGGCGCGCGCACCTACGATCCGGCGACGCACGGGTTCTTGGCGACGGATCCGCTTCCGCCGGTGCCGGGCGCCGGCTGGGCCTCGAATCCGTACAGCTATGCGGGCAACAACCCGCTGGCGTTCAGCGATCCGACCGGATTGCACCCCCTCACCGACGACGAACTGCGCAAGCAGACGCAGGGCTGGCTGTCCAAGGCGTGGGATGCAACGACCCACTGGGTGGGCGACAACTGGGAGTACCTGGTCGCCGGGGCGGCCATCGTGGGCGGCATCGCGCTCATGTGCACGGGCGTCGGGGGACCGGCGGGCATCGCGCTCATGGCGGCGTCCGGTGCGCTCATCGCGGGCGGTGCCGACACGGCCATCCAGAAGGCGACGACCGGCAAGGTCGACTGGGGGCAGGTCGCCGTCACAGCGGTCGTCGGTGCGGCGACCGGTGGTGCCGGAGCCTGGGCTGCGGGAGTTTCCGCTGCTGCAAACGGTGCGACTGCGCTCGCCTACTCGGTCGGCCTCAACGGAGGCATCGGAGCGCTGGGCAGCGAGGCGACCTACCTGATCACGAACCACAGTCACCTGTCCTGGCAGGGCGCGGCCGGCGCCTTCGTCGGAGGCGGTGTCGGCGGTGCCATCGGCGGTGGCGCGGGTCCTGCCGGCGGAACTGTCGCGCGCAACATTCTTGGCGGCGCCGAAGGAGCGACGACGAGCGTGGTCGCCAAGACCGTCACCGCCGGAATCAACGCTGCTGGAGGAGCCGCGGGTGACGTCACGACCCAGGTCGTCTCGAGCCCGGGCCAGCCGATCAACTGGCAGCACGTCGCGGTGTCCGGTGGCGCGGGCGCAGCGACGAGCGTCGCCACGGGGTACATCCCGGGACCGGCGGCAGTGAATAGTCTCGAACAACAGTCGTATTTCGGTACGCGGAGCTGGAGCGGAGTGACGAACATGGCCAACGGCAACACGCGAGCCATGGTCGGATCCGCAGCCATCGGCGGCCTCATCGGCTCGGCGGAGGGCCCTGGAATCGACGCGGTGGGTGGATGACCGGATGAGCAAGAAGAAGCGGTCATCGCGCGCCGAGGCTTGGAAGGCGATCGCGTTCGGCATCGCACTGCCCGTGGTCTTCATCGGCCTGGCCCTGATTCAGCAGGGTCCGACGATCTCGGAGGCAGGCGCCGGCTGGTGGGCGGCCGTGCTCGCCTTCGTCGTCGGCGCAGGAGTCGTCGCGTTGCCGCGCACGTGGTCGTACGTCGCGCTGCCGATCGCTGTGATCGCATCCGTGATGCTGACCTGGGTGACGAAGCTGAACGGCTTCACGTTCATCTGCTTCGTGCTCGCCGGATTCGCGTTCGGCCTGGCCGCGAGGTCGTTGATCCTCCAGGTCCGGGCGCGCAAGGCGCCCGTGAAGTCCGTCGCTGGATTGCGGTTCACCTGGGACGAGGGCGAGGACGGCCAAGGCTCCGCGGATTCGCCGAAGTGGCGCGACGTCGATGCCCGCATCACGGCGATGCGCGGCGCCGGCCGCTCGACGGTGTCCATCCACCGCGGTCTGGACCGGATGGATGTGCTCTGCGTGGAACGGGCAGGCTTCCTCGTCTTCTGCACTGGGCCATCCGGCCGCCAGCGCGGGCAGTTCCAGGCGCTGCCGAGCGGTACGTCCTCTCCGGATCCGCGGGACACCGTCGATGTCGTCATCGCGGGCAGTCCGGCCTCGTATCCGAGGGGACGTTTCGTCACGCGCGATGACGCGCTCGCCGCCGCCAAGGCCTTTGTCGCGACGGGCGCGCGAGACACGGGCCTGACGTGGGATGTCGGCTCCCGGGCCCACGAGATCCCGGTCCCGCCGGGACTCTCCTGAACTGCGATCGCCCGCGAGAGCGGACGCGGTGAAGCTCCCGTGCAGCACGAAGGGCGCCCGCGGCACGCCGGAGATTCCGGATGCGACGAGCGCCCTTCGACGACTGGGGCCGAGAAGAACTAGGCCGAGGCCAGTGCGGGAATGACCTCGCGCTCGAACAGCTCCCATCCGGAGGTGTCGTACGCGAGTTCCGGGAAGTAGTGGATGCTGTACCCCAGCCCGTGCGCTGCTCGCGTCTGCAGGCGCTCCACGATCTGCTCCGGTGTGCCGTAGCCGTCCGAGGCGAGGTACTCCTGCTCGATGTGGTCGGCGCGGGCGTCGCCGACGTGCGGCCGCAGGCGTGCGATCACGGCATCCAACCGGTCGCGGGCCTCGGCCGCGGTGGGCGCGACGATCGTGTTGAAGTTCGAGGACTGGGTGATCTCCTGCGGATCGCGCCCCAGACGCTCGCAGTGCGTGTGAAGCACCGAGACCTTGTGGTCGAACTCATCGAGCGAGCCGGTGAAGTTGGTGTAGTCGGCGGCTGCCGCCGCGATGCGCAGCGTCACCTTCTCGCCGCCACCCGCGACCCAGATCGGAATGCCGCCGTCCTGCAGCGGGAGCGGGCGAACGATGGCGCCGTCCACGTCGTAGTGGCGTCCGTGCAGCGTCGCGGTGCCGGTGGTCCACGCCTGGCGCATGATGTCGACGCCTTCGCCCAGCATGCGCAAGCGGTCGGGGACCTCCGGGAATCCGTATCCGTACGCACGCCACTCGTGTTCGTACCACCCGCCGCCGATGCCCATCTCGATGCGACCGCCTGAGACGTGGTCGACCGTGGCGGCGACCTTCGCGAGGTACGCAGGGTTGCGGTATCCCATGCACGTGCACATCTGTCCCAGGCGGATGCGCGACGTCGACGCGCCGAACGCCGACATCAGCGTCCAGGCCTCGTGCGTCGCCTCTTCGCTCGGCACGGGCGTTGTGTGGAAGTGGTCGTAGACCCACAGGGATTCCCATGGGCCGGCATCAGCCTGCTGGGCGAGACGCCGCATGGTCGGCCATTCGTCGGCCGAGTCGATGCCGACGAGATCGAATCGCCAGCCTTGGGGGAGAAAGGTTCCGAAGCGCATATCGCCACGCTATCGCCGGTGCTCGAAGCCGTGGGGCGCAGATCGGATGCTCGACTTCGTTCGCGCATACCGCACGGGACCCTGGCTCGTTTGTTGCGACACGCGGCATCAGGTAAGCTAGGTCGGGTGTGCGCTCTGTGCGCGCTTGAACCGTGCCCGTCCGTGGCGTCAGCCGCGGCGGATCGGAACCGGCTCAATCCGAAACCACACTGTTTATGGGAACCCTGCTGATGCGGGTCACCCCCACGGCATACCCACCACATGTCAAGAGGTCGTCCTCGGGCGGCATCGTGAAGTCGGCCGCTCGTCTGCGGCTTCCGGTGGGTCGTGATGTGAAAACACCATCAACGCTGTCACCGTGCAGCACATAGAGGAGAAACAGTGCCAACCATTCAGCAGTTGGTCCGAAAGGGCCGTACGCCGAAGGTCTCCAAGACCAAGGCGCCGGCGCTCAAGGCCAACCCGCAGCAGCGCGGCGTTTGCACCCGCGTCTACACCACCACGCCCAAGAAGCCGAACTCGGCGCTCCGCAAGGTCGCCCGAGTGAAGCTCTCCAACGGCACCGAGGTCACCGCTTACATCCCCGGTGAGGGCCACAACCTGCAGGAGCACTCGATGGTGCTCGTCCGCGGCGGTCGTGTGAAGGACCTCCCGGGTGTTCGCTACAAGATCATCCGTGGTGCGCTCGACACCCAGGCCGTGAAGAACCGCAAGCAGGCTCGTAGCCGCTACGGCGCGAAGATGGAGAAGAAGTAATGCCTCGCAAGGGTCCCGCTCCGAAGCGCCCCGTCGTCGCCGACCCGGTTTACGGCGCACCCGTCGTCAGCCAGCTGGTGAACAAGATCCTGAAGGACGGCAAGAAGTCCCTCGCCGAGAGCATCGTCTACGACGCGCTCGAGGGCGTTGCCGCGAAGAACGGTCAGGATGCCGTCGCCACCCTCAAGAAGGCGCTCGACAACGTGCGCCCCACCATCGAGGTCAAGAGCCGCCGCGTCGGTGGTTCGACCTACCAGGTTCCGGTCGAGGTCAAGCCGCACCGTGCGAACACTCTCGCGCTGCGCTGGCTCACGAGCTACGCGAAGGCCCGTCGTGAGCGCACGATGACCGAGCGTCTCATGAACGAGATCCTGGATGCCTCGAACGGCCTCGGCGCCGCTGTGAAGCGTCGCGAGGACACGCACAAGATGGCTGAGTCGAACCGTGCGTTCGCTCACTACCGCTGGTAACCATCGGTTCACCTGACGGAACAAATACAGCCGGATTTCCGTTGTAAATGTCGACGCGTGGGGCGGCAGGAGCACTGATCCCCGCCCCCCGCGCCGGCATATGACGGCCGGCCGTTTCCCATCAACTTTCCTCCGGAGGATTCCCCGTGGCACAAGACGTGCTCACCGACCTGAAGAAGGTCCGCAACATCGGCATCATGGCGCACATCGATGCCGGT
Source organism: Planctomonas sp. JC2975 (assembly GCF_012985205.1). NCBI lineage: Bacteria > Bacillati > Actinomycetota > Actinomycetes > Micrococcales > Microbacteriaceae > Planctomonas > Planctomonas sp. JC2975. The sequence continues at coordinate 1,849,208 of NZ_JABEKS010000001.1, read as the reverse complement.
AAGACCACCACGACCGAGCGCATCCTGTTCTACACGGGCGTCAACCACAAGATCGGCGAGACGCACGACGGTGCCTCGACCACTGACTGGATGGAGCAGGAGAAGGAGCGCGGCATCACCATCACGTCCGCCGCGGTCACCTGTTTCTGGGACAAGAACCAGATCAACATCATCGACACCCCCGGTCACGTGGACTTCACCGTCGAGGTTGAGCGAAGCTTGCGCATCCTCGACGGCGCCGTCGCCGTGTTCGACGGCAAGGAGGGCGTCGAGCCCCAGTCCGAGACCGTGTGGCGTCAGGCCGACAAGTACAACGTCCCGCGCATCTGCTTCGTCAACAAGATGGACAAGCTCGGCGCCGACTTCTACTTCACGGTCGACACGATCATCAACCGCCTCGGCGCCAAGCCGCTGGTGCTGCAGCTCCCGATCGGTAGCGAGAACGACTTCGTCGGTGTCGTCGACCTGATCGAGATGCGCGCGCTGGTGTGGCCGGGCGACGCCAAGGGTGATGTCACCATGGGCGCCCACTACGAGATCGAGGAGATCCCGGCCGACCTCAAGCAGAAGGCCGAGGAGTACCGGGCCGCACTGCTCGAGACCGTCGCCGAGACGGACGACGAGCTGCTGGAGAAGTTCTTCGGCGGCGAGGAGATCACCGTTCCGGAGATCAAGGCCGCGATCCGCAAGCTCACGGTCAACAACGAGATCTACCCGGTTCTCTGCGGTTCCGCGTTCAAGAACCGCGGCGTTCAGCCGATGCTCGACGCGGTCGTGGACTTCCTGCCGAGTCCGCTCGACGTTCCCGCCGTTCAGGGCCACGACGTCCGCGACCCGGAGAAGGTCCTGGAGCGTCACGCGGATGCCACTGAGCCGTTCTCCGCGCTGGTCTCGAAGATCGCCGTGCACCCCTTCTTCGGTCGCCTGACCTACATCCGCGTCTACTCGGGTCACCTCGACTCCGGTGCGCAGGTCATCAACTCGACCAAGCAGAAGAAGGAGCGCATCGGGAAGATCTTCCAGATGCACGCCAACAAGGAGATCCCGGTGCCCTCGGTCACCGCTGGTCACATCTACGCGGTGATCGGTCTCAAGGACACCACCACGGGTGACACGCTGTGCGACCCGCACGACCAGATCGTGCTCGAGTCCATGACGTTCCCGGAGCCGGTGCTGAAGGTCGCGATCGAGCCGAAGACGAAGCAGGACCAGGAGAAGCTGGGCACCGCCATCCAGAAGCTCGCCGAAGAGGACCCGACGTTCCGCGTCGAGCTCGACCAGGAGACCGGCCAGACCGTCATCGGCGGTATGGGCGAGCTCCACCTGGACATCCTCGTCGACCGCATGAAGCGCGAGTTCAAGGTCGAGGCCAACGTCGGCAAGCCGCAGGTCGCCTACCGCGAGACCATCCGCAAGACGGTCGAGAAGCACGACTACACCCACAAGAAGCAGACCGGTGGATCCGGTCAGTTCGCGAAGGTGCAGATCGCGCTGGCTCCGCTCGAGGTCACCGCAGAGACGACGTACGAGTTCGAGAACAAGGTCACAGGTGGCCGCGTTCCGCGCGAGTACATCCCTTCGGTCGACGCTGGCATCCAGGATGCGATGCAGGTCGGCGTGCTCGCCGGCTATCCGACCGTCGGCGTCAAGGCGACGCTGCTCGATGGTGCCTACCACGAGGTGGACTCCTCCGAGATGGCGTTCAAGATCGCCGGTTCGATGGCGTACAAGGAGGCAGCTCGCAAGGCCAACCCGGTGCTGCTCGAGCCGCTGATGGCCGTCGAGGTGCGCACGCCCGAGGAGTACATGGGCGACGTCATCGGCGACCTCAACTCCCGCCGTGGCCAGATCCAGGCCATGGAAGATGCGCAGGGCGTCAAGGTGATCCGTGCTCACGTCCCGCTGTCGGAGATGTTCGGCTACATCGGCGACCTTCGTTCGAAGACGTCCGGTCGCGCCGTGTACTCCATGTCGTTCGAAAGCTACGCGGAGGTCCCGAGGGCTGTGTCCGACGAGATCATCCAGAAGGCCAAGGGCGAGTAAATGCCGGGCTGCGGGATGTCCGCCTCGGTAGACGTCCCGCTCCGGCTTGACCCGCCGGAACGTACCGTAATATAGAGAAGATCCCCGTAGAATGTCCGGTCGGTCGACGCCGCCCGCAGCTTCTACACGAGAGTCCTGAGGAGGACCCACAGTGGCTAAGGCCAAGTTCGAGCGGACCAAGCCGCACGTCAACATCGGAACGATCGGTCACGTCGACCACGGCAAGACGACGCTCACCGCGGCGATCTCCAAGGTGCTCGCTGACAAGTACCCGTCGAACGTGAACGTCCCCCGTGACTTCGCTTCGATCGACTCCGCTCCCGAGGAGCGCCAGCGCGGTATCACGATCAACATCTCGCACGTCGAGTACGAGACCCCGAAGCGCCACTACGCGCACGTCGACGCCCCGGGTCACGCGGACTACATCAAGAACATGATCACCGGTGCCGCTCAGATGGACGGCGCGATCCTCGTGGTCGCGGCGACCGACGGCCCGATGGCTCAGACGCGTGAGCACGTGCTGCTCGCCAAGCAGGTCGGCGTTCCCTACCTGCTGGTCGCGCTGAACAAGTCCGACATGGTCGACGACGAGGAGATCCTGGAGCTCGTCGAGCTCGAGGTTCGCGACCTCCTGTCGAGCCAGGACTTCGACGGCGACAACGCACCGGTCATCCGCGTCTCGGGCCTCAAGGCTCTCGAGGGCGACGAGGCGTGGACGCAGTCCATCCTCGACCTCATGGACGCCGTCGACGAGTCCATCCCGGACCCGGTGCGCGACAAGGACAAGCCGTTCCTGATGCCGATCGAGGACGTCTTCACGATCACCGGTCGTGGAACCGTCGTCACGGGCCGCGCCGAGCGTGGCACGCTGAAGATCAACTCCGAGGTCGAGATCGTCGGCATCCGCCCGACGCAGAAGACCACGGTCACGGGTATCGAGATGTTCCACAAGCAGCTCGACGAGGCCTGGGCCGGTGAGAACTGTGGTCTGCTTCTCCGCGGCACCAAGCGCGAGGACGTGGAGCGCGGTCAGGTCGTCGTCAAGCCGGGTTCGGTCACGCCGCACACCCAGTTCGAGGGCACCGCGTACATCCTGTCCAAGGACGAGGGTGGACGTCACAACCCGTTCTTCTCGAACTACCGTCCGCAGTTCTACTTCCGCACCACCGACGTCACCGGCGTCATCACGCTGCCCGAGGGCACCGAGATGGTCATGCCCGGCGACACCACCGACATGACGGTCGAGCTGATCCAGCCCATCGCCATGGAGGAGGGCCTCGGCTTCGCCATCCGTGAGGGTGGACGCACCGTTGGCGCCGGCACGGTGACCAAGATCATCAAGTAGTCCTTTCTACTTCGATCTCGAAAGGGGTCGGGCCTTCGGGTCCGGCCCCTTTTTCGTACTCTCTCGCCGGCCGCGGCTACCGGTTCCGGATGCCGCAGTCAGCGGATCATGAGGAATCGTCTGCTTGAATACCCGCATGTCCGAGACGACCCCCCAGCCCGAGCGCGCGAAAAAGCGCGCGCGGCGCCGCATCATCTGGATGGTCGTTGCAGGCATCGTCGTGATCGTGCTCGGGTGTGCGGTGTGGACTGCGGTACGTGCGTGGAACGCGAAGGGTCAACTCGAGGCGTCCCTTCCGCTCATCGACAAGGTTCAGTCCCAGCTCTCCGCCGGCGATGCCTCCGGTGCGAAGGCCACGTCGGCGGCGTTGGCGCAGCACCTTCACGCCGCGCGTGACGACACGAGCGATCCCGTCTGGCGAGCCGCCGAACTCATTCCCATGCTGGGCGGCAACCTGAGCGCCGTGCGCCAGGTCGCCGGTGCCGCGTCCGATGTCACTGATCGGGCCATCGTGCCGTTGGCCGGCCTCGCCGGGACCCTCGATCCTTCGTCGTTCAGGCCCGTCGACGGCAGGGTTCCGATCCAGAAGCTCTCCGCGGTCGCTCCAGCCATGACGCGCGCGGATGCCGCGTTGCAGTCCAACATCGCCATCGTGGGCGGCATCGACACCTCATCGACCATCGGGCCCGTCACCCGGGCGGTGCAGACCCTGAACACGGCTCTCCAGAAGGCGGCCGGGGTGGTCGATCCCGCTGCACGGGCAACGCGTCTGCTTCCAGAGATGCTCGGCGCGGACGGGCCGCGGGACTACCTGCTGGTGATGCAGAACAACGCAGAGGCTAGGGCGACGGGCGGCATCGTCGGTGCCGTCGCTCAACTGCATGCGAGCGATGGGGCGGTCACGCTCGTTCGTCAGGCGTCGGCGACCGACTTCCCCGCGCCGAGCGAACCGGTGAAGGAGCTCCCCTCCGGAACCAAGGCTCTCTACGGCGACATCACCGGCGAATACCTCCAAGACGTCACGCTGACGCCGAACTTCCCGCTCTCCGCCTCGCTCGTCAGCGCCATGTGGGAAAAGCGATACGGGACCACCGTGGACGGGGTCTTCTCGATCGACCCCGTCGCATTGAGCGACGTTCTCGCTGCCACTGGTCCGGTGGTCGTCGGTGGTGGAGAGCAGCTCACCAGCGAGAACGTCGTGCAGGTCCTGTTGAGCGAGACATATGCACAGATCGACGATCCGCAGCAGCAGGACGCCTTCTTCAACGCGGCCGCGGCAGCGGTGTTCACGAAGGTGGCGTCTGGCCAGTTCGACCCCTCAACGATGATCTCGGCATTGGCGAAGGCGGGCGATGAGCGCAGGATCCTGCTCTGGAGCGCTGATGCTCGGCAGCAGTCGCTGATCGCGCAGACGACGCTGGCCGGCACCCTCGACTCGGGCACCGACGCCGGTCGCAGGTTCGGCGTGTACCTCAACGACGCGACAGGCGCCAAGATGGACTACTACCTGCGAACGGCCGTGCAGCTCGGGCAGGCGACGTGCCGTTCGGACGGCCGACCCGACTACGTCGTGCGCGTCACCCTGACGAGCTCGGCACCCGCCGATGCCGGCACGTCGCTTCCGTGGTACGTGACGGGCGGCGGACTGTCGGGCGTCACCCCCGGTGACATTCACACCACCGTCGCCGTGTACGCCCCAAAGGGCAGTGTGGTCGCCGGGGCATCGACCGGCGGCGCCGATGTCCCGGTGCAACGGATCACGGACGACGGCCACCCTGTGGCACATCTGCAGATCAACCTGAATCCGGGGCAGAGCTCGACCTACGAGTTCCACTTCATCGGCGCCCCCGGCGGCCAGGATGCCGGCGCGCGCGCGGGCGCCCAGCCGAGCGCGGTGGTGACGCCTGGCGTCTGGCCGTCGACCGTGAGCGCGGCGGAGCTGAGCTGCTCGCAGATCGGCAAGTAGACCGGCTCGAGGCGCGTCGCCGAGTCGTCGTCTGCGCCTGTGCGGCCGGGCGGCGGGGCATTCTCGAGGGGTGTTCGGTGCGATGTCGTGCCCCCCTAACTCGGTACATGGTTACCCCCTAACTCGGGACATGAGCAAGTTTCACTAACAGGTAAGCTCGCGAAATGAGGGCTACTCATTAACTGAGTTCCACTCCTCACAACCGAAGAGGCGATCCGAACGCCGTTGCACCGCGAGGTGCAACTCCTTGTCCCAAGTCACCGAATCCCGAAAAGCACTGACCCGAAGCCTCGGCGGTGCGCAGCCCCGAACTGCGTACCGCCGACAGGTCGCGCCTTCTGGGGTTCCTCAGTACCCGAGTGTGTCGCATGACCGAATTCCGAGACCCGCGGACAGCCGCCATCGGTCCTTCGTCATTCGGCGCGCTATCAGCCAGAGCACGCGCAGGCGCAGCGTCGGACGAGCAGCGGTGGAGCAGGCGATACCGCGTGCGCCTCGTCACGAGCGACACGGTCATCGTGGTCGCGACGGTCGGTGTTGCGTACGTGGCGCGCTTCGGGTTCACGCACGACGACCTCGGCGGTATCGGCAAGTTCTACTGGGTGATCGCCCTTGCCGTGGTGGGCGCCTGGTCGCTGCTGCTGGCGCTCTTCCACACCCGCGATCCACGCATCATCGGCGTCGGAGCCGCAGAGTATCGCCGGGTGGCGAATGCGAGCGTGATCACGTTCGGCGCTCTCGCCATCCTGTTCCTGGTCGCCAAGGTCGACATCGCGCGGGGATTCTTCGTCCTCACGCTGCCGATCGGCCTCGTCGGTCTGACGTTCAGCAGATGGCTCTGGCGCCAATGGCTGAACCGGCAGCGGGCGGTCGGTCGCTACCTCTCGCGCGCCATCGTCGGCGGGTCGCCGGCCGATGTCGCGTATGTCATCGACCAGATCCGGCGAAACTCCGGCGCTGCCTATCACATCGTCGGCGTCGCGACAGATGAGCCCGTTGCCGGCGACGCCCTGGACGTGAGCGTGGTCGCGAACCTCGACAACATCGCGACGGCCGCCGCCAACCTGCAGGTCGACACGGTCATCCTCGCCAGCCAGCCGAGCGACGGTGGAGACTTCGTCCGCGATCTCAGCTGGCGTCTCGAGGGGACAGCAACCGATCTGGTGCTGGCCGCGCGGCTCACGGACGTGGCCGGCCCACGCATCCACTTCCGCCAGATCGACGGGCTTCCGCTCATCCACGTGGAGATCCCGCAATTCGAGGGTGCGAAGCACGCGATGAAGCGGGCGCTGGACGTGGCGCTCTCCGGGCTCGGGCTCCTGCTCCTTTCGCCTGTGCTCATCGTGCTCGCGGTGCTGGTGCGTCTGGACAGCCCAGGCGATGCGATCTTCAGGCAGGAGCGGGTAGGGCGGAACAACCGCCGATTCACCATGTACAAGTTCCGCAGCATGGTGAGGTCGGCCGAGCAGGATCAGCAGGCCCTGACCTCAGGCAACGAAGGCGCCGGGCTGCTGTTCAAGCTGAAGAACGATCCGCGGGTCACCAGGCTCGGCCGGGTGCTGCGCAAGTACTCGTTGGACGAGCTGCCGCAGCTGTGGAACGTCTTCGTCGGAGACATGAGTCTCGTCGGACCGCGGCCGCCGCTGCCGTGCGAGGTCGACGCCTACGAGGGCGCCGTGCATCGCCGGCTCTTCATCAAGCCGGGACTCACGGGAATGTGGCAGATCGGCGGACGCAGCGATCTGACGTGGGACGAGAGCGTCCGGCTGGACCTCTACTACGTGGAGAACTGGTCGCTCACGGGTGACCTCATCATCCTGTGGCGGACGGCCAAGGTTCTCGTCCATCCGGCGGGCGCGTACTGACATGGCTCAGGCTGCCGCGGCACCGGCTCCGAGGCGCTGGATTGCCCTGCTGACGCCATTTCGGGGGGATGAGCATCTCTCATCTCCACACTAGAATTGCCATACCCGATGCAGCGCGAAAGTTGGCCCGATCATGAAACGTCGTCTTGTGGCATGCCTTTGCGGCCTCGGCATCGTTGCCGCCGCAGCACTGGCGGTCCCGCTCTCCGCCTCAGCCGATGGCTATGTGCCGTCGAATCCCTGTGCGACCTCCACGCCGGAGCCGAGCACGGGATCCACGCCGGGGTCGACTCCTGAATCCACTCCGGGGAGCACTCCGGCGTCCTGCAACACTCCGGCGACGCTGTCCGGCTCGGTCGTGACGGGCAAGTGCGTCGCCAACGCGCCGTGGATCTTCTACGACATCGTGGTGGACAACCCAGATCACGTGACCCTGAGCGGTCACGACGTCATCATTTCGATGAATGACGGCAAGGGCAACACCTGGTCGGAGACACTCGGCACCATCTCGACCGCAACCGAAGGGCCGGGCGCGACGGAGAATTCGTTGACGCTGAGCGGCAAGACGTTGTGGCCTGGCGCGTCGGTGGCAGCCGACGGTGTCACACCGACTGGATGGCCGGGCTGGACCCAGAACGCCGCAGGTGACTGGGTGGAGACCTCGGGCAACTTCGCCTGGACCCGCACCATCACCAGCGCCACGATCACGGTCAACCCTGAGCTGTCGGTCGCGGTGAGCTACCCGCCGGCGACGCCGAGCTGCAACGCAGGTCCGCCGTCTGACGGGACCTCAGCGGACGCGAACTGGCTGGCCGACACGGGATCGAACGTCATGTTCGGAGTCGTCGCAGGCGGCGCCATCCTGATCCTCGGTGGGTCGGCACTCGCCTTCGCACTGATCCGCCGCCGCCGCGCAACGCACGAGTCGTAGCAGCCTCGGCCGAGGGGTCCGTCGGTGCCGGCTCGAGCAGAAAGACGCGCACGAGGATTCCATCCTTCGAGTGCGGTTCTGCAGGTGTCGGCGGACCCGAGCCACGCTGTTCGCCGGCACGGTGTTCACCACCCCGGTACTCGTGCGGACCGCCCGGAGCGGGGGCCCGCGGCCGATCCGGCCCGCGTTGCGCCGCTGAGCCGCCGAGAACGCGACGGGAGCGCAGCGATCGCATCCCGGCACCGGACGTAACCGTCCGGCAGGATGGGCGCATGGACTCGAACGTCGCGGTGGTCCATCGGACGGGGGTCGGCACCCTGCTCCGTGCGGCCGCATTCGCCGCCGCGTTCGCCGTCACCTATGTGGTGCTCGTCGTGCTCCCCATCGGGCAGCAGGCCGACGCCACTTCGTTCGCCGACTTCGGCCTCGCGAACCAGACGATCGGTTCGGCCGCGGGGCTGTACCGGCTGATCGTACCGATCCTGCTGGCGCTGGTGGCGCTCGTCTACGGCATCATCGCCCTCGTCCGGCGTCGGGTCGCCGATGTCGCACGAGCGGTGCTCCTCGTCCTGGTGTCCGTGGGCCTGTGCGAGGGCCTCAAGCTGCTACTGCCGCGGCCGAACGTGGGCGACTTCGGCTATTCGGCGAACACGTTCCCCAGTGGGCATGTCGCATTCGCGATGTCGACGGCGCTCGCCATCACCATGGTCTTGCCTCGTCACGCCAACCGGGCCATCGTGGCGGTCGTGATGCTCGCAACCGTCGGCGTCGCGTGGTGCTCCGTCGCGTCGTTCGCGCACCGGCCGAGCGATGTCGTCGGAGCAGCACTCGTCGTCGGCGCGGTGGGATGCCTCGTCCTGTGGCGATCCTCGACCGTTTACGACAGGATGCCGGCGCTCGCCCCGATCCTGCTCTGCTGCGCAGGTGGATCGGTGGCCCTGGTGGTTCTCGCCACGATCATCCCGGTCGGCGCGATCACGCTGTTCTGGCCTGGACCCGGCTCGCCGCTCGGCTTCCTCGGATGGTCCGCGCTCTGCACGGTCGCCGTCGTCTCCGTTGCTGCGCTGACACCACGACGGGATGCGCTGCCCTCTCCCGGAAGCAGCACGGACGGGGGCCGGTGAAGGGACGAGCGCCCGTGAAAGGACTTGGCCCTTCCACGGACGGCTGGCCGTCTCACGTGCCGAGGTAGGCGTCCGCCTGAAGAGTGAACAGCTCCGCGTACAGCCCACCCAACGCCATCAGGTCGTTGTGCGTGCCGTGCTCGACGACCTTGCCGGCATCGAGCACGTAGATGCGGTCGGCGGAGCGCACGGTCGAGAACCGATGCGAGATGAAGAGAGCCGAACGGCCCTCGAGAGTCGAGCGAAGGGAGGAGAACAGGTCGTGTTCCGCGCGGGGATCCAGTCCAGAAGACGGTTCGTCGAGGATCACCAGTGGTGCCTTGCGGTAGTACGCACGCGCAATGGCCACCCGCTGCCACTGGCCGCCTGAGAGCTCGTGGCCACCGTCGAACAGCCTGGACAGGGGGGTTGCATAGCCGTCGGGGAGCGAGGAGAGGAACCCGTCGGCGTCCAGCATGCGTGCGGCCTCCCTCACCTCCGAGATGTCCGGGGGGTCGTCCGGCCTGCCGACGCTGATGTTCTCCTCCGCCGACAGCGCGTAGCGGACGAAGTCCTGGAAGATGACGGCGGTCTGCCTCCGCAGGTCGACAGGATCGAACTCGGAGGTCTCCACCCCGTCCCAGCGCACGCTTCCCGATACCGGCGGATACAGGCCGGCGACGATCTTCGCGAGAGTCGTCTTGCCCGATCCGTTCTCTCCGACGAGGGCGATGACCTCCCCAGCGCCGATGTGCAAGTCGACACCGTCGAGCGCGGGTTCCTGGCGTCCTGGATACGTGAACCGCACGTTCTCGAGGTCGATCGTGGTGAAGGCTCGTGGAGCGAGTCGGGACTCCGATCCCGTGCTCTCGCGAGTCTCGACGGCGATGAACTGGTGCACGTCGTCGATGAACAGCCCTGACTCGAAAATCGTCTGCACGCCTCCGGCGATGGACTGCACCTGGGTGGCGAGCAGACGGATCGCGATCAGTGCCGCCCCAGCGCCGGCGATGTCGATGGCGCCCGTGGTGATGAGCCACATCAGCGCGAGAAGCGTGAGCGCCAGCACCAGCGCCGCGCCGAGGTTTCCGACGAGGTTCAGCAACGCCCTGCGCCGCACGTGTACCGCAAGATCCTTGCGGTACTGGTTGTAGAGCGCGTTGAAGCGATCCTTGAAATGGCGCTGCAGTCCGAACGCGCGGATCTCCTTGGCCTCGTCGCGACCGGTGAGCAGAATCGAGATGTAGGTGCGCAGCCGGATGCGCTGGGTCTGCGCGACGTTGAACCGGTACTCCAGCCTGCTCTCCTGCCGTGAGGTGAAGAGCACCGGCACGCCGCCCAGGAGCAGCAGCGGAAGCAGCAGGGGGTTCAGCGCGACGATCGTGATGCCGAGGCCGATGCTCGCCGCGATCGCACCGATCACACCGAGCACCCCGTTCGTGACCTGGAACGGCCGGCTGAGGGCGTTCATGCGCATGCGGTCGAGACGGTCGTAGAACTCCGTCGACTCGAATCGCCGAAGGCCGACTCCCGTCGCGACGTCGAGGATCCGCTGCCACATCGACTGTCCGACGCTTTCGCCGACGTACCGGCTCAGCGACCCTTGAAGCGACCCGGCGATCGCCGTGATCGCCGTGAGGATGGCGAGGAGCAGAATCGGCGGCACGAGGGGTCCGATGCCCTGCTTCCCGCTCGTTGCGGACAGGATCGCCGTCAGGGTCAGCTGCACGGCGACGACCTGGCCGGCCAAGGCCGCAGCAGAGACGAGCTGCAGCGAGACCAGACCGACGAATGGCATCCGCGCCGACGACCAGACAAGGCCGATGCTGTACCGAATGAGCGAGGTGAGCCGGCCGAACGACTTGCGCTCCGCCGCCTTCGCCTCCGTCGGCCCGCTCATGGTCGTACCGCCTCTCGGATCCACATCACGATCGCTCCCCGGCCGAGTGCTCGACAATCCTGAAGTAAGCTCGGCGCGCTGCGGCATCCGGCACGTCGTGGTGAAGCGTTCGATCTTGGGGCCCGAGACGGCGCACACGGCGCTCGAGGGTGCGGATCTCCATGGCGGCTCGCGCGGTCGCGGCCATGGAACCGATGCCTGTCGGACGCATGCCGGCGATCGGGATGCTTCCGGAATGGCCCTCGCGCGGAAGGCTGGGGAATGTCGCACGACGCTCCATCGCCATGACCGCGCGGCTCCAGGGACCACTCGGCGTGGTTACCCGACGCAGTTCGGGGTTGCCGCGCTCGCCGGTGATGGATCGGACCCGGTTCACCACGGCCGCGATCGGCTGATCGATGCGTGCGCGACGGGCTCGCTCGACGAATTCTCCCGCATCGAATCCGGGGGAGAGCGATGCGTAGTGGAGGTCTCCTGCCCACATCAGCTTCGACGCACCCGCCTGGGCTGAGTGGAACCCGAGATGCAGTGCCGTGTCGACCTCGTCGAAGGTCGGCACCTCGCGCCCGTTGCCGAGCGTGACGGTGCGGGATCGCGAGAACATCTCTGCCATGTCGATGCGGAAACTCCTGCGGAGGCCGCGCGGCACAGCCATGTGCCAGTGCAGGTCGATCGGCGTGCCGTACGGTCCGACCAACGCGATCTCTGCACGCATGGTGCGCGCGAGCTCCGGCCAGTTGCGGTCGACCAGCGTGCATCCGTCGTCGAGGAGCACGCCAAGCGCGCGCTCGAAGTCGCCGGCGCCGACGAAGAGATCGAGGTCGTGATACTCGCGCATGTCCGGGTGGGGCCAGATCACGTCGGCCGCGACGGGCCCCTTCGCGACGAGCCACTCGATCCCAGCTTCGGACAGCGATGCACCGAGCGCGGCGAGTTCGGCGTGCGTGCGCATGTGGCGGAACAGCTGCTGATGCCGTTCGGCGCTGAAGGCCTGCTCCCAGTCGGGTGTCGTGGCACCGGCACGGAGCCGCCGAGACACCGCGGGAGCAATACGGTGGTCGCTCGCCGCAGTGAGGGTGTCTGCGAGAGACACGTCGAGCAGGTCGGACGGCAGCGGGCCATCGATGTCCAGGGTGCTTTCGATGAGGAGCCGCGCCAGGGGCCGCTCCGTGATGACCGGGAGTGCGATCACGGTCACGGGGCCGCCGCCGTCAGGTCGAGTCGGCGAGGAACTCGCTCGACATCGAGATCGGCAACGATGTCGTCCGCGATGTCGGCGGGGAACGGAGGACCCCACGGAACATGCGCGATGCTCAGCGGTGTGTCCGCGACGAGGCGCGAGGAGAGCGCGAACTGCCTGGTGCGCACATCGGGCTCGACCCAGCCGAGCAAGCGGGGAAAGCGGAGCAGCGCGAAGAGCGCGTCCGGTGCGGAAATACGGTCGACGCGCGTGATCGAGTTCTCGCGCTCCGGGACAGGGACGTAGATCGCTGCAAGGGGAACCCGATCGTCGGCATCGTCGATCGGGCGGAGAATCTGACGGTCGTCCGCGCTCGAGCGACGCCCGGGTGCGGCCCCCTGGTCGAACCTCGCCGCCAGCGTATCGGCGCCCTTGCGCAGGCGGAGCTCTGATGACCCGAGACGCGTCTCGGGTACTCCGTCGGAGAAGTCGATACGCAACAGGTCGTCGGTGATGATCCGTGCCCCGGCGGCGCACATCAGGGTGGCCATCGTCGACTTGCCGCGACCTGAGCCACCGACGAAAGCGATCGCACGATCACCGACCTGGACGGCGCTGGCATGCAGGACGAGCGATCCGCGCATGTACAGCTGCCAGGCCAACAGCGCACCGGACGCGAGGACATCCTCGATCCCGAGGTCGGCTCCCCTGTGCCGGATCACCGTCACGGTGCGAAGGTCCGCCGAGATCCGGAACTCGCACGCCTCGTCGAAGACGAGAGCGTAGGTGCCATCCGGACACCGCTCGCAGAAGTAGCGCGCTTCCCCGTTCGCATACCGCAGGAGCACATCATCACTCGCGGGCTCCCGAGGGTTGATCTCATGCTCCGCATGCCGAATGACGATGTCCGCTTCTCCTCCGACGCACGGTGCGGCGGAGCGCGGATGGAAGAGCGGCCGATCGCTGTCAACGATCAGCCCGTAGACGAAGGTTCGTGAGGTCGTCATGCCCGCACCGCCGGTCGCAACATCGCATACTCCCGTTCGGCCATCGGGTCGATGGCGAATCCGTCGATTTCCACCCACGCGTGGGCAACGACTTCGCCGGATGCCTTGGAGACGCCCACGCGCAGCTTCGGCGAGCGATCACGCAGAATGTCGGCCATGACGAGCGCACGGCGCAGGCAGGTGCCGTTGAACTGCTTCTGGCGGAGTACGGCGAGGGCGAGACCGAGATCGCGGCTCTCATCTTCGTTGAGAGGCAACAGGGTCGCCACCTCCTGCGGTGGATCGAACGAGAGCTCCGCGCCGAACCGCTGCGCCGTTCTGTCGAGCGTTTCGCGACGAAGCGATCGCTCGATTCGGCCCGCAATGAGCACCGTCCTCATCACCCGGAACCAGGCACGAGGTCCGAGCCGGAGCATGCGCCGCAGCCGTTCGATGCTGACGGCCTTGATTGCGATCATGCGGCCTCTCCCTCGATCGGCAGACCCTGTGAGTGAAGCCACGCAGCGTGAAGCAGCGGAACGGATGCACCTGCTGGGTGGTCTGACAACCACTCGCTGCGCAAAGCCTCGACGTCGACCAGATCTGTGGGAACACCGCCGCCATCCCAGCTCCGAGCAAATTCCCGTTCGGGAGTGCCCCAGCGAACCGCCCCGAAGTGGGCCTTGCTCGATCGGGACAGCAGAGCCTCAGGCAAGAGGTCCGCGAAGAGATGGCGCATCAAGTCCGTGCGTCCGGCATAGCCCCACCGCCCGCCTTCGCGGGCAAGCGCAAACATGAACCCTGGCGCCAAAAGCGGATGGGCGACCTGCACGTCGTATTCATCGGCAAGCAGTTGCAGGTTATGGGCAAGCGCCTTCGGGATCCGAGCGGAAGTCATTCGCTGGGTCTCGCGTCCCCAGTGCAATGGGGCTCGCTCCTCGACGGCAATATCGTCGGTCAGGAGCCGACGGGCTTCCTCTGTGATCCACGGCAACAGCCGAGCGGCATCCTTCGCCTCACGTCTTGCGCGGCCGCGGGCCGTCGAGCCGGCCGACCAGGCCCAGCGCAGCAGCGCCCTCGACGGCCGACGGCGGTAGTGGAGCAGGAGCGAATAGGGCGTGACTCGGCGAGTGCCCAGGACTTCATCGCCGCCTTCACCGGTGAGGAGCACTCCGCCAGACGCGACCGGAAAGATGTGATTCTTCAGGTGCAGCGCTGCCGGGTAGAGAAGCCCGTGCCGTCGGAGGCTCGCCTGCGCGTCGGCATCCAGGTAGGTGGAGCGCTCGGCCAGCTCGATGATGACGGGGTTGTCGATACCGAGGTGATCGAGGACCAGGGTCTGCCATTCGGTCTCATCGGAATCGAAGTCGCCTGGATATCGAAGGATGACGGGTTGCGGCGGTGTGAGGTCTCTCGCCCGAGCCATATGGACGGCAACAGCGAGCACGGCGGAAGAGTCACGCCCCCCGGAGAAGCTGACGAATGATGGTCGGACTGCGATGGCGCGGGCGATCTCATCCTCGAGAGCTTGCCTCGCCGTAAAGTCGCTTCGGGCCACGCGCTCGGTCAGCGGCGTTCGTCCTCGAACGCCGATCGCTAGCTCTGTCTTGCTTGGGCGCGTGGCTGTCTCGGTCATGGTCGCAAAAGAAGCCCCGGGCGAAATTCTCATCTCGCCCGGGGTGAAGCTCGGACTCAGGAGACCCTGGGGTCGGTGCCGATGCTGAACAAACCGTAGTTGTCGTCGTGTCCAGTGAAACCCTGAGCGAGAGTGACGTCGGCGACCGAGCCGATCGCCTTGATCGAAGGTGCTTCGTATGCCATTGCTGCCTCCCGGTAGCGTGAAGTGAGACTTTCTCATGAGAAATTTATCAGTCGCAGAGTCTGCGGCCATGGCCCAATACGGGGGACGGGCGACCACTGCCCTGCCGCATCCGGCGGCCCCCGAAAGCGGGCCCGCCGCACTCGCCGACAGGCATGTCGCCCGAAACCCGATCGATGTAGCGTCGAGATAGCGACTCGCCCGAGGGAGACTCATGTCCACCGATACCACTGCGGCCGCACCGCACTGTCGCTTGTGCGACGCGGTGCTCGCCCGTACCTTCGTCGACCTCGGCATGTCGCCGCCGTGCGAAGACTTCCTCACCGCCGACCGTCTCGACACGGTCGAGAGGTTCTATCCGCTGAATGTGCGAATCTGCTCGCAGTGCCTCCTGGTGCAGTTGCCCGCGTACGTCGATCCCGAGGACGTCTTCGTCGAGTACGCCTATTTCTCCAGCTTCTCCGACTCCTGGGTCGAGCACGCCAAGCGGTATGCCGAGACGATGACGGGCAAGCTGGGGCTCGGCCCTGAGAGCCTCGTGGTCGAGGCTGCGAGCAACGACGGCTATCTCCTGCAGCATTTCGTCGCCGCGGGCATTCCGGTGGCCGGCATCGAACCTGCGGAGAACATCGCCATCGCCGCGCGTGAAAAGGGGGTGCCGACGGAGACGTTCTTCCTCGGAGAGGAATCCGGTGCCGAGTTCGCCGCACGTCACGGACGCGCAGACCTGGTTGCCGCCAACAACGTCTACGCGCATGTTCCCGACCTGGTCGGGTTCACCAGGGGCCTTCGGGAACTGGTGGCCGATGACGGATGGGTCACCATCGAGGTGCAGTACCTGCGCAGATTGATCGAGCGCAACCAGTACGACACGATCTACCACGAGCACTTCCAGTACTACACGGTGCTCACCATCGCTCGGGCGCTTCGTTCCGGCGGCCTCGAGCTCGTCGACGTCGAGGAGCTGCCGACGCACGGCGGCTCGATTCGCGCCTACGCGCGTCCGGCCGCCGTCGCCGGCGAGCCGAGCGCCGAGGTCGTTCGGCTTCTCGCGGAGGAAGCGGCACTCGGCCTGGACACGGTCGACGGACACATGGGATTCGCCGCCGACGTCGCCCGCATCCGCAACGACGTGCTGGACTTCCTGATCACCGCCTCACGAGAAGGCAAGACCGTCGCCGGATACGGCGCACCGGGCAAGGGCAACACTCTGCTCAACCACTGCGGAGTCCGATCCGACCTGCTGCCGTACACGGTCGACCGAAATCCGTACAAGCACGGGCGCTTCCTGCCAGGGACGCACATTCCGGTGCACAGTCCGGAGAAGCTCGCGGAGACGAAGCCGGACTACGTGTTCGTGCTGCCGTGGAATCTGCGGGCGGAGATCACGGAGCAGCTGGCGTACGTGCGGGACTGGGGGGCCAAGCTCGTCTTCCCCATTCCTTCGCTCGAGGTCGTGTGACCGGCGAGCGCCGTCGAGCATCCCGACCGACGACCGATCTACCGAAGGAGTAGGCCCATGCGCGTTCTGGTGACAGGCAATGAGGGATACCTCGGGACCGTCATGACGCAGACACTCACCGCTGCAGGCCACGAGGTGACCGGCCTGGATACCGGCTTCTTCGCGGCGTGCGTTCTAGGGGATGCTCCGGTCGACCCGCCGACGATCCATGCCGACATCCGCGACGTCACGGCCGACCAGTTGGCCGGCTTCGACGCCGTCGTGCACCTGGCGGCGTTGTCGAACGACCCGCTCGGCAATCTCGCGCCCGAACTCACCTACGACATCAACCATCACGCCAGCGTCTCGCTGGCTCGCGCGGCCAAGGACGCGGGGGTGGGCCGATTTCTGTACGCGTCGACGTGCAGCGTCTACGGCACATCGGGTGGGGACGCCCTCGTCGGAGAGGATGCGTCGCTCAACCCCGTGACTCCGTACGCGGAGAGCAAGGTGCGCGTCGAGGCCGACCTGCACGAGCTCGCCGACGACGGATTCGACCCCGTGTATCTGCGCAACGCGACGGCATTCGGATTCTCCCCTCGCCTCCGGGGCGACATCGTGCTGAACGATCTCGTGGCCTCGGCCTTCTTCACCGGGAAGGTGCGGGTGCTCTCCGACGGCACGCCGTGGCGACCGCTCGTGCACGCGCAGGACATCGCCTCTGCATTCCTCGCCTGCCTGACCGCGCCCAGCGAGAACGTGCACGACGCCGCATTCAACGTGGGAAGCGAAGCGGCGAACCTTCGGGTGAGCGACATTGCGGAGATCGTCGCGGAGGTGGCCGGCGGGGCCGAGGTGGAGATCACGGGCGAGAACGGCAACGATCCCCGCTCGTACCGGGTCGACTTCGCCAAGATCCAGAGCCTCGTGCCGCAGTTCACGGCGCAGTGGACGGTCAGGCGGGGCGCCGAGGAACTGCTGGCGAAGTATCGGGAGTTCGATCTCGACGAAGAGACGTACCGGTCGACGTTCAAGAGACTCACCTGGCTGGCGGGTCTCCAGAGCAGCGGAAAGCTGGACGAGAACATGCGGTGGGTGTCGTCGAGCGTCGGTGTCGAGGGCAGCGCGTGAGGGTCATCCGCACCGACATCGCGGGTCTCGTCGTCTTCGAACCGACACCGCACGTGGACGAACGCGGTTTCTTCACGCGAACACTCGACGTCACCGTTCTCGCGGAGGCGGGGATCGATCCGGCGAGCTTCAAACAGGACAACCAGTCGCGCTCGTACAGGGGCGTCGTGCGCGGTCTGCACGGGCGCATCGGGTCGGGTGAAGGAAAGCTGGTGCGATGCGCGCACGGCGCCGTGTTCGATGTCGTTGTCGATACCCGCGTCGGATCCCCGACCTTCGGCGAGGTGCGTACCTTCCGTCTCGACGACCTCGACCATCGCCAGATCTTCATTCCCCGCGGCTTCCTGCACGGGCACCAGGCGCTCACGGAGTCGGCAGACATCTGTTATCGGATGGACGCCTTCTACGGACCGGACGAAGACACGACCGTGCGGTTCGACGACCCCGACCTCGCCGTGCCCTGGCCCGACCCGGTGGCCATCGTGAGCGAGAGAGACCGCGCCGGACAGACCTGGGTGGAGTATCGCGAGTTCCTCGGGGTGGGGTGAGCCGCCCGGTCTGGTTCGGCCCTAGGACCTACCTCGATCGTGGACAACATCAGTCGGCTGTTGATCGGAGATAGCGTCGATCGGCTCGATCTCCTGCGGAACCGGGTCGACGACGACCCACTTAGCACCGGACGCTTCCACACCTGGAAACATTCGGCGTACTTCGGGAAGCAGGTCCGCGACGAAGAGCAGGACTCTATCGGGCTTTCGTTCTGCAAGCTCATCAGGCGAAACGATCGGGATCCGAGTCACGGGCATGGTCCGGCCGCGTTTGGCGGTGGAGGCGTCGGCGACGAAGTCGACGTCATCCGTTGTCACGCCGGCGGAAGTCAGGAGCGCAACGGCCCGGGAAGCAGCACCGTAGCCTCCGACAGACAAGCCGGCGCCCCGCAACCCATCCAAATACGTTCGTACCTGTAGGACCGCCTCATCGTGCATCGCCCCGAGTCGGGCTACCTGGCGGGGGTCGAGCATGCCTGCGGCCTCCTCCGCCCGAAGCAGAGTCTCGACGGACGCAGGTTGGTCCCCCCAGCTACTTCCATTCTTGGCGAAGGCGAGCATCGTGGTTCCGTTGTTGTAGAGGGGATATGTCCACGCCCCGATCGCCGTCAAGCCGATCTCGGCCGCCATTCCGACCAATACCGGGGCTGTGTAGTAAGCGAAATGCCCATTGCGAAGCGAGTTCCACATGCCCTCGCGGACAATGGCTGTCGCGTCGAAGATGACCAGGAGAAGCACCCCGTTCGGGGCGAGGTGTGTCATCCGCTCCTCGAAGGCGGCGCGCTGATCGGGCGCATGCATCATTCCATGGACATCAACGATCAGATCGGCCTCACCGTCGATCACTTCCGAAACTCCGAACGGCGCTAGCTGACGGCGCCAGCTACCACCATGCGGACTCGGATAGTGCAGCACTCGTGAACCCGGAGGAATCATTCCCGCCTTGGCTGCATCGGCGACACTGCGCTCGGCCTGGAGGACGAGAGCAGCAGGCTCCACGCCCAGCACCTCTTCGGGGCTGGTCGGGTCGTCCTCGAGTTGGATCAAACCGCTCACAGTGCTCATGACCATGCGCGTTCGGTAACAGGGATCGGGAAGGGGATCGGATGGAAACGGGAACAGATCGGAGGGCGGCTGCATACCCAGATCGAGCACGACAACTCCCTCCGGGCGTCCGGACCATCGGTCACGCCAAGTCGAAATGGGCCGCGGATTGGGGTAATGCTCCGTAGTGAATTCGTCGGTCGCGTCCGGATACTCTGGCTCCATAGGTCACACCGTAAGACCAAATACGAGGACGCGATGGACGAGACGGGACGACCGGAGCCGGAGCGGAGCTTTCTCCGGTCAACGGCAGCACAGACGCGGCTTCACGAACTTGTGCCCGGCGGCGCACATACGTACGCGCGCGGGTCCGATCAATATCCGGAAGGAATGGCGCCGATCATCGTTCGCGGTGAGGGCGCCCGGGTACTCGATCTCGACGGCAATTGGTTCGTCGAATACGGGATGGGCCTGAGGGCTGTGACTCTCGGTCATGCGTACCAACCTGTTGTCGAAGCCGTGGCGCGGGGGGCTGCAAGCGGATCCGGATTCTCCAGGCCGAGCGTTTGGGAGCTCGAAGCAGCTGAGCGCTTCATACAAATGGTGCCGGGTGCGGAGATGGTGAAGTTCGCAAAGAACGGCTCTGATGTGACGACAGCCGCCGTGAAGTTGGCCCGCGCAGCGACGGGGCGCGACCTCGTGGCGGTCTGCAGTTCTCAGCCGTTCTTCTCCATTGATGACTGGTTCATCGGCACTACCGCCATGAATGCGGGAATTCCGGAAGCGACCCGTGCTCTGACCGTCGCGTTCGAGTACAACAACCTGCAGTCGCTCGCGCTGCTTCTGGCTCAATACCCGAACCGCATTGCAGCAGTGATCATGGAGCCGGCAACCGGAACCCTCGAACCCGATCCCGGCTTCCTCGAAGGTGTGAGAGATCTCGCGGACAAAGACGGATTCGTCCTCATATTCGACGAGATCATCTGCGGGATGCGGTGGTCATCCGCTGGCGCCCAGTCGGTCTACGGAGTGACTCCCGACTTATCGACATGGGGTAAAGCCCTGGGAAACGGGTTCAGCGTCTCAGCCTTGGCGGGCAAACGAAGCCTCATGGAACTCGGAGGACTCAACACCGATGCGTCACGCGTGTTCCTACTCTCCAACACGCACGGTGCAGAGGTGACCGGCCTGGCGGCATATCTTTCCGTCGCCGACGCATACAGCGAACGCGATGTCGTGGGAATCATGGAAACGCAGGGGAGCAAGTTGCGCTCCGCCCTGCTTCAAGTGATTTCCGAGGAGGGGATGAGCGATTACATTACGATCAGTGGCCGGCCTTCCGCGTTGCTGTTCGCGACCCGGGATAAAAACGGTCGACCATCCCAAGAATACCGAACCTTGTTCATCCAGGAATTGTTGAGGAACGGTGTCCTCGCGCAGTCCTTGGTGATTTCCGCAGCACACTCGGACGACGATATTGACATTACGGTCGTTGCCGTGGCTGCGGCAGCGAAGACCTATGCGAGGGCCATCGAACGGGGCACGACGGAGGGTCTCCTGGCTGGACGCTCTGTCGCGCCGGCTCTCCGGGAGTTTGCGGCTCCCAGACGGTTGGAGGGTCCGAAGTGACGGCGGTCGTCCTTCGGGATCGGATTGGCGCAGCTCCTACGCGCCGCTCACGGAAGATTCGGACGTGAGTGCCGCTGACCACGATCCTCGCCTAGCCCTTTGGGGAATGTTCGGTGTAGGGAACTTCGGAAACGAGGCCACGCTCACTGCCCTGTTGATGCGAGCTAGAGAGAGCCGCATCGTTCCGGTGGTCGTGTGCCCAGCGCCCGACAGGGTTCGTGCTGATTACTCGGTAGAGACCGTCTCGCTCGGTGACCCGGTCACAACGAACAAACGCACCGTGATCGGCCTTCTCCGGTTGGTCGCCAACCGAGCAGGAGTGCTTCGGAACGCATTGGCGATCGCTCGCTCTGTCGACGCAGTTGCGATCGCCGGGACCGGACCGTGGGAGGCATTCGCCTTCGGAAGTTTCGACATTCCGTATGAGATGTGGTGCCTGATGGTTGCCGCCAGGCTCACGCGAAGGCCTTTTCTAGTCTTGGACGTCGGCGCCGAACGGTCCCCGAGACCGATTGCGCGATGGTTCATTCGGCAGACAGCACGCTTCGCTTCGTATTTGTCGTTCCGTGACAGCTTCTCGGTCTCTGAGATGGTTGCCGATGGGGCCGGTTTCATCACGCAGGATTCTGTAGTGTGCGACCTTGCATTCGGGTTGCCCGGCGTCGAGCCCACGACGAGGTTCCCCCGGTCGGTTGTCGTGGGCGTCATGGAGTATTCCGGAAGAGTCGGAGATCGATCCCGGGGGTCGGAGACTCTCGACTCGTACAGAGATCGATGCTCGAAACTGCTCCGGAATCTTTCTGTCCGTGGATACGAAATCACGCTGGTCGGTGGTCAGGATCGGGATGTGGAATTCGCCTTTGAATTGAAGTCGACGATGCGTGCCGAGGGAGTATCCGTTGCCGTAGCCCCCGTACGCCGGTATGACGAGCTGATTCGCGTCATGTCGACCGCCCAGGTAGTTGTGGCCTCCCGCTATCACACGCTGATCATGGCGCTCTTGGCAAGGACTCCGATAGTTTCAATAGGGTACGCCGGCAAGCATGCCGAACTATTCGATCTGGTGGGGCTCGATGCGATGCACCGCGATATCGACAGTTTTGATACGGATGAAGTCGTGGGGCTTGTGGACGAATCGGTCATCAATTGCCGTCGATTAAGCATCTCGGTAGGGGACGCCGTTTCAGTCATGCAGGACCGGTTGGACGCCCAGTGGGTGGAGGTGAGCTCGCGGATCAGTGCGAAGAGGCTCAATCTCCGCCGTGTGGGATCGCAGCCATGACCGCTTCGGACCGTTTCCGAGTCACGGTCTATGACAAACCTCGCCATCGTCGTCCCCGTCAGAGTCGAACGAGCTGCACGAGCGAGAACCCGCTGCGTAGAGGAACGAGCAAATGACAGTAGTTCCGAGGGTGTCGGTGGGCGTACCGGTGTACAACGGCGAAGAGTATCTCGAGACCGCCTTGCGTGCACTGCAGAAACAGACATTGCGCGAGTTCGAGGTGATCATCTCGGACAATGCGTCTACCGACGGCAGCCGAGCCATCGCCGAGCGATTCGCGGTGGAAGATGAGCGTTTCCATGTCATCGGTTCGATGAAGAACGAAGGGATCCCACGCAACTTCAACGCCACGCTCGAAAGTGCAGCGGCACCGCTATTCATGTGGAATGCTGCCGATGATTTCGCACGACCGGAGCACCTCGAGGCGTGCTGTGCGGTGCTGGATGCCCATCCGGAAGCTTGGATCGCTTTTTCCCGTATCGACGCGATCGACGCCGAGGGACGGTTTCTGAACTCGAGAGACGATGAGAATCTTGACTTCGGGGGGCTCGATGCGAGTGGTCGGGTGGACCTTTTTCTGCGACGCCAGGTTTATCAAGTCATCGGATTCGGTGGCGTAATTCGAACGGATAGATTACGGGAGTACGGCGGGCTTCCTCCGTTCTACGGCGGGGATATCGTACTCGGGCTCGGCCTCGCGATAAAGGCGCCATGGATTCAAGTGCCAAGGGCCCTCTATGTGCGACGAATGCATGAAGGTCAGTTCGGAAAGTCACAGGGCGGCGATATCGCCACCCAGATTCGTCACTACGACCCGTCAATCAGACGCGAATATGCCTTTCCGCAGTGGTATTTGAACGGGCGATTGATTGCAGAAGCCGCCGCTGCGACCATTCCGCTTTCTGAACGCCTGAGGGCCGTTGCCAGCGTTTTACGTCGGTGGACCATCCCGAACTGGCGGTTCCTCCCGTTTGACGTCAAAAGAAACATGATTCACCTTTTCCGCGGCCAGTATTCGGCGGCAGGTGAGGGTGGCAGTTAGTGGCCTAATGCTGCGGTGAGCCGAACATCTGGTCTGCGTCGAAAGTCTTTCGGCGCAGAACATCGCGGTTCAATAGGGAGATCGGTTCGACGATTGCAGCTTCTTCTTCAACCACGTGAATGGGGCCGTGGGAGCGAAGCAAAGAGCCCAGATCAAGTCCCCGAAAGCGGCGAGAGGGTGTCTCGCGTGGAAGTGGGCACGAGCGGCACGTGCGGCGCTCCACGCGGCGAATCGATTGTTCAAGGAAAGCCGGTGAGTCAGATCTGCCGCGAGATCGACGTCGCCGCGTTGACGAGCGGACCAACGGTGTAGTCGCACGATTACACGGATTGCGCCGGCGAGCTCGCGGTATCTCTTGGTCACGTTTCCCGGATGCGCACGATAGTCGACAAGGACCTTCTCTCCAACGAGACGAACGGACCCAAGCCGGGCTAGCCCCAGGAGGAGGTCGAGATCCTGCGCCAGCCGGAATGATTGATTGAAACCTCCGACCTCGACGAATGCCTGTCGCCGAATCATTATGTTGGGCATGAAGATTCCAGTTGTCACGCCGCGGAAAACGTCATGGATGTCAACAGCCGTGCGTCGATCCGCGGGCGCCAGCTCCACGCCGTGCTCATCGATCGTTCTGAATCTGCAGTAGGACACGGCAATCCCGGGGTCGCGAGACATCAACGCCACGTGCTCTGCCAGCCGCTCCGGGTGCCAGACGTCGTCATCGTCGATGAACACCAGGAACCATCCCGACGTCGCGCCGGCTCCCTCGTTGCGGGCACGTGCAACCCCGACCTCTGCTCGATACATCGAACGGATACGAGGATCGAGCGACTCGAGCGCGCGAATGCTTTCGAGCGGCGCACTCCCGTTGTCAACGATCATGAGCTCGAAGTTGCTGTACGTCTGGGCAAGCACGGATTCGATCGCGGCGCGCAGAAAGGGTGCATCGCCGCCTCGGTTTGTTGCAAGTACGATCGACACAATCGGGTTATCCGTGCCCCCCATTATGGGGTTATCCAGCGGCAGTGCCATAACACGTCATTGTAATCGTTTCCGAGTCGTCCGGACGGTTTCGTCGTATGATAGCGCGAGGTGGCCGAATCATCGCGACCCGCACCATGCGATGTATCAATCGGATTGAGTGGGCCTCCTGCGCTCGCGTGCGACCAATGCGTTGCTAACGTGGAGCAACTGGGACTTCATCACGCGGGTGGGTCGATTGCCGTGATCAACGCCAATGTATTTCTTGCCGGACGAACATGGGGAGACGAGACATGAAGCGCCCGCCTTGGCCCGTTGTGGTTCGGATGCAGAACATCGAGGGCGCCGCGGGATCGGACGGCGGAAACTTCGCTAGTGCGTCCATTGCGCCATTCGCCCTTCCCCCGATCGTTAGCTCGTGGCTCGGTACTTTCTGTGTGAATACCGCGGAGCGCATCTTGGCGCTCACGTACGATGACGGTCCGCATCCCATTCATACTCCTTTGATTCTTGATGCACTCTCTGCGCGGGGCGCGACGGCCACATTCTTCGTTTTGGCCGCGCAGGTGAAGCTTTATCCGGAAATCGCACGGAGAATCGTCGAAGATGGTCACGAAGTAGCGCTGCACGGTATCGATCACCGCTCGTTGCGCACGATGTCTCCGCGCGAGGGTGCGGACAAAGTGCGACGTGCGAAGGAGTACGTTGAATCGATTGTCGGGACGCGGATCCGATTGTATCGGCCGCCTTACGGAGAATACCGTCTGCAGGATGCCATTCGTCTGATGCGTCTCGGGTTGGAACTGGTGATGTGGTCCGATGACTCTCGGGATTGGGAAGGCGGCGGCAAAGAAGTGATCGCCGCCCGCTCGGTGTCGGGCGCATTTCCCGGCAGTATTCTGCTGCTCCATGACAATCGCGGCGATCCAGAGACGCTCCCCACCCCGGACGAGCCCGATGACTACGACCGTGTGGGGCTTCTCGAGAACGTTCTGGACCTGCTCGACGAAGGCGGGTATCAGGCCGTCGGGGTCAGTGACATGTTCGATTCGTACCAGCGCGTGCGCAGTATCGCGCGGTATTCACGTATGGGCGAGCGAAATGGGGACTTGTCGAAGGACATGAAGTGACCGGTGGGTCCCACGGCACGTTGGGAGGCGCGCAGCGTTCTCACGTCACTCGCGTGTCCGCACGTGAACCGGCGCCGCATGTACAGGCTGACGCGCGCTCTCACACTCGTGGCTGAGACGCACTAAGCGCCCGCGGACTCTGGTGGCCTTGCCGTTTCCTCTCGAGCCAACGGGACCCAAGGCTGACGCCGAACACGAATCAGGATGTCGTTGAGATTCGGGGGCGGGTCGATCTGGGTCACGTTGGTGTCGGGTTTTCCGAATCGCCGGCCGAGCTGATGTCCCACTTGCCAGGTCGCATTGGCAATCAATGGTTTGATCTCTCCTGCAGCGAGTCGGCGGAATGCGGCCGCCAACTTGGCCCGAAGCCACCTACCACCACTCGAGATCACCTCGATGGGTGGCCTGGAAGTGCTTGACGGGTCCGTCGGTGGGTTCAGGTCACCGATTGCTCTGATGACTCGTGCATAGCGGTAGCTGAGCACCGCTTGTCCGGTGCCCCAGCTGTAGGACTGTCGGGCGATCTTGCGGAGAGACCGGCGTTGCCGGAGGTGATACTCGGCATCGCAAATGGACAGCGGATAACCGGCGAGCTGAATGCGCCACGCGAGGTCGGCATCCTCGCAAGTCCTGAGGTCTTCGTCGAAGCCATTCACCTCGCAGTAGAGATCCCGACGTATTCCGAAGCTGCCGGATCCGGTCGCGGGGAAATCGGGGAGCACTTCCAGCTTGAATACGAACGGGCCGGAGTGACTCCAGGTAACGGAAGCGTTTCCTCGAGAATTGAGCCGATCAAACTCGACCTGACCGCCGACGTAGGGCGCCCGCTCAAGTGCGGACGAGAATGCCAGCAGCCAATCATCCGCTACCACGTCATCGGCGTCGCAGAATACGAGGTAGGGCGCACCGCTCGCCGCGGCGCCGACGTTTCTAGCAGCCGATGCCCCACGACGTCGAGAAGCGTCGATCAGGCGTAGTTGCGGTAGTTTTGCGCGCCATTGCTCGACAACGGCACGAGTTTGATCTGTCGATCCGTTGTCACAGACCAGAATCTCCCACGGCACGTCAACGACTTGCCTTGCGAGTGCGTCCAACTGCTCGCCGATAGTTTCTGCGGCATTGTAAACCGGCACAATAACGGAGATCAAAGGGGGAACTGTCGCATGCACGATGAAACCCCCGAATAACGATGCTGCCGGACTAAAGTCCGGGGCATGCACTTCCGTAGCCGCCTGAGTGTTCTCTCAGATATGGTAATCCAGTTCCTGTCTGCCGCGTGCCCCCATTTGACGGCACGCGAGCTTCGTCGAACGGGTGGCCACGGCGACTCGTCTCTATTGAGTCTTCGCTCTGCGGCCGGGGCCGATGCGACGTGCCAGCCAGCTGACGGGGGCACCAGGCGCGAACCGGGCGGCCCACGCGATCTCGGAGATCGCGGAACCGATGTGCCCATTGCGGACGAGACCCCGCACGGCACGGGAAGTTCCCCATGCCGCGTACCGTCCGTTCGCTCTGATGCTGCTGGCGAGGTCCGCAGCGAGTACTCGGTCGTTCCGCTGGAGCGCAGCCCACTTGTGAAGTTGGAGGACGGCTTTCACCGACACAGCGACATCGCGATGGCGCAGGGTCGTATTGTCTGCGTGACTGCGATACGACACCAGAGGACGACCGTCCACGAATGCCACATTTCCAACTTTCGCGAGTCGCAGGAGGAGATCCAAGTCCTCAGCAATTTCGAAGGCAGGATCGAACCCACCGACCTGAATGAAAGCGCTGCGGCGGATCACCATGTTGGGCATGAGGATTCCAGTGGTTCGTCGATAAACGTCATGAATGTCTCTGACGGGTGTCTGGTCGCCAGGCGCTATTTCGCGGCCGGTTTCGTCGATCGTCTTCATGCGACAATAGGAAATCACCGCGTTGGGATTGGAATCCATTACTGCCAGGTGTCTGGTGAGTCGATCAGATTCCCATAGATCATCGTCATCGAGGAATGCGATCAAGCTGCCCTCAGTGTGATTCGCGCCGATATTCCTTGCACGAGCCACGCCAATTCCGCTAACCCGAATGGAGTTGATTCGTGGATCTGTCTGCACGAGTCGTGAGATGGCGTGTGAACTCGGGCTACCGTCATCCACAATGAGAAGCTCGAACAACGAATAGTCCTGATGCAGGACGGATTCAACTGCCGCCTCGAGGAACGGAGACGAATCAGCGCGACTCGTCGCGAGAACCACCGACACTTTCGGTTTTGTTCCTTGAGGCTTTGCAGCCATCGTCGCCTCATCTTCCTCGCGGCCAACGTCTGTTTCGTCATCCTATGAGGGCAGTCGCTCTCGCCCAACGTTCGGTGTGGTCGCGCTCAGGACGCCCTTCTGGGTGGTCGGTTACCTGGCCATGGGTCGGGCAACTGTCGTGGATCGTGCCGCCTGCAGCTGCAGCCTCCCGAGACGCGAGTGCCGTCAGCAGCATTCTGCGCGTCACGGCTTCTTAGACACGGGGGCCATTGTGCAGAAATCCGCGGTCGAGCGAAGCGAGCGTTGGGGCGCCGCATGACGCCATGGTGTTGCGGAGCTCTTCCGCCAGCCCCAAGAGGACACCTTCGACTCCTGTGGCGCCTTCTGTGGCGAGGCCCCAGAGGATCGGCCGGCCGATCCCGACGAGTGTGGCCCCCAGAGCGATCGCGCGCAGTGCGTCGACCCCATGACGGATGCCGCCGTCAACGATCACAGGGGCTTCGGCGGCGACTTCGTCCACGACCTCAGCGAGCACCGCTGCCGTCGAAGCGACGCCTGGTACCTGACGGCGACCGTGGTTGGAGACGATGATCCCCGACGCTCCTCCTTGTATGGCCCGGGCTGCGTCGCTGGCTCGCATGATCCCCTTCACATGCACGGGAAGGCCGGACATATCGGCGAGCGCGGCGATATGGTCCGTCGTGATCGCAGGATCCATTTCGTCGGCCATTTCTGACCAATCCAGACTCGGGTAGTTGGCGGGCCGCACACCCATCTTCGAGCGAGTCGCAGAACGGAAACCAGGGCTCGCGATGGTTCCGGGATAGTCGAGGGTGAGCACGAGCGCGCCGGCGCCCGCCGCAACGGCCCGCTCGACATAGTCCTTCGTGAGGCCGCGATCTTTCATGAAGTACACCTGCGCCCACCACGGACCGGTGGCGCTTTGGGCGAACTCACTCACCTCGACGGTCGCGGAGCTCGAATAGATCATGAGAGCGCCCGCGGACCCTGCCGCAGTGGCCGTTGCGCTCTCCCCATCAGGATGCGCCAGCTGCTGTGCGGCCGTTGGCGCTACAACGAACGGGGAAGGCAGTATCGCTCCTCCCCGATGCGCGGCGACCGGCAACCGCACCGAGACATCCACCGATGCGAGTCCCGCGAACATTCGGGGAAGCACGTGCAGACGCTGCCACGCGTCGTGATCGGTGTCCGGATCTCCCCCCGCGACGCTCGAGTAGAACTGCCACCCGGTCGGAGACAGCGCCGCCCGCGCGGCATCGCGCAATGCTTCGTATTCCACGGCGCCATCCTCGCAGAGCCCAAGTCAGAGACGTGCGCCGATGGTCGGACGGGTCCAGTTCGCACGGCGGCACCGGAGGTGCGAACGACATTGGACCCCGAATGGGGACGGGAAATCGAGCAAGTCTCACGGATACGCTGACAGCGGGTGCGGCTTATGCGGCATGCAACCGCATGGCGCGGACCGGCCGCTCACTTTCGCCTGAACCGGATTAGGGCGGCCGTAATGCCGGCTGGAGGTACACATGAAGGTCGTGTTGTTCTGCGGCGGCATGGGCATGCGCATCAGGGCCGACAATCAGTCGGCGCCGAAACCCATGACGACGATCGGCGATCGTCCGATCCTCTGGCACATCATGCGGTGGTACGCGTACCACGGCCACACCGACTTCATCCTCTGCCTGGGATACGGCGCCAACGCCGTGAAGAGCTATTTCCTGGACTATCGGGAGACGGCATCCAACGACTTCGTGCTCAGCGATGGAGGCCGAGACATCCAGATGCTGAGCACGGATATCTCGGACTGGCGCATCACGTTCGTGGATACCGGCCTGCACACGTCGATCGGCGAACGGCTGAGGAGGGTGCGGCCGTACCTCGAAGGCGACGAGATGTTCCTGGCGAACTACGGCGATGTGCTGACCACCGCTCCGATCAACAACATGATCGACTCGCTTCCGGCCGACCAGGTGGGGAGCCTTGTCGCCGTTCCGCCGCAGGACTCGTTCCATGTGATCGGGTTCGACGAGGACGGCACGATGCGAGGTCTGTCGCCCGTCGCCGGCATGAACATGTGGATCAACGGGGGCTTCTTCGTTCTGCGGCAGGGCATCTTCGACTATCTGGAACCCGGGGACGATCTCGTTACGGACGGATGCGTTCGGGCGGCGGCCGAAGGGCGCTTCACGGCGAACAAGTACACGGGATTCTGGGCGTGTATGGACACGCTGAAGGAACGTGCCTATCTCGAGGAACTCCACGCGAGCGGCGCTGCGCCGTGGGAGTTATGGCATGTCGACGCACAACAGGTGGCGGTAGAGGCTCAGGCGCTCGTTGACGCGCAGGTGGCGATCGCTCCGTGACGGGCATTGCCCTCGCGCTGCCATCCGGTCCGCTCACCGTCTTCGCGATCGGCGCGCATCCGGACGACATCGAGATAGGTTGCGGAGGCACGCTGCTCGGACTGGCCGAGCGCGACGACATCGACATCCGAACTCTCGTGCTGACCGGAACCGAAGAGCGGCAGGCCGAGGCGATCGCCGCAGCCAGAAGGTTCGGCGTGCCGCATCCTCCGGTCTTCGGAGGACTACCGGATGCGCGCCTGCCCGAGCATTGGGGTGAGACGAAGGACGCCCTGCACTCGTTCCGCGACATGGGGCCTGAGCCCGATCTGGTTCTGGCCCCGCGGGCCGACGACGCGCATCAGGACCACGCGCTGATCGGAAGTCTGGTGTCGACCGTGTGGCGAGGACCCCTGATTCTGCACTATGAGATCCCGAAGTGGGACGGGGACCTCGGCCGTCCATCCGTCTATGTTCCGCTGACTCGCGAGTTGGCGGCCAGCAAGGTGAGGCGCCTGCACGACTCGTTCCCCAGCCAGCGTCATCGGGACTGGTGGGACGAAGACTTCTTCTTCGGCATCATGCGGCTGCGCGGCGCGGAGACCCAGAGCCGTTACGCGGAAGCGTTCTCCGTCGGCAAGCTGGCCCTGTCTCTGCGCTGAGTCTTTCTCGGCGGCACGGCCGGTCGATCAGAAGATCTTGCGTACGGTGCGCTCGATCCGGCCGCCCGGCGGAGGAGTCGCCGCGGACGTGCAGAGGTCGATCACTTCGTCGTCCGCAGGAACGTCGAGGTAGGCGCCAGCGGCGTCCGCGCCGACGTCGTCGAGGCTCGTCAGTTGTGGGAAGAGCACGATCGCGCCTGTCGGAAGTGGGGAAGGAGGCGCGGGAGGATGCAGGCCCAGCGCGTCCGCGATCGCGTGGAAGAGCGGACGACCAAGGCCCGGCGGCCGCAGGTGCGCGGTGGGCGTGGCGCGAGGGTTCAGCTCGATCAGCGAAGCGACGGAGCCGTCGGGGGACAGGATGAAATCGAGTCCGAAGAAGCCGGACAGGCCCAACTCCCTGGCGAGCGCACGGGCCGCGTGAGCCATGCGCTCGTCCGTGATCGGCTCCACGATCATCGCCGGCCCGTTTCCGGGTCGAGCGCGAAGGACCCTGACGGCCACGAGATCCAGCACCTGGCCGTGCAAGGCCGCGGCAGTCAGGGTGGCGGGGGCGCCCTGCACGAAGCGCTGCGCACTCACGGTCGGTCGAGTCCGTCGCACGGCCGACTCGAGAAACGACGAGTCGTGGTCCAGTGCGAGGCGTCCGAAAGCCTCGACGATGGGCTGGGCCCTCGACAGCGTGCGGTACGCCGATCGTGCAGAGTCGAGGTCGCCGACGATGTTCACCTGCTGGCCGCCGAAGCCCCCATCGACCTTGAGAACGGCGGGGAACCCGAGCGTGTCGACCACGTCCGCGAGGCTCGCCGCCGTGATCGAGGACGTGAGGGGTGTGGTGATTCCGGATCCGTGTGCGATCCGTCCGATCTCGACCCTGTCGTGGCGGACCCCATAGCTTCGCGGGTCGCCCAGGGAGAGTTCCACCGTCTGCGACGCCCTGTCGTCGAGGTCGCCGTGCTGGTACACGTCGAACAGGGCGGCTGCGCCCAGATCGTCGGCCGGGACGACGAAGTCGAACGGTGTCGAGTTCAGCGCGCGTGCGACCGACGCACGCGAACTGAGTGGTGCGACAGTTCCAGCGCACTCGATCCACGAGATCCCGTACAGCGGATGGCCCTTCGGGCCCAGGAGGTGCACGGAGAAGCCCGCATCGCGGGCGGCGAGCGCCAGCCGTGCGGTGTCACGCCATCGGTGGCCCGTGATCAGCAGCAGTCGGGGTTCGGGTTGAGGACTGCGGTCCTCGCTCACGTCCGACTCGCGGAGGCCCCGCCGGACCGTCGGCCGAGGTGCGCGGCGATCCGCGGTGACGTGAATTCGGTTCCCACGACGAAACGCAGCAGTGGGCCGAACGTTCCTGCGGCTGCCGCGCCGGCGAAGTACAGGCCGGGCATCGATGACTCGAAGTGGTGGGACAGCATGGGCATCGCACCGACTCGTCTGATGGATCCTGCGACCGCGGGATCCAGGAATGCAAGCTTGTCGATGTTCGCGGCGTAACCGGTGGCGCAGATCACGTGGTCGACCTCGAGCGCGGATTCCCCAGCATCCGGCGATTCCAGGGTGAGGATCACGCGGCCGTCCTCTACGCGAGCACCGGTGGGGGTCGTGCGTGTGCGGACGTCTGCGTTGTTCATGACCGTGTCCCGCAGCCACCATGGCGAAACGGGTCCGAGGTGCTTGCGCAGCACCTCGAGCCGGAAGTCGCTGGGGAGATGGCGGTAGGCGTCCGGAAGCTCTTCGCAGAGCTTGGAACGCAGACCGGGGCCGAGCCCCGATGAGGGGTTGCGCACGCGCATCCACAGACTCGGGTGCAGGTCTTCGGGCCGTGGAACATTCCAGAACGGGATCTCGGCACGTCGCGCGATGAGGTGGACGTGGGCACCGGCGTCGACGAGCGCGGCAGAGACTTCGACCGCGGAGGACCCGGCTCCGATCACGGCAACGTGCTTTCCGGCGAACTCGTCGAACGTGCGGTGTGCTCCGCTGTGCGTCACGTGGTCGCCGAGTTCCGAGAACAGGTCGGGCACGTACGCGAAGTGGCTGATGCCGACGGCGATCACGACGCGTCGTGCCGTCACCGTCTCGCCATCGCCGAAGTCCAGCGCGTAACCGCGATCTTCGGCGGTGAGGCGGGAGACGAGCCGCGTGTCCAGCTCGGGAACGAAGTGGCGCTGGAAGTCGAGGGCGTAGTCGGCGAACTGGTCGAGCGTCACGCGCGGCTCGCGGTCGCCGTAGACGACTCCTGTTCGCTCCGAATGCTCGCCGAGGGTCCAGCCGTCGACGGGTGCGGCGAGGCTCGAGGCGAAGCCGTCCGACTTGAGGAGCATGCCAGCAGGCATGTTGTTCTTCCAGGTGGCCATGGGCACCCCGTAGGTCCGCGTCGCCACGCCCTTGTGAGTCAAGTGAGCCGAGATCGAAAGGCCGTACGGGCCGGCCCCCACGACCGCAACGTCAGTGTCCATGTCGCACTCCTCGCCGCCCCTGCCGACGGTCACCACCGTCGGTGTCGGGCTCTCTTCCCCTCAGAAACCCACGTGTCGGCATGCATCGTTCATCCCAGCTGAGCCAGGTCGTGGTTGCCGGATGCGTCGATGGCATGCTGAATCTTACTCAGAGATGGTCGCCCTGCTGCGGCCGTGCTTCGCCGGTGCGAGAGGGACGACTCCGTCGGTGTAGAGCTGCTCGTACGCGTCGACAACGCGGTCGAGGCTGAACTGGGATCCGCGAGCTGAGCTGCGCTGTGCGAGCAGGGCACGGGCTTCGGAATCGGCGAGAAGATCGCGAAGCGCGACGCCGATCGACTCTAGAGGGGCGAGGACGCCGGCTGCGCCGTCGTCCGTCACGTACTGCGCCCCGATGTTGGGGGTGGCCACCACCGGCAATCCGCTCGCCATGGCCTCCGCGTAGGGGATCCCGAACCCCTCGTAGTCGGACGGCAGGCAGAACACCCAAGCCCTCTGATACGCCTCCACCAGCTGCGCGTCGGTCAGCTCGCCGAGGACCACGACGCCGGGGCCGGGATCCGCAGGGGCGTCCCTGCACACCATCTCGAGACGGGCAGAGGGGATCGACGGCAGTACGTCTCGCTGGAAGACCCGCGCCAGGTCGGCGCCGCGCTTGCGGTTGGTCCACGTTCCGACGAACAGGACCGTCGGGGCGTCGGACCGTCGCTTCGCGTCGGGTCGGAATCGTGTCGCGTCGACGCCGTTCGGGATCACCGTCTTCACCCAGGGCGTCCAGCGACGGGTTCGCGGAGAGACGACGGATGTGCGGTCGGCAACGATACTGGCCAGCACCTCGCTGAAACCGAGAGCCACCATGCGCAGCTTCTCGGTGAACCCCTTGATGTGGATGGCCTCTTCGAAGCACGAGCCGTGGATGGTCCTCACGTGACGAGCCACGCGGCGGCGCCACAGCCAATAGTCGTCGCCGTGGGCGTGCAGAACGTCGTAGGAGCTGAAGTCCACCCGTCGCAGGTGCAGCGCGAATCGGAAGGTGCGCATCCGGCCGGAGAGCTCGATTCTCCGATGGCCGTACACCGCACCCTCCACCGGAGGGCACTCGCTGAAGACGTCGACATGGTGTCCGCGTCGCACGAGCTCGGTGGCGAGCTCGTGCACCTGGTAGCCGACCCCGATCTTGCTCCCGCTCGGCAGGTAGTAGGAGATCATCGCGATGCGCAGTGGTCGCGCCGTCCCGGTACTCATCCGCGGAGTCCGTTCGCCAGCGTTTCGAGCCAGGCGCGACCGTATTCGAGGTCGGGTTCGAGGTAGTTGCCCTCTGCCCACTCGTTCCACGACTTGACCCAGAGCAGGCGCTCCTGCTCGGGTCGATCACGCAGCGTGGCGAGGGCGTGGTCGAGGTTCTGCGCGAAAGCGTCGGGGTTCGATCCGGTCAGGGCCAGTCCGCGAGCGCCCGACCGTGGCGTGTTGTCCCAGTTCGGGTACACGCTCGGCTGCAGGAGCGCATCGGATCTCACCGGCTCCCATGGCGATGCATCCGTCGAGTACGGATACGCCTCCGGGCCGCCGAGCTTCCGCCGTACACGCATGCGAAGCACGTCGGAGCGGTCGCGACGGGCGGGCAGCCGAACGTACACACCTGCGTCGAACCCGTCGGCGCTCGTGCCTCGGTAGCGAGGTCCCTGGCCGAGCAGATCGCTGATCTCGGCCACCAGGTAGAGCCCGTCGAGTCCGGCCGTTCTCGCCATCTGCTGCCATCGGTCGACGAACGCCGCGGCATCCGGAAGTTCCTCAGGGCGGAAGACGTAGAACACCGGCTTGCCGTTCACACGCAGGTAGCGGTCGTCGCGGAGGGCCGGAAGGATCGCGTCGAAGTGTGCCTGGTCGTCCTCCGGCCCCGGGTAGGTCTGTTGTCGGAGCACGCGGTTCTCTGCGCCGTGCCAGATGCCCGTCCAGGTCTGATTGGCCCACCCGAGACAGAACCGGATCGATGGATGCCCCGACTGAAGCACCTCGGTGAACGGGCGTTCGAGGATGCGCGAACCGGCACCGAACCAGTAATGCCAGTAGCAGAATGCCTCGACCCCATATGCCAGGGCCAGATCGCTCTGCGCCAGTCTGGCCTCGGCCAAGCGGAGGTCGTAGAAGCCCAGATCGGCGGGCAGGTGCGGCTGCACGTGCCCGCGGAAGAGGGGCCGAGCGCGGGCGGCGTTGGTCCACTCCGTGAATCCCGGCCCCCACCACTCGCTGTTCTCGGGTATCGGATGGAACTGCGGGAGGTAGAACGCGATAGCTCGGGCAGCGAGCTCGTTCATGATGAGGCGAGCAGCTTTTTCTCGACCAGCTGATCGATGAACGCCGCCGTGTCCGCCTGCGCGACGGCGGCACTGATCTCGTATTCGGCGGCCAAGGCGTGTTCGAGCTCGTCCGTCGTGCGTTCCTCGGTCAGCAGCTTCGCCAGGAACGCGCCGGATCCGTTGGTCGTGAGGTACGTCGAGGACTTCAGGTCGAGGATGACCAATTCGCCGTCGATCTCCTGCCAGGTGATTCCGTCGCTACGAAGTTTCACGGTTCCCTCGGGTGGATGGCTCGATGTGGCTCAACGATAGGGAACCAGGGCCGCTTGCGGGAGCCCCCAAAGCGCGGGTCCAGACGTCCATGGTGACCTCTGCGCTCCTTCGCACGTCGAATCGGTCGATCGCGCTGGCGCGAGCGTCTCGCGCCATGGCCTCGCGTTCCGTCGGGTGGTCGGCCATCCAGCACATCGCGGCCGCGAGAGCCCGGTGGTCTCCCGGCTTCACCAGCAGCCCCAAGCGCGTTCGGGTCACGCCGTCGGCCGGCGATTCGATCGGATGATCGGCGTCGAGGATCTCCCGCATGCCGCCCGCGTCGGTACCGATGACCGGCACGCCGGCGAGCATCGCCTCGACGACCACCTGGCCGAACGGCTCTGGAACGGGGGATGCGTGCACGAGCGCCGTCAGTCCCGCCAGTTCCCCGCTCGGATCGGAGACCCAGCCCGTGAACACGACGCGCTCGGAGATGCCGAGGGCGTCGGGCAGTCTCCGCACCTCCGCGGCGAACTCGCCGTCGTTGAACAGGGCATCCCCGATGATGCGGAACCGGGCATCCGCAAGTCTGTCCTCGAGCAGCGCCGCCGCGTGCAGGAACTCGACCTGGCCCTTGGTCGGCGCGATGCGGCCGACGAGACCGAACGTCGGAGGAACGATGTCGGATCGCGTTGGCGTGCGCAGCGAGGGGATGTCGACGCCGGGGTAGGCGACGGCGATCCGTCGATCCGGCGTGCCGGGCACCGTCTCGCGCGTCGCGACCGAGTTCGCCACGATGGCCCGGGGACCGAACCGTGCCAGCATCCGCATCGTCAGGACGAGCACCCGCGGAAGGTAGTCGGGCGCAATGCGGTCGTGGAGGTGCCATACCCAGCGCCGCCCCGCCAACGGTGCCGCGAATGCGGTCAGCACCGCTGACTTGAGCGTGTTCGCCACGACCAGATCCGCCTTCGCACCGCGGATCGCGGAGGCGAGGCGCGGCACGATCGCCAGGGTGTGCAGCGCGTTGCGAATGATCGTGACGGGTGAGGAGACAGCCTCGGCGCGTCCCGCTCCCGTCAGCTCGCCGGAGACGGGCAGCACGGCGACGCGGACTCCCTCTTCGCGGAGGCGGGGCACAAGGGGGCCTTCCGCCATCAGCAGCACCATCGGCTCGAAGCGTGAGCGATCGACGGCCGTGAGCAGTCGTGCCATCGCTACCTCGCCGCCGGCGAGGGCCGCAGTGTGATCGATGAGCAGGACACGGTCGATCATGGTCGTCACCCTCGCTGCCGCGCTCGCCGCGGGGCGGTGGCGTTCACGGTGAGCGCTGGCCCGTTCATCCGGTCTCCTCGGGGTCGCAGCTTGCGGCCGACGCGCAGGTGCGTCATTCGATCCTGCCGATCCGGACCGCGTGACGCCACACGCGGCGTCTCGGGATCGCAACGAGCGTATCCGGATCGGCCGTTGCCCTGCAGCGACCCGTTCAAGGGGTCGGTGCCGGCCGCATCCATCCCGATTCCGCCCAGTTTTGGGGCGAGGAGCCCAGGTGCTCCCCGCGATACCCTGAGCGGATGACGGTCGCGGCGGTGGTGTACTCGCGCAACGAGGCCGACCTGCTGCCCCCGTGCCTGGCCGCGCTGACCGGCTTCGACGAGGTGATCGTCTGCGACATGCAGTCGACGGACGACACGGTCGGCGTTGCCGAGCGCGCAGGAGCCCGTGTGGTCGAGGTCCCGGACGCCCGTGTCATCGAGGAGGTGCGTCAGCGCGGTCTCGACGCGGCGGGAACGTCCTGGGTGATGTTCGTCGACGCCGACGAGATACTCCCGCCCGGTTTCAGCGCGCACGTTCGCCGGATGATCGCATCCGCCGACTCGGACGGGACCGTCGCCTACAGGCTGCCGTACGCGAACGTCGCCTTCGGACGGCCGCTTCACTCGACGCTGGTCGGAAGCGCGAAGTATTCGCTGATGTCACGCTCAGGGGTCCGCTTCCCGACACCCGGTCGGGCGCACGTTCCGCCGGACTTCGACGGTCCGGTCAAGGATGCGCCGCCGAGCGTTCCGCAGATCCTGCACCTCAACTTCCGCGGTGCCGAGCAAACGGTCGAGAAGACCCTGCGGTATTCGCCCGATGTCGCCGGCGAGTCTTCGCTGCTCACCCCGACCGGCCTCATCAGAGCGCTGCTCCGCGCAACGGTGTTCTCACGCGTGTGGGCGGACGGCTACGCCGGCGTCGCCGTGGCGACGGCCACCGTCTTCGGGCGCTGGTACGCCGCCCTCCTGCGAGCCGAGCGGGCAGGGATTCTGGGCGACGACCTGCCTGCCCGGGAACTGAGACGCCTCTCGAGCGCGAGCCGGTGGCAGGAGGCCGCGATCCGGTCTCGGGAGACGGTTCGTTCTGTGACGCGGCGGTCGCGTCGCGCATCGCGTCGTCCGGAATAGTGCACGACGATGACGCGCATCGTGCACGTGACTCGGCTGCCACCCAGTCCATCGGGAGTGGCTCTCTTCGCGCATGACATGAACGCCGCCTACGCGCTCCTCGGCGAGGTCGAGGACCATCGCATGCCGCCGGATCCCCACGATTCGCAGTCGTTCCCGCTCGCGTGGCGGACCTGGCGTGCACTGCGACGAAGGGTGAGCAGGCACGACGACGCGTTCGTTGTGGTCGAGATCGCCGGTCGCGGCGTGGCGGAGACGTGGGCCGCCTGGCTCCTCACTCTCACCGGTAGGCGCGTCTGGGTCACGGTGCACGACGTCCCTGCCGTCAGCGGCGGAGCCTTCCTCTCGCGCAGCCTCGATCGCCGGCGGCGGAGATGGCTCGGCGTTCGGCTCTCTCGCACCCTCGGCCGTCGCGTCGAGCGTGGACTGCTGCGTCGCGCGGAGAGGGTCATGGTGCTCTCCGATGCCGGGGCGCGAGCCCTGGCCGAGGCGTACCGGCTCGAGCGCCCCGTCCTGGCGGTTCCGCACGTCATCGAGCCATCGGCATCCGTCATGGCTGATCGCCGGATCCTTGTGCCCGGCTACGTGGGGGACGCCGACGCCGTGTCCCCGCTGGTCCGCGGGCTGGTCGATCTGCCCCGCCCCTGGCGCCTCGTGGTCGGCGCGGCCGCTGACAGTACGCTCGCCACGATCCGGGACGAAGCTAGACTTTTCGGCGTCGAGGATCGCATCGACCTGCTGGGACTGATCGATGAGGATTCCCTCGATCGGGAGTTCTGTCGTGCGGCCATCGTGGTGCGATGGAGACCGGGCGGATGGTCGTCCGGTCCCGCCGCCTTCGCGGTCTCCGGCCCGGTCATCCGAGCGCTCGGCCGTGGCTGTGCGGTGGTCTCGAACGACCGGAGAGGGGTTGCCGAGTGTCTGGCGGCCGCGGATGCCGTCGTCGTCGGTGACGGCGAGGAGGGGGCGATCGACATGATGACCGCTGTCGCGCGACTCGTCGCCGACGATGAGCTTCGGGTGTCGTGCGCGGAACGCGGGCTGGCACACGCCGCCGACCGCCATACGCCCGCGTCCGTTGCGGCACTTCTACGAGGAGCTCCGGCATGAACTGGCGGCACACGCTCGGCCGCGTCGTGCCATCGGGACGGCGGTTCCTCGAGGGCTTCCTCAACCGGGTGGTCATGCACGTCGCCCCGAACGAGTTGCGCATCGGCATGATGCGGATGCTCGGCGCCGAGATCGGCCCGCATGCCTACCTCAATTCCGGAACCGAGGTGCTCGCACCCGAGAACCTCCGCATCGCGGGCGGACTGCACATCGGCCGGTTCTGCCAGGTGGACGCCCGCGGCGAGATCGAGATCGGCCACGATGTCGTGATCGCCGGTCACGTGCTGCTCATCACGGCCGACCACGACATAGCGGATCCAGGATTCGGCGGCCGGCTCGGCCGCATCGTCATCGGCGACCGGGTGTGGATCGGCAGCCGCGCCGTGGTCCTGAAAGGTGTCACGATCGGCGAGGGTGCGGTCGTCTCGGCCGGATCCGTGGTTTCGAAGGACGTTCCGCCGTGGACGATCGTGCGCGGTGTTCCGGCGCAACCCGTCGGCGAGCGACCCAAGGATCAGACGTACCGCATCGACTACGGATCACGCTGGCACTGAGACGGACGGTCGCGGTGATGACCAGGTCCGCAAGAACGCGGGGCCGACCTTCAACGGCTCAGATGATGTCGGCGAAGCCGCGTTCGTAACGCTGGAAGACGAGCACCCCCGCGAAGAGGACGACCACCGCGCTCACCGGCAGGGCGATCAGTTCCCAGGCTGCCGGCACCGGCTGCCCTAGCAGCGACCAGCGCACCGTCTCCATCAGCCAGGTCAGCGGATTCAGCTCGAAGAGCCAGCGCAGATTCGCGGGCACGGCCGAAAGGGAGTAGGCGATGGGGGTCGCGTAGAGGAGGATCTGCAGCACCCACGGCAGGATGTACGCCACGTCGCGGTACTTGACCGTGATCGCGGAGGCGGCAACGCCGAGACCGCACGCCAGCATCAGCGTGATGACCAGCCACACCGGCGTCAAGACGATCGGCCATCCGGGATTCACGCCGTAGATGAAGAGCAGCACGATGAGCATGACGAAGGCGACCGCGAAGTCGATGAGCACGGAGATGATGCTCGACAACGGCACGAGAAGGCGCGGGAAGAACACCTTCGACACGAGCGCCTGGTTGGAGACGAGCGACCCCGATGCGCGACTGACGACGCTGTTGAACGCGGTCCACGCCAGCATGCCGGCGAAGCTGAACAGGAAGTACGGAACGCCGCCGGACGGGAGCTTCGCAACCTGCCCGAAGATCACCGCGAAGATGCCGGCAGAGGCGATCGGCTGCAGAACGACCCAGGCCACTCCGATCGCGGTCTGGCGGTAGCGCAGCACGATGTCCCTGACGCCGAACCGGTACAGGACCTCGCGCGCCTCCCAGAATTCGCGCCACGGCGGAATGTTGAAGCGGCCGGGCGGTCTGATGATCGTGCGGGTCATGAGTCGATCTCGTAGTCGAAGTCGGCAAGGACCACTCCGTGCTGCATCGCCTCGTCGGAGGTGAGCTCGGGGTACGGAGACGCCGGCAGCACCTCGAAGGAGTCTGCGGCCTCCCAGGAATCCAGGACGCCCGCCTGGCACACGAAGAGATCGACGGTGTAGCGCCCTGGCCTGAACCACAGCGACTTGATCCGGAGTGCCCCTCGCTGCGGTTCGGCCGGATCGAACCAGGCGCCGGTGAGGCGGGAGTCGCACTGCACGATGACGTTGCCGTTCGCGTCATTGATGTGGCACGACACGAAGTATTTGCCGATCAGCCTGGGATTGGTGCCGACCTCGAACTCGATGACCGTGTCATCCGTCGGGTCCTGCGACTGATCGACGACTGCCGCTCTGGTGAACCGAAGGGCACCGGTGCCGGGTCGTCTCGCCGCGTCGCGCTGCTCGGTCTGGAACGACTCGAACGTGCTGCGGTACTGCTCGAGCGCACCGTCCACGCTTCCGTAGTACGACAGGCGGCCGCGCTCGAGGAACATCGCAGAGGTGCAGAGCGAGGTGACCGTCTGCGCCTGGTGGCTCACGTAGAGCACGGTGCGGCCGCTCCGCGCCACGTCGCGCATCATCGCGAGGGACTTCGCCTGGAACTCGGCGTCGCCGACCGCGAGCACTTCGTCGATGGCGAGGATCTCGGTCTCGAGGTGGGCGGCGACCGAGAACGCGAGCCGCACGTACATGCCGGAGGAGAACCGCTTGACCTGGGTGTCGAGGAACTTCTCGACGCCCGAGAACTCCACGATGTCGTCGAAGCGCCGCTTGATCTCCTTGCGGCTCATGCCGAGCAGTGAGCCGTTGAGGTAGATGTTCTCCCTGCCGGTGAGCTCGGGGTGGAAGCCCGTTCCCACCTCGAGCAGACTGCCGACCCGGCCGCCGAGATCGATGAGTCCGCTGGTCGGTGCCGCAACGCGCGTCAGCAGCTTCAGCAGCGTGCTCTTTCCGGCACCGTTCCGGCCGACGATGCCGACGGCCTCGCCCCACGGGATGTCGAACGATACGTCGTCGACGGCGGAGAAGTCGGTGTAGGTGGCGCGACGCAGCGGATGCCGCATCCGCTCGATCATCGCGTCGGTGATCCGGTTCGCGCGCGCCGATCCGTCGACGATCCGGTACGTCTTCGTCAGGTTCTCGACGGTGATCGCGGTGTCGCGCATGTTCGGCATCGCTCCCGCTTGTGTGATGCAAGACGGCCGGTCAGAGGCCGCCTTGATGCTACCAGCAGCCTTCCTGCACGCCGCGGGGCCGTGTACCCCCAGATCGGGCGTCCGGAGGCTGGAGAACCGCCGAGCATGAGACGATCTCATCATCGCCGGGCGGTGTCGCAGATTGTGGGGAGGACGGATGGAACGCCGACAGCTGCATGTCATCACTCCCGGCGATCATTTCTCTCCACGCACCGGCAGTGCCATTCCCACGGTGGTCGATGGACTCGCGGCGGCGACGCCGCCGGATGCTCTCCGTCCTGCCGTGCTCGTGGCGCGCGGGACGTACGCCGACCGATATGACACGGCGGAGGTGATCGAGTACCGGAGCGTGCGCCATCACCGGGCCGATCGCTATCTGGATGCCGCCATGTCGAGGATCGCTCTGCCACGGGTCATGGCCCGCCGTGAGTACGCTGCGACCGTTCGGGACCAACGAGCCTGGGATCCGTCGGTCATCATCGCCCACAACGCGGTGCAGCTGGTGCCCGACATCGACGCCGACAGGCACCTCCCCGTGCTCTATGCGCACAACGACCTGCTTCACACGTATTCGCAGCGGGAGTCGCGCAGGGTGCTCGGACGCGT
The DNA here is from genome assembly GCF_012985205.1 of Planctomonas sp. JC2975. NCBI lineage: Bacteria > Bacillati > Actinomycetota > Actinomycetes > Micrococcales > Microbacteriaceae > Planctomonas > Planctomonas sp. JC2975. Next base: position 1,806,746 of record NZ_JABEKS010000001.1, on the reverse strand, counting down.
CGGGGCGATCGTCTGCGTGAGCGCGGCCCTTGCCGATCAGATGTCCGACTCGCTGCCCGCGGAACTGCGAGAGCGCATCGCCGTCGTGCACAACGGAATCGACACCGGCCTGTTCCGTCCTCGCGACGACCTCGAGCGGCGAGATGAACTTCGCGTGGTGTTCGTCGGCAGAGTGATACCCGAGAAAGGACCGGACGTCCTTCTCGAGGCTCTGTGCAGGCTCCAGCGCACAGACGTTCGCGCAACGATCGTCGGCACCTCGGGCTTCTCGGCCGAAGCTCCGCTGAGCGCATACGAACGGTCGCTGCGACGTCTCGCCGAGCCGCTGGGGGACCGGGTGACCATGCGGCCGTTCTCGCCGAGACGGGAGATCGCGGACTTGCTCCGCGAGGCGGACGTGGTCGTCGTTCCGTCGCGGTGGCTCGACCCGTTCGCTCTCACGGTTCTGGAGGGGATGGCGTCCGGCGCCGCAGTCATCGCGAGTGACATCGGCGGGATCCCGGAGGCGGCGGGGTCTGCCGGTCTGCTCGTCCCTCCCGACGATCCAGCGGCTCTTGCCGAGGCGATCACATCGCTGGCCGACGACGAGAATCTTCGTCGTCGCCTGGTTTCCGCGGGCCTCGAGCATGCTCGGGCGAACACGTGGACCAGCGTCAGGGCCCGATTCGACACGGTCGTGGAACGGGCGATGGCCGGCAGGCCATGACCACCGTTCGCAGTGGCCGCTGCCTGAGGACCGGGGACGTAAGGAAGTGCCGATCCACGTCGCCGCCGCCCGATTCCGGCGTGGCCCGCTCACTTAGCATGTCTCCATGGAGCGTGCGAGGGTGAGGGCAGGCGGAGTGACGCCGGTCGTCGTCGCTGTCGCCACCCTGGCAGTGGTCGTCGGCGTGAGCCTGGGCGTGCTGAGCGTGAACAGCTCGCTCATCGCCCTCGTCGTCGGTGTCGTGGTCCTCCTGGCCGGTGTCATGGTCCGCGATCCGACGATCGTTCCGGTGCTCGCCGTTCCCGCGACGCTCGTGCTCACCAGGGTGGGCGGCGCGCTCAGCATTTCCGATGTCGTGCTCGCACTGGCATCCGTCGTGTCACTGCTGATGCTGCGCGGGCGTGGTGCTGTGGTGCTCATGCCTCTCGTCTGGGCGGGGATCTTCTACCTGGCAACCGCCATCCCCACGCAGTTGGTGAACCCGTACACCGCGAACATCACGGAGTGGGTGCACGAAGTCTTCCTCATCCTCGGCAGCCTCATCGTCGGCTTCGTGATCGGACGAGAGAACCGAGCGCGGATGGCCCTGACCATCTACCTGCTGGCGTGCAGCGGCATCGGGATCGCCGTGATCTACGTGTCGTTGACCACGTTCGCTCAGACCGGCGAGTTCGCCCCCGTCTTCCTCGGCGACCTGAACAAGAACACGACGGGAGGCATGCTCGCCATCGCCGCCGTCATCGCTTTCGCTCGTCCGATCTGGCTCAGGTGGTCCCCTGGATGGTCGTGGGCTGCCGTCATCGTGTGCTCGCTGGGCGTCGTGGCCGCGCAGTCCAGGCAGGGCCTCATCGGGGCGATCGTCGGCATTCTGATCGTGAGCATCAGGGCGAGGCCGCAGACCGGTCGCCGAGTGCGCATCGTCTGGTTGGCCGCCATTCCCGGCATCGTCTGGGTGCTGAGCGCGCTCACGGCCCAGCTGCAGTCCGACAATCAGTTCAACTCGGCCCACCAGCGCGTGGACTGGTACACGCAGTCGGTGCAGATCTGGCTCACGTCTCCCGTCTTCGGCGTTGGCATGCGGTGGTGGTACACCGACCGGTTCGCCGGCCAGTACCAGGCGTTCCAGCCGCCGAACGCCGAGCTCGAAGTGCTGACGACGGTCGGCGTGTTCGGGCTGATCGGCTTCTTCGTCATGTTCGCGGTCGCCGGCTGGTACCTGTGGAAGATGGATCCGGTGTACGGCACCGTGGGCTTCGCGGTCGTCGCCACACGATTCACCCAAGCCCAGTTCGACCTCTATTGGGTCGCGGGGCAGGCGTCACTGCTCTGGATCGTGGCGGGAATCTGCTACGGCGCGAAGGCGATGGACGATGCCCGCCGGGCGCGAGGGGAGCCGCTGTCCTGGGAGCTGCCGCCTGATCGACGCAAGCGCAGGTTCCCGCGGTCGGTCGCGCCACGCTCGCGGTCCGTGCGGTCGGGAACGGCCGTCTAGTCGAGGCCGCCCCTCCGTGTCCCGTTCTGGGGACTGATCGGCGAGGACGGACATGGTTATCGTGAGACGAATCGTCGCCGAAACCGTGAAGTGGACTCCCGATGCAGGTTCTGAGGATCGCCCACCACGCCGTCGTATCCGCATGGCGACAGCGTGAGCGGGAATTGCGCGACCAGGGCGTCGACGTCGAACTCGTCTCGTCGAAGGTCTGGAACGAGGGCGGCCGCGATGTGCGACTCGACGTCGAGGACGACGACTTCGTCGTAGGCGCCGCGACGATCGGCAGGCATCCGAGCGTGTTCGCCTTCGACCCGCGTCCGATCTGGCGGGCGATCGGACGACGACCCGATCTGATCGACCTCCACGAAGAGCCGAATGCGCTCGCCACGGCCGAGGTGCTGCTCATCCGTCGCCTTCGCGGCAGCAAGGCGCCGTATGTTCTGTACTCGGCTCAGAACATCCGCAAACGGTACCCGGTGCCGTTCCGGTGGATCGAGCGTCATGCGCTTCGGGGTGCGGCGGCCGCGTACGTCTGCAATACGGAGGCCGGGGAGATCCTCACCGACAAGGGCCTGGCCGGTCCCGCCGTCGACATCCCGCTCGGAGTCGACGTGCGGGTCTTCGAGCCTGCGGACCGTCGCCCTCCCGGCGCCGGCGTGAAAACCGTCGGTTACGTCGGACGTCTCGAGGAGCACAAGGGCGTCGATGTTCTGCTGCGGGCCGCCGTCGAGCACGAGGACTGGCACCTGCGCCTCACGGGGGATGGCCCGCACCGGGGCGAGCTGGAGTCGTTGGCCAAGAACCTCGGCATCGCCGATCGCGTCGAGTTCCTCGGATTCGCCAACGGCAAGGAGCTCGCGGACCGCTACCGGGAGCTGGACGTGGTGGTGGTTCCCTCGTTGCCACGGCCGAACTGGCTCGAGCAGTTCTGTCGGGTCGCCGTCGAGGCCATGGCATCCGGTGTGCCGATCGTCGCCAGCGCCTCAGGTGCGATTCCCGATGTCGTCGGGGACGCGGGAGTGCTCGTGCCGCCCGGCGATCCCGCAGCCCTTGCCGCAGCGATCGACGGGGTGCTGGCGCCAGAGGCGTGGTGCGAGCACCGGCGTCGGGGATTGGAACGCTCGACCCGGTTCACCTGGGAGAACGTGTCGCGCATGCAGCGCGAGATGTACGAGTCGATCCTCGGAATCCAGCAGGCCGGCCGGCCCGACGAGGAGGACAACCGTGCCGAGCCGCAGGTGCTCATCGTCGCCTATGGGTCACCCGATCCCCTGGAGGGATGCCTCGTCGAACTCGGCGATGCGCTGCCGGTCCTGGTCGTCGACAACTCGTCGTCGCCGGAGACGCGGGCGGTGGCGGAGCGGCACGGTGCGCGCTACATCGACGCCGGACGCAATCGTGGATTCGCGGGCGGGGTCAACCTCGGGCTCGACGAGCTCGACCGTTCGGGCGACCGCGAACGCGACGTCCTCCTCCTGAATCCGGACGCCAGGATCGGCCAGGCGGGAATCGCGCGCATGCGCGAGCTGCTGCACGCTTCGCCGCGCACGGCCGCCGTCGGCGCGACGCAGACGGAGCCGGAGACGGGCCGGTCGGTTCGCGTCTGGTGGCCGTTCCCGAGCCCGGCCGGGGCGTGGATCGAGGCGATCGGACTCGGCTCCCTTCGCAGAGCGCACGGCTTCGCGATCGGCTCGGCGCTCATGCTGAACAGAGCCGCGTTGGACGACGTCGGCCGTCTCGACGAGCGCTTCTTCCTCTACGCGGAGGAGACGGACTGGCAATACAGGGCGCGGGCCGGCGGCTGGGATATCGCGGTCGCCGATGTGGAGGCGACGCACGAGGGCGCGGGCACCGGCGGCGATCCACGTGCCAGGGAGCGCCATTTCTTCGGAAGCGCGGAGAAGTACCTCCGCAAGCACTATGGGACTACAGGATGGCAGGTTTATCGCGCCGGGACGTTCCTCGGTGCCGCGGTGCGGGGTGCTGTGCTTCCCGGCGAGCGTGGAGCAGCGGCCAGACGGCGTGCCGCGATGTTCCGGCTGGGGCCCGTCGCCGTCGAGACGGGGGCCGTCGGCCCGCGCCGCTCGGCGTCACGGGGGGAGGCGGGACTGCACGTCGTGCACGTTGTCTGTTCCGAGGCCTTCGCGGGAGTCGAACGCTACGTGCTGCAGTCCGCTCTCGCGCTGCGCGAGGCTGGATGCACGGTCACGGTGATCGGTGGCGGCCCTTCGACCATGCGTCCCGCGTTGGAGCGTGCGGGGATCGCGTGGCACCCTGGCGGAACCGTGCGTTCGGCGATCGCTGCGATCCGGCGCATCGACGACGCCGACGTGATCGACACGCACATGACGCTGGCGGACTTCGCGGGTGCCGCTGCCGTCGGCCGCGGACGTGCTCCGGTCGTGAGCACGCGGCATTTCGCCGCTCGGCGCGGTGGAAGTCCGCTGCATCGTCTCGTCGGGAAGATCGTGGCGAAGCGAGTCTCCGGCCAGATCGCGATCTCGCGATTCGTCGCCGACGACATCGAGGGGGACAGCGTCGTCGTCCACACCGGGGTCCCGGACGTCGCGGATGTGAACGAGGAGGCTCGCGAGCCGATCGTTCTCATGCTGCAGCGGCTCGAGGCCGAGAAGTGCACCGACGTCGGCATCCGTGCATGGGCTGCCACGCCGAAGCGCGAGGGATGGCGGCTGGTGATCGCCGGTGAGGGGGCGGAGGAGCCGCGACTGCGCGACCTCGCTGCTGCGCTCGGCGTCACCGAGTCGATCGACTTCGTCGGGTTCCAGAGTGACGTCGGCGCATGGTTGTCGCGTGCATCCCTGCTCCTGGCCCCGACACCGCGAGAGGGTCTCGGTCTCACGGTGCTGGAAGCGATGTCGTATGGCGTTCCCGTTGTGGCGGCAGCAGGTGGCGGCCATCTGGAGACCGTTGGCGGCGCCGCCGACGCGGCGTTGTTCCCGATCGGCGACGCCGACGCCGCAGGGCGGCTGATGTCGTCGCTCATCGACGATCCGTCCCGTCGTCTCGCCTACGGTCGGGCGCTTCGCGACCGCCAGCGTGCAGAGTTCACGGTGGCGGCGCAGACAGCGGCCACCCTGTCCGAGCTGTGCCGGGTGACCGGATCGACCGTCCCCTTGTTGGGGACTATCGATCCTGAAACCGATCAGTACCGTTGATTGCGACGCCGTGCAATCCGAGCACGACGGAGGGACACAGCATGGACGGCTCACGCAGGACCGCTCTGATCACGGGCATCACGGGTCAGGACGGCGGTCACCTCGCCTCGCTGCTGCACGAAAAGGGATACCGCGTCTTCGGCCTGATCCGCGGGCAGCACAATCCACGTAGGGACGACGTCGAACGCGACCTGCCCTTCGTCGAGCTGCTCGAGGGAGACGTAACAGATCCCACGTCTCTGGTGCGGGCGGTCGAGACGTCGTCGCCGGACGAGCTCTACAATTTCGCTGCCATCAGCCACGTCGGCTACTCGTTCAACCACCCGACCCTGACCATGGAGGTCACCGGCAAGGGCGTGCTCAATGTTCTCGAGGCCGTTCGACTCTCAGGACGCGCAGAGCGCACCAAGATCTACCAGGCGTCGACGTCGGAGATGTTCGGCGGCATGGACTACTCGATGCCCGGATCCGGGTACAACGAGCAATCGCAGTTCCATCCGCGCAGCCCCTACGGGGTCGCCAAGCTGTACGGCCACTGGATCGCGAAGAACTACCGCGAGAGCTACGGCATGTTCGTGGTGTGCGGCGTGCTGTTCAACCACGAGGGCGAACGCCGCGGCACCGAGTTCGTGACCCGCAAGATCACCAGAGCCGTCGCACGCATCCACCTCGGACTCCAGGACACGATCAACCTCGGCGTCCTGTGGCCGAAGCGCGACTGGGGCTACGCGGGCGACTACGTGCGCGGCATCTGGATGATGATGCAGCACCATGAGCCGGACGACTTCGTTCTGGCCACCGGCGAGGCGCACTCCATCGAGGACTTCCTGGCCACAGCGTTCGCGAAGATCGGCGTTGGCGACTGGCGTCCCTACGTCACCTTCGATCCGGCACTGACGCGAGCGGCTGAGGTCGACAACCTGCTCGGCGACTCGTCCAAGGCGGAGCAGGTGCTCGGCTGGCGACGAGAGGTCGGGTTCGACGATCTCGTCACTCGCATGGTCGCGCACGACCTCGCCGATCAGCGCCTCCGGCACGGGATCTCGCCGTTGACACCACCCGTGGTCCCCGCCGACGTCACGGCACCGCCAGTCGAAACGGCACCGGAGTTGCCATGAACCACCTGACAGCGGGCGCCGATCACTCGGTCGGTCGCCCTGTTGCGCCGTGCATCCGCGAGGGTCGAAGCGGAGGAGAGGCGCTGCGATGAACCGCCGGATCGTGGTGATCTCGCTCGAGACGTGGGACGGGGTGTGGCGCCGCAACCAGTACCTGGTCGACGGTCTGCTCGCATCCGACGACGACACCGAAGTGCTGTTCGTCGAGCCCCCGACGGATCCCCTGTACGACGTGGTGAACGCTCGTGTCCCTCGTCGAGGTCGAGGCCTCCGCGTCGGCGGCTACGGCGGCCGACTCACGCTGTACCAGCCGACCAAGGCGCTTCCCCGTCTGGCGGGCCCTGCTGCCGACGCCTTGCTCGTGCGCAGCGTTCGGCGAGCGGTGAAGAAGCTCGGCTGGACCTCCGGAGTGCTCTGGGTCAACGACCCGAGGGCGGCGGCTCTCCTCGAGGTGATCGGCTGGCCGGTGCTGTACGACGTCACGGACGACTGGGTGCTGGCGGATCGCGGCAATCGCGAACACGCCCGCATCGTTGCCGGTGATGGCCTTCTGCTGGAACGCAGTGAGGCCGTCGTGGTCTGCTCGCCGGCGCTTGCCACCACGAAAGGATCGATCAGAGACGTGCACCTCATCCCGAACGCCGTCGATGTGGCCCGCTACCGTATCGATCGTCCGCGCCCGGCCGACCTTCCGAGCGGGCCCGTCGCGCTGTACGTCGGAACGCTGCATGAGGATCGGCTCGATGTCGACCTGGTGATGCGCACGGCGGAGGCGGCACATGCGGTGGGCGGAACGGTGGTGCTGCTGGGTCCGAATGCGCTGTCGGCCCGCAACCGGGAGCGACTGGCGGCGCAGCAGGGACTCGTCGTCCTCGGACCACGTCACAGGGACGACGTGCCCGGCTTCCTGCGCCACGCCAACGTCCTTCTGGTCGCCCACGTGGTGACCGAATTCACCGAGAGCCTCGATCCGATCAAGCTGTACGAGTACCTTGCGGTTGGTCGGCCGATCGTGAGCACACCGGTTGCGGGATTCCGCGACGTGACGGGGGTCACCGTCGTGTCCGCCGATGACTTCCCCGAGACTGTCGCCAACGACCTGGTCGAGTGGCGTCAGTCGGGAGACCACGTGGTCGTGCCCGATTGGGGCGATCGCGTCGCCGCCTTCTCGGAGGTCGTCGATTCGGTCGCACGGGAGCGCGTGTCACCGGGGGTGGGCGCATGAGCGGCGTGATCGTGCATGAGTGGCTCGAGTCGGTCGGCGGCGGCGAGCGGGTCGCCGATGCACTTGCCGACGAGTTTCCCGACGCTCCCATCGTGTGTCCATGGGACGATGTCGCCGGCCGCTACGGACCGGGACGCGTGACGCAGAGCTGGCTGGCAGGCACGCCTCTGCGCAGGCACAAGGCGGCCGCGATGCCGCTTCTCCTTCCATGGTGGAGGTCGCTGCCAGCCTTCGACGCCGACTGGATGCTCGTCGCGACGCATCTCTTCGCCCACCACGCCAGGCTGCGTGGCGCGGCTCGGGATGTGCCGAAGTACGTCTACACGTACAGTCCCGGCCGGTCGATCTGGGAACCGGACATCGACGAGCGCGGGCAAGGCCTGATGGCCAGGACCGCTGCCGGTCCGTTGCGCGTTCTCGATCGCAAACGGGCCGCAGAGCCGCTGAAGGTCGCAGCGGTCAGTCACTTCATCGCCGAGCGCATCGAGCGCTGCTGGGACCGCGAGAGCGCCGTGATCAACCCACCGGTCGATGTTGCGGCATTCCCCGGCAGCGACGACGAACTCACCGACCAGGAACTGCGGCAGGTCGAGTCGCTGCCGGAGGGATTCGTGTTCGGCGCTTCCCGATTCGTGCCGTACAAGCGCGTGGACGTCGCGATCACCGCCGGGGTCGCAGCCGACCTGCCGGTGGTGATCGCTGGAGACGGACCAGAACGCGCGCGCCTGGCAGCCTTGGCGGACGAGCACCCGGGACGGGTCACCTTCCTGCACAGACCGTCGGATGCCGTCATGCGGGCCCTCTACCGACGAGCGTCCGTCTATGTCTTCGCTGCCATCGAGGACTTCGGCATCATGCCGGTCGAGGCGATGGCCGCCGGAACACCCGTCGTCGGCAATGCCATCGGCGGTGCGTCCGAGACCGTCGTCGACGGCGAGACGGGTGCGCTGTTCCGGTCGACGGATGCCGCCGAGCTGCGGCGCGCCGTCGAGCTCGCTCTGACGATGGACCCGGCAGCGTGCCGGGCTCGCGCCGCCCAGTTCGACGGCGCGCGGTTCGGCGAGAACATCAGGGACTGGATGGCGTTGTAAGACGCCGCGCGATCCTGTCGATCTCTCTGGTCAGCTCTGCCACCAGGTCTCGCCACGCCTCCGCAGGCTCATCGACGGGATCCTCGATGTCGTCCTGCGCGCTGGAACCGATCATCTCCGAGCGAGGACGGTCGGCGCCCACCATGTCGATCCATTCGCCGAGCAGGACGTGCCTGCGGGGGCGGTGATCGTCCAGCCAGCGCACGAACTGCGGGAGCGTGAACACGCGCGGCCACAGTTCAGGGTCGGCGGCGACGAGCTCGCGCACGTGCTCCCTGGTCATCGTGAGGATCACGTCCCAGCCGCGGAGACGACGGGTATCCGCGCGTTTGCTGACGTGCGAGGCGAGGTCGAAGCCCCACTCGCCGGCGACCTGGACACCAACGGGCGGCATCGGTCGGCCGCCCTCGATGAGGCCGGCCGAGTCGAAGACGAACGGCATACCGGCGAACCGGCGCCTCGCCACCGCCTCTGCCATCACCGAGCGGCACTGATTGGCGGTGCAGACGAACAGGATGCCCGTGGATCGTCTCGCAACGGTGCCGTCTCCCTCGTGGGCGTACGGCGTGCCCTGCACGATCAGACCTTCTCGTCCTCTGCCGAGCCGGAAGAGGAGACGTCATCGGCCGGATGAGCCGGTGCCTTCCCGCGATCCTGTCCGGTCTTGCCGGCATTTCGCGCGGCGTCGGGGACCGGGACTTCCGGCTCGCGAGACGCGTAGTCGTCGAACTCGTTCGCCTCGTCCGTCTCAGCGGCGGGGCGGGCTTCGTCGCGACGCTTGAGCTGCACCGAACGACGGCGAGTGGACGAGCTGGTCCCGTAGTAGGCCGAATACGACTTCGGAATTCGCCGCCGCGACCGGTTCGCGACGATGCCGAGAACGGTGATGCCGTTGCCGCCCAGCGCGTGCACGGTCTCGACGAGGCGCTTGCGCCGCGTTCGCCCGACAGATGCCACGACTACGGCCCCGTCGGCGTGCGCGGCGAGCAGGCTGGCATCGACGAGGGCGAACGACGGTGGCGAGTCGATCACCACGATGTCGCACATGTGGCGCAGCGACGCGATGATGTCGCCGAGCGCCTGCATCGCCAGGAGATCGGCGGGATCCCAAGGCTCGGATCCTGCCGGAAGCACGCTGAGCCCGCGGAACTTGGTCGGCTGCAGCCTGCGCGCGATGGTCTCCGCGGTGGGGGACGAGCCGCGGGTGGCGGCCGACTGCAGCAACTCGGTGAGCCCGGGACCCGTCGCCACTTCCCCGAAGTAGAGGTCGAGGCTCGGGTTGCGCAGATCGCCTCCTACGAGCACCACGCGCTTGCCGGTACGCGCCCACGCGAGGGCGAGGTTCGAGGAGATGAACGTCTTGCCGTCACCCGGCTCGACGCTCGTGAAGACGACGACGTCGTTTCCGGTTGGCAGCAGCACCTGCAGGGTGGTTCGAAGAGCACGCAGCCCTTCGTTGAGCGCCGTGCGCTTGCGGCCGGCCGCGGGCAGCCAGTCGCCCTTGCGCTGCATGCGCCTGTCGAGGCTGAGCTCGCCGAGGGGCGGAACCTCTGTCAGCTCCTCGATCTCTTCCTCGCCGCGGAGTCTGTCGTCGAACGCGTCCCAGATGAGCGCGATGCCGATGCCCGCCACGAGTCCCGCCGCGAGAGCAGCCCCGAATGCCACCAGAGGGCTCGTTCCCTTGAACGCGCCGATCGTTGCCGCACTCGTGACCGTCAGCGGCGGCCCCGCGTTGTTGATCTTGTCCACGACGCCGTTCGCGCTCGACAGCGATGCGATCGCATTGGCGAGATTGGACTGCGCGATCGAGTTGTTGGGACTGGCGTTCACCTGCGCCTGATAGGCCTCCGCGGTCGTTGTCCACTTGGCCACCTGGGCCTCTGCCGCGGTCTTCGCCTTCGCCGTCTGATCCTTGAGATACGAGTTGTAGGCGGTGGCGACGGCAGCGGCGTGTTTCTGAGCTTCCTGGGCCGTGCTGCCACTGGCCGTGATGGTGATGGTCTTCGCCTGGCTGAGGTTCGAGCCCTGGTTCAGCGAGAATCCGACCGCCCAGGAATCTGCGGATCCTGCCGGCTCGCCAGCCGCCTTGGCCGCCGCATCGAGCACCTCGGGAGAGGAGATGCTCCCCGGGTCGAAGTCGACGTTCGCGGTGCCGATCTGCCCGCTGGCCGACGCGCTGGCGGCGAGAGAACTCGTCCGCAGGGTGATCGACGAGACGTAGACCGGCGTCTGGCGCGCAAGGAAGACCGCCGCCACGGCCACCGCGAGCACGATCACCGCGATGATCAGAATCCGCCGTTGCCAGATGGCGCTCAGAGCTTGACGAAATGTCACATTGTCTCCCGCTGGCGTTCCGACCGCTCAATAGAATACCGGGCCCTCAGGTGGGGCCCTGCAAAGAGTAAGGGAGTTGGGAGTGCGTGCACGACCGACGGGTGCTGGTTCCGCGTGTCAGAAGGAGATGGCTCGACCGAGTCGTCTACCACCCGCCCGCTTTCGTTGCGGGCGTGACGGCTTGCGTACCGGCGGCTTGGCGGGTCGAGACCGCTAGTGAAGTCCGCGTTGACTCGACGGGAGGAAGCGGCAGTCGCTCGGCCAGCACGTCTGGATGGATGGGGGCCAGCTCCCGAGCACGGAGAACGTGGTCACTGAACGCCGCCCCCAAAAGGAGCCGCCCCTATAAGAGAGGTAGACAGCGACGGGTCGCGAGCCGTTCTCGACCGGCCGACGCCCTCATGGAGAATCGGCGCTCGGCATCGACAAGCGCCCGCTTCACGGCCGAACGCGAGCGCGACACGCCCGAGTTGCAAGTACCCCTGAAATCTGGCAAACTTTTGGGGTTCAACATTTCGGTGCTGCGCGCCTTGCGCACGGTTCATCGAATCACTGCCAGGTAGTGCATAGCCGCTTCGAGTGGACAGATCCGAAGGTTCGGATCGCGTCGGTGGAGTTCAGGCTAGGCCGCGGGCAGAAGGACACAGCTTAATCGACACCCGAAGCCCATGGTCTATCCATGTGCCCGCGACGGCGACACGCCCGAGCGCGGGGGTCGGTGAGAGGCGGGGGATGCCGGCGAGAGCCGAGCATGCAACTCGCCTTTGACAGAAGAACAGTGGTGCGGCATCACGCCGACGCCCAAGAGCGTTGACACGCGACGCGTCCAATGCGGCTCTGACTGCCGTACGACGCCTGAACAGTAGAGAGAGAGTCAGATATGGCGGGACAGAAGATCCGCATCCGGCTTAAGTCGTATGACCACGAGGTCATCGACACCTCGGCGCGCAAGATCGTCGACACGGTGACCCGTGCCGGCGCTCAGGTCGTCGGGCCGGTGCCGCTCCCCACCGAGAAGAACGTGGTGTGCGTCATCCGTTCGCCCCACAAGTACAAGGACAGCCGTGAGCACTTCGAGATGCGCACGCACAAGCGGCTGATCGACATCATCGACCCGACGCCGAAGGCCGTCGACTCGCTCATGCGCCTCGACCTGCCGGCCGACGTCAACATCGAGATCAAGCTGTAGGGGTCGAGCCATGTCCAATACTGAGACCAAGACCGTCAAGGGTCTGCTCGGCAAGAAGCTCGGCATGACCCAGGTGTGGGACGAGAACAACAAGCTCATCCCCGTGACCGTCGTCGAGATCACCCCGAACGTGGTCACCCAGGTGCGCACCCCCGAGGTCGACGGCTACAACGCTGTGCAGATCGCCACGGGTGCCATCGACCCGCGCAAGGTGAACAAGCCGGCCACCGGTCACTTCGAGAAGGCGGGCGTCACGCCGCGCCGTCACCTCACCGAGATCCGCACCGCGGATGCCGGCTCGTACGAGGCCGGCCAGGAGCTCACCGTCGAGGCAACGTTCGAGGCCGGCCAGAAGGTCGACGTCGTCGGAACCTCGAAGGGTAAGGGCACCGCCGGTGTCATGAAGCGCCACAACTTCAAGGGCGTCTCCGCTTCGCACGGTTCGCACCGCAACCACCGCAAGCCGGGTTCGATCGGCGCGTCCTCGACGCCCAGCCGTGTCTTCAAGGGCATGCGCATGGCCGGTCGCATGGGTGCCGAGCGCGTCACGGTGCTGAACCTCACGGTGCACTCCGTGGATGCCGGCAAGGGCCTGCTGCTCGTCAAGGGCGCGGTTCCCGGCGCACGCGGTCGCATCGTCTTCGTCCGCAACGCAGTGAAGGGAGCGTAGTCACATGGCTACCTCGATCGACGTTTTCGACGCCGCCGGCAAGAAGTCCGGTTCCGTCGAGCTGCCCGCGGAGATCTTCGACGTTCAGGTGAACGTCCCGCTGATCCACCAGGTCGTCGTGGCGCAGCTCGCCGCCGCACGCCAGGGCACCCACAAGACCAAGAACCGCGGAGAGGTCTCCGGCGCCGGCCGCAAGCCGTTCAAGCAGAAGGGCACCGGCCGCGCCCGTCAGGGTTCCATCCGCGCCCCGCAGATGACCGGCGGTGGCATCGTCCACGGCCCGACCCCGCGCGACTACGCGCAGCGCACCCCCAAGAAGATGATCGCCGCTGCGCTGCTGGGCTCGCTCAGCGACCGCGCTCGCGGTGAGCGCATCCACGTGGTGGAGACCCTCATCGCCGGCGACGCGCCGTCGACGAAGGATGCCGTCGCGCTGCTGAGCTCCGTCGCCACCTCGAAGCACGTGCTGGTCGTCACCGACCGCGCAGACGAGAACGGCCTGAAGAGCGTCCGCAACCTCCCGACGGTCCACACCATCGCGTTCGACCAGCTCAACGCCTACGACGTGCTCGTCTCCGACGACATCGTCTTCACCAAGGCTGCTTTCGACTCCTTCGTCGCAAGCAAGACGAAGAAGGAAGAGGTGAACGCGTAATGGCCACGAACAAGGACCCGCGCGACATCATCATCGCTCCGGTCGTGTCCGAGAAGAGCTACTCGCTCATCGACGAGGGCAAGTACACGTTCCTCGTCGACCCCCGCTCGAACAAGACCGAGATCAAGCTCGCGATCGAGAAGATCTTCAAGGTCGAGGTCGCATCGGTCAACACTCTGAACCGTCAGGGCAAGACGCGCCGCACCAAGTTCGGCACCGGCAAGCGCAAGGACACCAAGCGCGCCATCGTCACCCTCAAGTCCGGTTCCATCGACATCTTCACGGCTGTCGGCTAAGGAGCAAGGGAACAACTATGGCTATTCGCAAGTACAAGCCGACGACCCCCGGTCGCCGTGGCTCCTCCGTGGCCGACTTCGCCGAGATCACCCGATCGACGCCCGAGAAGTCGCTGCTCAAGCCGCTGTCGAAGACCGGTGGACGCAACAACCAGGGCCGCATCACGACCCGTCACATCGGTGGTGGCCACAAGCGCCAGTACCGCGTCATCGACTTCCGTCGCAATGACAAGGACGGCGTCAACGCCAAGGTCGCGCACATCGAGTACGACCCGAACCGCACGGCGCGCATCGCGCTTCTGCACTTCGTGGACGGCACCAAGCGCTACATCGTCGCTCCCGACAAGCTCAAGCAGGGCGACATCGTGGAGTCGGGTCCGAACGCCGACATCAAGCCCGGCAACAACCTGCCGCTGCGCAACATCCCGACCGGTACCGTGATCCACGCGATCGAGTTGAAGCCGGGCGGGGGCGCGAAGATCGCGCGTTCCGCCGGTGCATCCGTTCGCCTCGTCGCCAAGGACGGCCCCTACGCCCAGCTGCGTATGCCGTCCGGTGAGATCCGCAACGTCGACATCCGCTGCCGCGCAACGGTCGGCGAGGTCGGCAACGCCGAGCAGTCGAACATCAACTGGGGCAAGGCCGGACGCATGCGCTGGAAGGGCGTTCGCCCGACCGTGCGCGGTGTCGCGATGAACCCGATCGACCACCCGCACGGTGGTGGTGAGGGCAAGACCTCCGGTGGTCGCCACCCGGTCAGCCCGTGGGGCCAGAAGGAAGGCCGCACGCGCCACCCCAACAAGGAAAGCGACAAGCTGATCGTCCGCCGCCGCAACGCTGGCAAGAAGCGCAAGTAGGAGTTAGTAGAAGATGCCTCGCAGTCTCAAGAAGGGCCCCTTCGTCGACGAGCACCTGCTTACCAAGGTGGTTCGCGCGAACGAGTCCGGCAGCAAGAACGTCATCAAGACGTGGTCGCGTCGTTCGATGATCGTGCCGGCCATGCTCGGCCACACGATCGCCGTGCACGACGGTCGCAAGCACATCCCGGTCTTCGTCACCGAGACGATGGTCGGCCACAAGCTCGGGGAGTTCGCCCCGACCCGCACCTTCCGGGGACACGTGAAGGACGACAAGAAGGGTCGTCGCCGCTGACGCGGTGACAAGAGGAGGAGAGAGAAATGGTGGAGTCGATCGCCCGCGTGCGACACATCCGCGTTACGCCTCAGAAGGCTCGTCGCGTCGTCGATCTGATCCGCGGCAAGCAGGCTCAGGAGGCCCTGGCCATCCTGAAGTTCGCGCCCCAGGGCGCGAGCGAGCCGGTCTACAAGCTCGTGGCATCCGCAATCGCGAATGCCCGCGTGAAGGCCGACGCCACGAACCAGTACCTGGACGAGCGGGACCTCTACGTGAGCCGCGCCTTCGTCGACGAGGGCACGACGCTCAAGCGTTTCCAGCCCCGCGCACAGGGCCGCGCGTTCCGCATCAACAAGCGCACCAGCCACATCACCGTTGTGCTGGCCACACCTGACGAGGGGACGAAGTAATGGGTCAGAAGGTCAACCCGTACGGCTTCCGTCTGGGCATCACGACGGACCACGTGTCGCGTTGGTTCTCGGACTCGACGAAGCCCGGTCAGCGTTACGCCGACTACATCGCCGAGGACGTCAAGATCCGTCGCCTGCTGCAGACGCAGCTCGACCGTGCCGGCGTCTCGCGCATCGAGATCGAGCGCACCCGTGACCGCGTGCGTGTGGACATCCACACCGCTCGCCCGGGCATCGTGATCGGTCGCCGTGGGGCCGAGGCCGAGCGCATCCGCGCCGACCTCGAGAAGCTCACCGGCAAGCAGATCCAGCTGAACATCCTCGAGGTGAAGAACCCCGAAGCGGATGCGCAGCTCGTCGCCCAGGGCATCGCCGAGCAGCTGAGCGCTCGCGTGGCATTCCGTCGCGCGATGCGCAAGGGCCTGCAGGGCGCCCAGCGCGCCGGCGCCAAGGGTGTTCGTATCCAGGTCTCCGGCCGCCTCGGCGGCGCCGAGATGAGCCGGTCGGAGTTCTACCGCGAGGGTCGTGTGCCGCTGCACACGCTGCGCGCGAACATCGACTACGGCTTCTACGAGGCCAAGACCACCTTCGGCCGCATCGGTGTGAAGGTCTGGATCTACAAGGGCGACATCACCAACAAGGAACTCGCTCGCGAGCAGGCCGCCGCCAAGTCCGGCCGCCCGGACCGCAGCGACCGTCCGCGCCGTGCGCCCCGCGCTCAGGCCGAGGCCCCCGCGGCAGAAGGAGCCAGTGCATAACCATGTTGATTCCCCGCAGAGTCAAGCACCGCAAGCAGCACCACCCCGGCCGTAGCGGCCAGGCGACCGGTGGCACGAAGGTCAGCTTCGGCGAGTTCGGCATCCAGGCCCTGACCCCCGCTTACGTGACGAACCGTCAGATCGAGTCCGCTCGTATCGCCATGACGCGTCACATCAAGCGTGGCGGCAAGGTGTGGATCAACATCTACCCCGACCGTCCGCTCACGAAGAAGCCGGCCGAAACCCGCATGGGTTCTGGTAAGGGTTCGCCCGAGTGGTGGGTCGCCAATGTCAAGCCGGGCCGTGTGCTCTTCGAGGTCGCCGGCGTCAACGAGACGCTGGCCCGCGAGGCACTCACCCGTGCCATCCACAAGCTGCCCCTCAAGGCACGCATCATCAAGCGCGAGGAGGGCGACGCGTAATGGCGATCGGATCCAAGGAGCTCGCTCCCGCTGAGCTCGACACCTTCGACGACGAGAAGCTCGTCGATGAACTGAAGAAGGCCAAGGAAGAGCTGTTCAACCTGCGCTTCCAGTCGGCAACCGGCCAGCTCGAGAGCCACGGCCGTCTCCGCGCCGTCAAGCGCGACATCGCCCGCATCTACACGGTGATCCGCGAGCGCGAGCTCGGCATCCGTGCGACGCCGGCTGCGGTCGAGGTTCCCGCCAAGGCTGCTAAGAAGACCAGCAAGAAGGCCGAGGCCGCTGAGGCCGAGACCGAGACGAAGGAGGAGGCGGAGTAATGGCTGCCACCAAGGCACAGGCTGAGACCGCCGCTCCGGCCGGTCACGAGCACGCCGCGCACGACGTCAAGGACGTCAACGCCCGCGGATACCGCAAGTCCCGCCGCGGCTACGTCGTCAGCGACAAGATGGACAAGACCATCGTCGTCGAGGTCGAAGACCGCGTGAAGCACCCGCTGTACGGCAAGGTCATCCGCCGCACCACCAAGGTGAAGGTGCACGACGAGACCAACAGCGCAGGCATCGGCGATCTCGTGATCATCAACGAGACCCGTCCGTACAGCGCCACGAAGCGCTGGCGCCTGGTCGAGATCCTCGAGAAGGCCAAGTAAGCCGTCGGCTTGCTTGTGACAAGGAGTTAGAGAAGTGATTCAGCAGGAATCCCGACTCAAGGTCGCCGACAACACCGGCGCCAAGGAGTTGCTCACGATCCGCGTTCTCGGTGGTTCGAAGCGCAAGTACGCCGGTCTCGGCGACACCATCGTGGCGACCGTCAAGGACGCCATCCCCGGTGGAAACGTGAAGAAGGGCGATGTCGTCAAGGCGGTCATCGTCCGCACCGTGAAGGAGACGCGCCGTGCAGACGGCTCGTACATCAAGTTCGATGAGAACGCCGCGGTGATCTTGAAGAACGACGGCGACCCGCGCGGAACGCGCATCTTCGGGCCCGTCGGTCGCGAACTGCGCGACAAGAAGTTCATGAAGATCATCTCGCTGGCGCCGGAGGTGATCTAGTCCATGGCGAACATCAAGAAGGGCGACCTGGTCCAGGTCATCTCGGGTCCGAGCCAGGCCCGCGGCGGAGACCGCGGCAAGCAGGGCAAGGTCATCGAGGTTCTGGTCGAGCAGGATCGCGTTGTGGTCGAGGGCATCAACTACGTCACGAAGCACGTGAAGGTCGGTCAGACCCAGCGCGGCTCCAAGACCGGTGGTCTTGAGACGCACGAGGCGCCGATCCACGTGTCCAACGTGGCTCTGGTCGACCCGGAGACCAAGAAGCCGACCCGCGTGGGTTTCCGCGAGGAGAAGGTGACGAAGGACGGCGTGACCAAGACGGTGCGCGTCCGCTACGCCAAGAAGTCAGGTAAGGACCTGTAATGACCGACACCGCAACTGCTGCGCCGGCTGGCAAGATCCAGCCGCGCCTCAAGCAGAAGTACAAGAACGAGATCGCCGCGGCGCTCAAGGAGCAGTTCGGCTACTCCAACGTGCACCAGGTTCCCGGCCTCGTGAAGGTCGTCGTGAACACCGGCGTCGGTGACGCCGCTCGCGACGGCAAGATCATCGACGGTGCGATCGCCGATCTCACCAAGATCACGGGTCAGAAGCCCCAGGTCACCAAGGCTCGCAAGTCCATCGCGCAGTTCAAGCTGCGCGAGGGCCAGCCGATCGGTGCCCACGTGACGCTCCGCGGCGACCGCGCCTGGGAGTTCCTGGACCGCCTCCTGTCGCTCGCGCTGCCGCGCATCCGCGACTTCCGCGGTCTCTCGGACCGCCAGTTCGACGGTCACGGCAACTACACGTTCGGCGTGCAGGAGCAGTCGATCTTCCACGAGATCAACCAGGACAAGATCGACCGCGTGCGCGGTTTCGACATCACTGTCGTCACCACCGCCGAGACGGATGACGAGGGTCGCGCGCTGCTCAAGGCGCTCGGCTTCCCGTTCAAGTCGAACGACTGAGTGAAGACGGTCGGGCGGACTCCGGTCCGCCCGGCCACCCACTGACGGCCGTCCGGTCGTCAGACCATCGATGGTCGCCGCTCTTGTAAAGGCCGGCGAAACCAGGTGAACGAAGGAAACAACCCATGACCATGACAGATCCGGTCGCAGACATGCTGACCAGACTGCGCAATGCGAACTCGGCATATCACGACACCGTGTCGATGCCGAACTCGAAGCTGAAGGCGAACATCGCCGAGATCCTCAAGAACGAGGGATACATCTCGGGCTGGAAGGTCAGCGACGCACGGGTCGGCCAGACCCTGACGCTGGACCTCAAGTTCGGCCCGAACCGCGAGCGTTCGATCGCGGGCATCAAGCGCGTCTCCAAGCCGGGACTGCGCGTTTACGCGAAGTCCACCGAGCTGCCTCGTGTGCTCGGCGGCCTCGGCGTCGCCATCCTGTCCACCTCCTCCGGTCTCCTCACGGACCGCGAGGCCGAGAAGAAGGGCGTCGGCGGGGAAGTCCTCGCCTACGTGTGGTAGCAAGATGTCCCGAATCGGAAGACTCCCCATCGACATTCCTGCCGGCGTCGACGTCAAGGTCGACGGCCAGGCTGTGACCGTCAAGGGCCCGAAGGGCGAGCTGTCGCTCACCGTGGCCCAGCCCATCCAGGTCAAGCTGGATGAGGGCAAGGTGCTGGTCACCCGCCCGGACGACGAGCGCACCTCGCGTTCGCTGCACGGCCTGACCCGCACGCTGATCAACAACCAGATCATCGGCGTCACCCAGGGCTACTCCAAGGGCCTCGAGATCGTCGGTACCGGTTACCGCGTCGCTCAGAAGGGCTCGTCCATCGAGTTCGCGCTGGGCTTCTCGCACCCGGTGACGGTCGAGCCGCCAGCGGGCATCACGCTCACGGTCGAGGGCAACAACAAGATCACGGTCGCCGGCATCGACAAGCAGGCCGTCGGCGAGACCGCTGCGAACATCCGCAAGATCAAGAAGCCGGAACCGTACAAGGGCAAGGGCATCCGCTACGCAGGCGAGATCGTCCGTCGCAAGGCCGGAAAGGCTGGTAAGTAAGCATGAGCGTCAAGAGCAAGTCAGCGGCACGCGACCGCCGGCACGCACGCCTTCGCAAGAAGGTCGTCGGCACGGCTGCGCGTCCGCGTCTGGTCGTGACCCGCTCCGCGCGTCACGTCTTCGTTCAGGTCGTCGACGACGCCCAGGGCCACACGCTGGCATCGGCGTCGACTCTCGAAGCAGACCTGCGCGCGTTCGACGGTGACAAGACCGCCAAGGCTCGCAAGGTCGGCGAACTGGTCGCAGAGCGCGCCAAGCAGGCAGGCATCGACGAGGTCGTGTTCGACCGTGGCGGCAACAAGTACGCAGGTCGGGTCGCGGCAATCGCCGAAGGAGCCCGGGAAGGTGGGCTGAACCTGTGAGCGACAACGAGAACAAGAAGGAGCAGGACGTGGCCGCCGAGCAGACGACTGCGGAGAAGCCCGTGGAGACCGCGGCCGGCACCGACACCACGAGCCGTGACGCCCGTGACGGTCGCGATGGCCGCCGTGGCGGACGCGACCGCAACCAGGGCCGCGACCGTGGTGGCCGCGACGCCGACAAGAGCCAGTTCCTCGAGCGCGTTGTGACCATCAACCGCGTTTCGAAGGTGGTCAAGGGCGGTCGCCGCTTCAGCTTCACCGCGCTGGTCGTGGTGGGCGACGGCAACGGCCTCGTGGGCGTCGGATACGGCAAGGCCCGTGAGGTCCCGCTGGCGATCTCGAAGGGTGTCGAAGAGGCGAAGAAGAACTTCTTCCGCGTGCCTCGCGTCGGCAGCACCATCCCGCACCCGGTGCAGGGTGAGGCAGCCGCCGGTGTCGTGCTCTTGCGTCCGGCCGGTGCCGGTACCGGTGTTATCGCCGGTGGCCCGGTGCGTGCCGTGCTGGAGTGCGCGGGCATCCACGACGTGCTGAGCAAGTCGCTCGGTTCGTCGAACACCATCAACATCGTGCACGCGACCGTCGAGGCGCTGAAGCAGCTCGAGGAGCCTCGTGCCGTGGCCGCCCGTCGTGGGCTCGACTTCGACGAGGTCGCACCCGCTCGCCTGGTGCGCGCGGAGGCACAGGCGGCGGAGGCCGCCAGGACCGCGAAGGCTGGTGCATAATGGCGCGCCTCAAGGTGACCCAGATCAAGTCCAAAGTGAGCGAGAAGCAGAACCAGCGCGACACCCTTCGCAGCCTGGGTCTGAAGCGCATCGGTGACGTCGTCGTCCGCGAGGACACCCCGCAGAACCGCGGGTACGTCAACACCGTCGCCCACCTGGTGAAGGTTGAGGAGATCGACTAATGGCTGACGAGAAGAAGGACGAGGCCGTGAAGGCCACGGCCGCCCCCGCCGCCGAGAAGAAGGCTGCCGCGAAGCCGGCCGCCGAGAAGAAGGCGCCGGCCGCGAAGGCTGCGACCGCCAAGGTTGCTGCCGACAAGCCAGCTGCCAAGGCGCCCGCCAAGGCGACCACGAAGAAGGCTGAGGCCGAAGCATCGAGCGCAGCTGCCCCCAAGGCCGCTGCTGCGAAGAAGAAGGACGTAGCTGACGTCGTTGTGCGTCCCCAGGTCCTCAAGGTGCACCACCTCCGCCCGGCAGCCGGTTCCAAGAAGGACCGCACCCGAGTCGGTCGCGGTGAAGGCTCGAAGGGTAAGACCGCTGGCCGCGGTACCAAGGGAACGAAGGCGCGCTATCAGGTGCGTCCTGGCTTCCAGGGTGGCCAGCTGCCGTTCCACATGCGGTCCCCGAAGCTGCGCGGGTTCAAGAACCCGTTCCGCGTCGAGTACCAGGTGGTCAACCTCGAGAAGCTCGCCGAGCTGTACCCATCGGGCGGCGACGTGACCGTGAGCGACCTCGTCGCCAAGGGCGCGGTGCGCAAGAACGAGAAGGTCAAGGTCCTCGGCAACGGCGACATCGCCGTGAAGCTGAACGTGACCGTCGACAAGGTCTCCGGCTCCGCTGAGCAGAAGATCGTGGCGGCCGGGGGCTCCGTCAAGTAGCCCTCGGGGCCAGCGGATGCGAGGCATCCGGAAACACCCCGTAAAGTAGTCGGGTCGGGTGGCCACTCAGGCCCCCGGCCCGACTCCTTACCGGAAAGCAGGACGTCACTTGTTCAACGCCGTCGTGCGGATCCTCCGCACCCCGGATCTTCGCAAGAAGATCGGCTTCACGCTTGCGATCATCGCGCTGTTCCGACTGGGCTCGTTCATTCCCGCCCCGTTCGTCGACTTCAGCAACGTGCAGGCGTGCCTCGCGGCCAACCAGGGCACGACCGGCCTCTACGAGCTGGTCAACCTCTTCAGCGGCGGCGCGCTGCTGAAGCTCTCCATCTTCGCGCTGGGCATCATGCCGTACATCACGGCATCGATCATCGTCCAGCTGCTGCGGGTCGTCATCCCGCACTTCGAGGCTCTCTACAAGGAGGGCCAGGCGGGTCAGTCGAAGCTGACTCAGTACACCCGCTACCTCACGATCGCCCTCGGCGTTCTGCAGTCCACCACCCTCATCACGGTGGCCCGCAGCGGCGCGCTCTTCGGCTCGAACAGCACGTCGCAGTGCTCGCAGCTGATCACGGACGACTCGTGGTACGCCGTGCTCCTCATGGTCGTCACCATGACCGCCGGCACCGGCCTCATCATGTGGCTCGGCGAGCTGGTGACCGAGAAGGGCATCGGCAACGGCATGTCGCTGCTGATCTTCACCTCGATCGCCGCGCAGTTCCCGTCCTCGCTGTGGGCCGTCGCTCAGACGCAGAGCTTCGAGGTCTTCCTCATCGTGATCGTCATCGGCCTCTTCATCGTCGCCGCTGTCGTGTTCGTCGAACAGTCGCAACGTCGCATACCCGTGCAATACGCGAAGCGGATGGTGGGGCGGCGCACCTACGGGGGCAACAACACCTACATCCCCATCAAGGTGAATATGGCCGGTGTCATCCCGGTGATCTTCGCCTCGAGCCTCTTGTACCTGCCCGCCCTCATCGCGCAGTTCAACCAGCCGGCGGCCGGCAAGGAGCCCGCTCCGTGGGTCACCTGGATCACGACGTATCTGACCAAGGGCGACCACCCGCTGTACATGCTGATCTACGCGCTCCTGATCATCGGGTTCACCTACTTCTACGTCGCGATCACCTTCAATCCGGAAGAAGTCGCCGACAACATGAAGAAGTACGGCGGCTTCATCCCTGGCATCCGGGCCGGTCGTCCCACCGCCGAGTATCTCGACTACGTGTTGACGCGCATCACGCTTCCCGGATCGATCTACCTGGCGATCGTCGCCCTCATTCCACTGGTGGCATTCGCGCTGCTCGGCACCAGCCAGAACTTCATGTTCGGAGGCACCTCGATCCTGATCATCGTCGGTGTCGGGCTCGAGACGGTCAAGCAGATCGACTCGCAACTGCAGCAAAGGCATTACGAAGGGTTGCTCCGTTGACAGATTCGCACGTGGAGAAGAACCGGGACCGTGGAGCGCGCCTCCTGATCGTGGGCCCTCCCGGGTCCGGCAAGGGCACGCAGGCCACCTACGTCGCCGACGCGTTCGGCATTCCGGCCATCTCAACGGGCGACATCTTCCGTCACCACATCACGCACCAGACCGAACTCGGCCTGCGGGTGAAGGCGATCGTGGATGCAGGCGACTACGTTCCGGACGACCTCACCAACGAGCTGGTGGCGCACCGTCTCTCCGAGCCGGACGCCGCAAAGGGCTTCCTCCTCGACGGATACCCCCGAACGCTCGATCAGGTGCGCTTCCTCGACGAGCTGCTGGCGTCGGACGGCAAGCTCGAGGCAGTGATCCGCCTCACCGCGGACCAGGACGAGCTCGTCCGCCGACTGACCCACCGAGCACACGAGCAGGGACGCGCTGACGACACCGAAGAGGCGATCCGTCACCGTCAGAACGTGTACACCGCGCAGACCGCACCGATCGTCGACGTGTACCGCGAGCGCGGACTGCTCGTCGAGGTCGACGGCATCGGCACCGTGGACGAGGTCGCAGGCCGCATCCGCGAGGCGCTCGCCTCCCGCGGGATCGGCGTCGTGGGCGACACCGCCGCTGCCTGACCACCGCGAACGGCGCCATCGGTGGCGCGGCCCCGCCGAACGGCACGCCGGCCCAGTGAAATGAACGAGGCGCGCAGACAGCGCCGATCAACAGTGCAGGCAAGTCAGCAAACCAAAACCGTTGCCGCGACCGACCGCGCTGAGCGTGCTCTCGCGATCCTTCAGTGAGGAGAGACGATCGTGCCAGGAATCCGGCGTTCGATATACAAGTCGCCCGCGCAGCTGAGACTCATGCTCGAGCCAGGGCTCGCAACAGCGGACAGCCTCGACGCCGTGCGCGCTGCGGTGCGCAGCGGAGTGACGACCCTTGAACTCGACGCGCTCGCCGAGCAGGCGATCGAGGCTCGCGGGGGCAAGCCCAACTTCAAGCTGGAGCCCGGCTACCACCACACCGTCTGCGCCTCGGTGAACGACGAGGTCGTTCATGGCATCCCTGGGGAGCGGATGCTGGGTGCCGGCGACATCCTGTCGATCGACTCGGGCGCGATCCTGAAGGGCTGGAACGGCGACGCCGCGTTCACCGTGGTGCTCGATGATCCGTCGCGCCCGGATCTCGTCGCGGAGCGGCGAGCCCTCAACGAGGTGACCGAGCAGTCGTTGTGGCACGGGATCGCGGCGCTCTCCAATGCCTCGCACCTGAACCAGGTCGGAGACGCGATCGAGGCGTACATCCTCTCGCGGGGCGAGTACGGCATCCTCACGGACTACATCGGCCACGGGATCGGACGCCGCATGCACGAGGCGCCGCCCGTGTTCAACTACAGCGTGCGGCAGAAGGGCCCCGAGGTGCGCCCTGGCCTCGTGGTGGCCATCGAGCCCATGGTCGTGTCCGGATCGCCGGACACGTACGTGCGCGACGACGGCTGGACCGTCGCGACCGAGGACGGCTCATCGGCGGCTCACTGGGAGCACTCCGTCGCCGTGCACAAGGACGGCATCTGGGTGCTCACCGCGCACGACGGAGGCGCAGCGGGTCTGAAGCAGTTCGGCATCACGCCTGTGCGGCCCGCATAGCTCCGATTACCCGCAGAGAGCGATAGGGTGCCGGCTCTTCGGAAAGCCGGGCTGTGCTGCGGTCCGCGCTGCTCACGTGCTGCCAGACAGCCCGGGCGGCGGGGGAGCCAGCACGGCGAGCCTCGTCCCCGTCGTAGGCTCGTCTGGTGCCCGTCTTCATGCTCGACGTCCTGCCGTCCGACTCGTCCGCCGCTGTCGCCGGCACTGTCCACCGCGTCGAGACGGGGACCGTCACGCTCGACGTGCGTGACCTTGGTCCGTCGCGAGGGGACGGAGTCTTCGAGACCATCGGTGTGGTCGACGGCCATCCGCAGGCGCTCGACGCGCACCTGAAGCGCCTCGCGAACTCGGCGCACCTGCTCGACCTCCCAGAGCCGCACGAGGCGCAGTGGCGGCATGCCATCACTGTGGCGGCGGCATCTCTCTCCACCCAGCGGCAGGGCGGCCTCAAGATCGTGCTGACCCGCGGTGTGGAGGGAACCGGTACGCCGACAGGGTGGATCGTCGCGTCGGAGGCCGCAGGGGACTTCGCCGAGCGCGAGGCGGGCATCCGCGTCATCACGCTCGATCGCGGGTACACGAGCGACGTGGCGGCCCGTGCCCCGTGGCTGCTCGCCGGCGCGAAGACTCTCTCGTACGCCGTGAACATGGCCGCGCTGCGCGAGGCGCGGCGTCGGGGAGCGGATGACGTCGTGTTCGTGAGCTCGGACGGCTACGTCATGGAGGCACCGACGTCGACGGTCATCCTCCGTTTCGGAGATTGCATCGTCACGCCGCGCACCGACATCGGCATCCTGCCGGGCACCAGCCAGCTGAGCGTTTTCGCCTTCGCCGAAGCGCGCGGCCTGCGCACGGAGGAAGCACTCGTGCCGGTCGGGGACCTGACCCGAGCGGATGCCGCGTGGCTGGTCTCCAGCGTGCGGCTGGCCGCTCCGATCACGCACGTCGACGGCGCCGATGTCCCGGTCGACCTCGAACTGACCCGCGCCATGAACGCCGCGCTGCTCGCCAGGGAGAACTGAGCGCTCAGGAGCCCGGGCGCGGGCGACCAGGAATCATACGACTTCCGCCGGTGTTGCACCAGGTGCCACGCGGATCCCGAGTGGCGAACTGCGCCCTGATGGCCTAGGATGGATCTTTGGTGTCTTGCACCCGTTTCGCGGTGCGCTCCCAAGGGTGATCCCGAGGGTCGATCAGGCACCATCCATCCACCGCACGACCGGCACCGATGTGCCTGAAGCGATAGTGAGGCTATGGCCAAAAAAGACGGCGTTATCGAGATCGAGGGATCTGTGGTCGAGGCGTTGCCCAACGCGATGTTCCGCGTCGAGCTCACCAACGGACACAAGGTTCTGGCCCACATCTCGGGCAAGATGCGTCAGCACTACATCCGCATCCTTCCAGAGGACCGCGTGATTGTTGAGCTGAGCCCCTACGACCTCACCCGTGGCCGCATCGTCTACCGCTACAAGTAACTCGGCGTCGAAAAGTAACGGCCCACGACGACCCGCGCGGAGCATCCGCGCGTCGTGGTGCACGACGACAGCGATAAGGAAATCACACTCATGAAGGTCAACCCCTCCGTCAAGCCCATCTGCGAGCACTGCAGCGTCATCCGACGCAACGGCCGCGTGATGGTCATCTGCTCCTCGAACCCGCGCCACAAGCAGCGCCAGGGCTAGGCCCGCCGCTTGTCGCGTTCCGTTCGGAACACGACTTCCGGATGCGCAGCATTCGGTCCACAACTCAATATCGCGAAGAAACAGCAGCACTGAAAACCGCAACCGACGCCCCGAGACGGGTGTTGGCACTGGAGTCGCGGCGAAGGCCACAAATGGCCTTCGCTCCAAGCTCCGGTTCGCGGGGACACCTCGGGTTGGAGGCCCGGGCACCGGCGCTGCTCCACACCTCCACTCACTACAGGAGAAGCCGACTCATGGCACGTCTTGCAGGCGTTGACATCCCGCGCGAGAAGCGCGTGGAGGTCTCCCTCACCTACATCTACGGCATCGGCCGTACGCGCGCTCTTCAGACGCTGGAGGCCACCGGGATCTCCGGCGACATCCGCGTGAAGGACCTCACCGACGACCAGCTCGTCGCCCTTCGCGACTACATCGAGGGCAACTACAAGGTGGAGGGTGACCTTCGCCGCGAGGTTGCAGCCGACATCCGCCGCAAGGTCGAGATCGGTTCGTACCAGGGCCTGCGCCACCGTCGCGGCCTTCCCGTGCGCGGACAGCGCACCAAGACCAACGCGCGCACCCGCAAGGGACCGAAGCGCACCGTCGCCGGCAAGAAGAAGGCCCGCTAGGCCTCCGCCAGCGCTTCGAGATCTCAGGAGTAGGAAAACATGGCAGCACCCAAGACGGCCGCTCGCAAGCCGCGCAAGAAGGAAAAGAAGAACATCGCCGTGGGCCAGGCTCACATCAAGTCGACGTTCAACAACACGATCGTCTCCATCACCGACACCAACGGCGCCGTGATCAGCTGGGCGTCCTCCGGTGGAGTCGGCTTCAAGGGCTCCCGCAAGTCCACGCCGTTCGCCGCGCAGCTGGCCGCCGAGTCGGCCGCCCGCCAGGCGCAGGAGCACGGCATGAAGAAGGTCGACGTCTTCGTGAAGGGTCCGGGTTCGGGCCGCGAGACCGCGATCCGTTCGCTTCAGGCCGCAGGCCTCGAGGTGGGTTCGATCAACGACGTGACGCCGCAGGCGCACAACGGTTGCCGCCCGCCGAAGCGTCGTCGCGTCTAACCGAGCGTGAAGCGACCCGGTGGACCGAGGCCCGAGACGGGCCTCGGCGCTGGGGTCGCGGCGAAGGCCAGAAATGGCCTTCGCTTTGAGCTCCACCGCGCATAACTCAAAACCTGTACAGAGCAAGCGTCATATAGCGGACGCTTAGCCGAAAGGAATCAATAGTGCTCATCGCACAGCGCCCCACGCTCACCGAAGAGAACATTTCCGAGTTCCGCTCGCGGTTCGTCATCGAGCCGCTCGAGCCGGGCTTCGGATACACGCTCGGGAACTCCCTCCGCCGCACGCTGCTGTCGTCCATTCCGGGCGCGGCGGTCACGAGCATCCGCATCGACGGTGTGCTGCACGAGTTCACGACCATCCCGGGCGTGAAGGAGGATGTCACCGAGATCATCCTCAACATCAAGGGTCTCGTTGTCTCCAGCGAGCACGACGAGCCGATCACCGCGTACCTGCGCAAGACCGGTTCCGGCGAGGTCACGGCGGCGGACATCTCGGCCCCGGCGGGTGTGGAGATCCACAACCCCGAGCTCGTGATCGCCACGCTCAACGAGAACGCACGTTTCGAGGTCGAGCTCACCATCGAGCGCGGTCGCGGATACGTGTCGGCTCAGCAGAACCGCAACGAGTACAGCGAGGCCGGTCAGATCCCGATCGACTCCATCTACTCGCCGGTTCTCAAGGTCACCTACCGCGTGGAGGCCACGCGTGCCGGTGAGCGTACCGACTTCGACCGCCTCGTGGTCGACGTCGAGACCAAGCCGGCCATCAGCCCGCGCGACGCGATCGCCTCCGCTGGTCGCACGCTCACTGAGCTGTTCGGTCTCGCTCGCGAGCTGAACAACCAGGCAGAGGGCATCGAGATCGGCCCCGCGCCGGTCGACGCCGTGCTGAGCTCCGAGCTGTCGATGCCGATCGAGGACCTCGAGCTCTCGGTGCGGTCGTACAACTGCCTCAAGCGCGAGGGCATCAACAACGTCAGCGAACTCGTCTCGCTCTCCGAGACGCAGCTCATGAACATCCGCAACTTCGGTCAGAAGTCCGTGGACGAGGTGAAGGAGAAGCTGACGGAAATGGGCCTGTCCCTCAAGGACTCGGTCCCCGGGTTCGACGGCTCCCACTTCTACAGCGCCAACGACGACGAGTACCGCTGATTCGTCACCGCTGGCCCATCACATCGAACTGACAACGGCCGTTCCCGGCCTGGAATACGAAAGACACGACAATGCCTAAGCCGACAAAGGGCCCCCGTCTCGGAGGCGGCCCTGCCCACGAGCGTCTGCTGCTCGCGAACCTGGCCGCTGCCCTCTTCACGCACAAGCGCATCACGACGACCGAGACCAAGGCGAAGCGCCTTCGTCCGCTCGCCGAGCGCCTGATCACGTTCGCCAAGCGCGGTGACCTGCACGCACGCCGTCGCGTGCTGTCCGTCATCCAGGACAAGGGCGTGGTCTACGAGCTGTTCGACGTGATCGCGCCCCAAGTGGCCGACCGTCAGGGCGGTTACACGCGCATCACGAAGATCGGCAACCGCAAGGGCGACAACGCCCCCATGGCCGTCATCGAGCTCGTTCTCGAGCCCGTGACCCCGAAGCGCAAGGCACCGGCCGCCCCGCCGTCGCCTGCTGCAAAGGTCGCGGCCGAGGAGGCGGCCAAGGCCGAGGCGGTCGAGGAGACCACCGACGACGCCGCGGCCACCGAGGTCGAGGAGACGCCGGAGAGCGAGGCCGTCGAGGCTGAGGCTGCTGCCGAGGCCGAGGAGGCCGTCGAGGCCACCGACACCGACGACGACAACGTCGACGCAGGCGAGGACGCCAAGTAGTCAGCAGACACGCTGCGCAGCCGTCAGCGACGCTGCACGAAGCCCCTGATCCCTCGGGATCGGGGGCTTCGTCGTGTCGGGGTGTTCGAGCGTGTGCGGTTGCTTGACTCGCGGCTTCTGCGGTGGCTAGGTTCGAGCCAATGTTTGCGTAAACATACGCGAAGCGCGGTGTGTGACATCCGTCCACGGATCCGTGCTTCAGCGAGTCGCACCAGCTCGACCACGTTGCAGAGAGGCACGTCCATGACGATGACGTCCAGGAGACCCGATCCGGATCGCAGAAGGGCGCAGGAGACACCGATACCGGCGTCCGCCGGGGCCGCGCGGGCCGCGTGGCGGAGCGCGCGGGGGAGGCGCGGAGCGATCGTCGGAACGGTTGCCGCGGCATCCGCGGTGCTGGCGGGCATGCTGGTGCCGGCAGCGGCGAACGCGGCGGATCCCGCACCCACCTCGCTCGTCGCGCCCGTCACGGTTGCGACGACGACGGGGAAGGCGCCCGGCCTGCCCGCGCAGGTCGCCGTGAACACGGCAGCGGGACAGCAGAGCGAGGCGGTCACCTGGAACCTGACCGGTTACACGTTCTCCCGCGCGTACCAGACCTACTCGGTGGTGGGCAACGTGAACGGCCTGGCGGTCACTGCGCAGGTCGAGGTCGTGCCGCCGAGCTCGGTGTACTTCGTGGACAGCGGGATGAACGCCTCGACGGCCGCCTACGACAGCGTGTCGAAGGTGCTGGGCGACTCGCTGCAGAACAAGGTCGCCGATCAGCAGTTCACGGGATCGGCCACCTGGGGATACGTCAACGACCAGAACGCGTACGTCGCGCAGCGGGGCTCGACGAGCACCGACAAGTACGCGACGGGGCTCTACGCGCTCGGTGCAGGGAGCACGTCGAAGCCGATCATCTACGACCTTCCGCTCGGCGCGGGCACGTATACCGTGACGGCGGGGTTCCAGGAGTGGTGGAACAACCGCGACCTGAACGTCTCGATGGTGGCCGCCGACGGAACCACGACTCCGATCGCCACCGGACTCCTGATCAGCACGGCTGGCGGGAGCCTCGGCCCGTCGAAGACCATGGTCACCGGTCAGTTCACGGTGACGCCAGCACAGGCGGCCGCCGGCGACGAGAAGTTGCAGGTGACCATCGGCGGACAGAGCGGTGCTCCGGTGATCAGCTGGTTCGGCATCGCAGCGGGTGCCGTGAGCATCGACACGGCGCCGTACGTCGTGGCGGCGCCCACCGCGAACGTGGCGGGCGGCGTCTACAAGGACGCTCAGAAGGTGACGCTGCAGACGACCACCCCGAACTCGGTGATCTACTACACGACAGACGGGTCGACGGCATCCGCCACGAACGGCACGCTCGCTTCTGGACCCATCACGGTCTCGCAGTCCGAGACGATCGACGCGGTCGCGTTCAGCGACGGCACGGCGAGCAAGGACACGCAGGTCGCGTACGACATCGAGCCGGATCCGGCGAGCTACGCGGCCATCCCGAACGGGCGCACCTGGTACGACACGTCGGGGAACCCGATCCAGGCACACGGCGGCGGCGTCATCAAGGTGGGCAGCTGGTACTACTGGATCGGCGAGAACAAGTCGGACAACACGACCAAGTTCTCCGCGCTCAGCATGTACAAGTCGCAGGACCTCACGAACTGGACGTTCGACCACGACGTGCTGACGGCATCCAGCGCGGCAGCGCTCGCCGACTGCAACATCGAGCGGCCGAAGATCGTCTACGACGCGCAGACGAAGACGTTCGTGCTCTGGGCGCACTGGGAGCGCGCGAGCGACTACTCGGCCTCGCACCTCATGGTGGCGACGAGCTCGAGCGTGGACGGCGACTACACGTTCCAGCACGACTTCCGGCCGGGGGCCGGACAGGTGACCAGCGCCGACGCGGACCCGACCTACACCGGCGGCGACGAC
This sequence comes from Planctomonas sp. JC2975, assembly GCF_012985205.1. Taxonomy (NCBI): domain Bacteria; kingdom Bacillati; phylum Actinomycetota; class Actinomycetes; order Micrococcales; family Microbacteriaceae; genus Planctomonas; species Planctomonas sp. JC2975. The sequence continues at coordinate 1,775,458 of NZ_JABEKS010000001.1, read as the reverse complement.
CTGTGGGGCTACGGGTCGCGCGACTTCACCGTGTACCAGGACCCGTCGAGCGGTGAGGCCTACATCGTCTCCACCCAGAACGGAACGGACATGCGCGTGTACCGCCTGATCGACGGCGACACCGACGTCGACTGGCAGGACTCGTACGTGCTCTTCGCCGGACAGCGTCGCGAGGCGCCGGCACTGGTGAAGGTGGGCGACTACTACTTCGTGTTCACGTCGAGCCAGTCCGGGTGGTATCCGAACCAAGCCATGTACGCGTACACGAAGAACATCGCGGACCCGAACGGATGGTCCGCTCTGAAGCCGGTGGGCAACAACACGACGTTCTACAGCCAGCCCACCAGCATCGTGACCGTCCAGGCGAAGGGCGGAACCCAGTACCTCTATGCGGGCGACCACTGGAACCCCGAGACGCTTGGCGCATCCACCTACGTCTGGCTGCCACTCGACTTCACGGGAACGGACGGGGCGGGGCCAGGGGTGAGCATGTCCTATCAGCCGACGCTCGGCTTCGCCTCGAAGACCGGGCTGACGACATCACCCGCTGTCCAGCTGGTGTCGCAGGGCAAGCCGGCGACGGCGAGCAGCACGGTTGCCGGGCATCCGGCAGGAGACGCCGTCGACGGCAATGTGTTCAACCTGAACACGAGCGGCGACGACACGAACTTCTTCCAGCCGTCGACGGTGCCGTATACGTGGCAGGTCGACCTCGGGCGGACGTTCGACCTGAGTCGGGTCGACCTGAGCTGGCGCAGCTACAACGGCTCGGAGACGTACAGCGGCTACACCGTTGAAGGGAGCACGAACGGCACCGACTGGACCAGGATCGCGAGCCGCCTCGCCAACCGCAGCACGGGGTTCACCAGCGACGGTCTCTCCGGTTCGTACCGGTACGTGCGTGTCAGCGTGAGCAAGGTGGTGAACGACCACAACGGCAACGAGGCAGACTGGGCCGCAGGACTCGTAGAGGTGCAGGTGTACGCGATCCCGGTCGCGCAGAGCATCACGTTCCGCCCGCTGCACGACGCAGCACTCTCGACCGGATCGTTCGCGCTGAGCGCCGTGGCGAGCTCGGGTGAACCCGTGAGCTACACGGCATCGGGCACCTGCACGGTCAGCGGCTCGACCGTGCAGCTCACCGCTGTCGGCACGTGCAAGATCACCGCCGGCCAGGCGGGTGGCGACGGCTACACGGCCGCGTCGTCGGTGACGCGTCCGTTCGACGTGGTCAAGGGTTAGAGGTCACGGGTTAGAGGTCACGAGCCGAAGCTCGGGGGCCGAGATCCGGAGCAGGCGAGGCGGAGCGGACCGACGTGGTCCGGTCCGCCTCGCCGCTTCTGCTCGCCGCTTCTGCGCGGTCGACGCGCCGGGTCCATGGTCCATGCACAGGGACCGCAAGCACGGCGAAGAACCGCGCCTTTCGTACAATGACCGGGTGACGGAGGCGAGTTCAGAGGCCGAGGCGACGACCCAGCCGGCGGACTCGCCGGAGACGCCGGGGGTGCCCACGCGCGTCCGGTTGCTAATCGCGTACGACGGGACATCCTTCAACGGCTGGACACGGCAGCCGGGACTCCGCACTGTGCAGGGGGTACTCGAGGAGGCCCTGCGCACGCTGTTCCGCAGGCACGAGCCGGCGCCGACCCTGACGGTCGCCGGGCGGACGGATGCCGGGGTGCACGCGCTCGGTCAGGTCGCGCACGTCGACCTGACCTCCGACCAGATCACGTCGCTGCTGCGCCCCCGCAAGCCGCGGAACCAGGCTGACGACACGGATGCCGCTGCCGCGCTCCGCAGACGGCTCACCGGCATCCTCGGCGCGACGGACTCCGACGTGGTGGTCACGGGCGCCGAGCTGGCCGAGCCGGGCTTCGACGCCCGCTTCTCCGCGCTCTGGCGCCGATACGAATACCGGATAGCGGATGCCGCGGCCCCGAAGAGCCCGCTGACGCGCACGAGCACGGTCTGGTATCCGGCGACGCTCGACGTCGATTCGATGGATGCCGCAGCGGGCACCCTGCTCGGCCTTCACGACTTCGCCGCGTACTGCAAGCCGCGCGAGGGCGCGACGACGATCCGCACGCTGCAGGCGTTCGGATGGATGCGGAACGCCGACGGCGTGCTTGTCGCGACGGTGCGCGCCGACGCCTTCTGCCACAGCATGGTGCGGGCGCTCGTCGGGGCGTGCGTGGCCGTCGGCGAAGGCAAGCTCGACCCAGCGGACCTGGTGCTCCTGCGAGACGTCGGAGCGCGGACCAGCGCTTTCAAGGTGATGCCTGCGAAGGGCCTCACGCTCATGGAGGTGGGCTATCCGCATGGGGCCGATCTCGCCGCGCGTGCCGCACAGACGCGCGCCAAGCGCGTGCTGTGAGCGTGCTCGATCAGCTGGAACGGCTCGCTCCGTTCACCGGGTCCGGAGTCCTGAGACACCGCGCCCGGACGTCACGCTGCGACGTGCGTGCCCGGTGTGACGAGCGTCTCGCCGCCCGACGGCTGCTCGCCGTACGCCGCCTCGTCGGACTCCGATAGCAGGAGCGTGTCGACAGGCTCCGCACGGCTCACGTGGGGGAGCGCCGCGTAGGCGGCATTGCGAGCGATGCGCAACGGAGTGCCGACGGCGAGTGCGACGTATCCGATCGCGCTGTGGTCGTGCTGTCCGAACGCGCGCTTGCGCTCCCATGCGCGGCGCAGCGGTCCGCCGCGGCTGATCCGCACAGCGTGCCGCACCGGGAGACGCTGTCCCTCGCGAAGCGCGACCAGCATCTGCAACTGCTGCGCCCAGTCGTCGTCGGCTGACGGATGGAAGTAGTTGTCCTCACGCCATCCGTCGATCACGCGCTTGAACCTGCCGGCCACGAGGTCGCGTGAGGTGCCGAGCAGCCCGCTGCCCATGAACACCTCGTTGATGAGCTTGCCGCTGACGCCGAAGTCTGCGAGCACGAGAGCGGGAACGTCCTGCGCGATCGCCTCCAGGGTGGCGGTCGAGCTCACCGTGACGAATCCGACGGCGCGGGCGAGGTGATCACCCATGGATCCAGTCTCGACGACCAGGTTGGAAGGGGCATCCTCCGGCATGAGATCAGGGAACGGATGCCGCTCCTTGTGCGTCTGCCCCTCGCCGCTCGTGGCGCGGATTTTCACGACGACGCGCAGGTGCGGATGCGCGCGCGCGGTCTCGGCGAGCCAGCCCATGAGCATCCGCCTCGCCTCGATGCCCGCCGGAACGGTGGGCTGCGCGGCGAACACGATGCTGTCGCGGTGCTCTGCGCCTCGTATGCTGCGTGCGGCATGCAAGAACGGCAACGTCGACAGGCCGAACCGGTGAGTCATGTCGTGCGCCGCGGCGAGCGTGCGGTACTCGCGGATCTCGCGATGGCTGTGCAGCACGAAGAGGTCGGCCTGCGCGCGAAGGAAGAGACCTTTCCACTTCGCCGGGGTGGAGATGCCGGGCAGCCCCGTGACGATCACAGGGCGCCGCGGGACACGACGGACCAGCTCGTCGATGAGTACCTCGGCGATGGGTCCGCGCGTCGCGACGAGTACGGCGTCGGGCTGCTGCCTGCGCACCCGGTCGATGATCTCCGCGCGCGGCAGGCGTTCCACCTCGGTGCCGTCGAGCGAGCGGAGTGCCGGCTCGCCAGGCGCCGTCGACCCGCGCAGTGCGCTGGCCAACTGCGCGTCGCTCGCCGTTGCGGCCGTGTTGACCGCGACCAGGGAGGTCTCCCAGTCGGGCGGGAGCGTCGAGAGCAGGCTCGCTCCCCACTTGACGAAGGAGTCCGAATCGACGATGCCGAGAATTCTGCGGGGCACCGTCTACGCCTCCACCCGGCGCAGCTTGGCCAGCGGGGCGAGCTCACCGGGGAAGACTCGCTTCACGCCGTCGCCCATGGCCTTCTCGATGACGCGGATGTCGCGCACCAGGTGCTGCAGCCCCTGCGGCTCCAGAGACGCCGCATGGTCGCTGCCCCACATCGTGCGATCCAGCGTGATGTGCCGCTCGACAGCGACCGCGCCGAGCGCGACGGCCGCCAGGGAGATCTGGAGTCCGGGCTCGTGGCCCGAGTATCCGATCGGGACGCCGGGGAAGTGGTCACCCAGCGTGGCGATCATCCGCAGGTTGGCCTCCTCGGCCGGGAGCGGATACGTGGACGTGGCGTGCAGCACGACGAGCGGGGATCCGTCGAGCGCGGCGACCGCGCGGTCGATCTGCTCCATCGTCGACATGCCCGTTGAGAGGATCACCGGCTTCCCGGTGGCGCGGATCGCGGCGAGCAGCTCGAGATCCGTCACGGACGCGGACGCCACCTTGAAGGCGCACACGTTCAGATCCTCGAGGAACTCGACGGACGGCACGTCCCACGGGGAGGCGAACCAGTCCAGCCCGCGCATCGTGGCGTAGTCCCCGAGCTCCACGTACTGCTCGCGGCCGAACTCGACCCGGTACCTGTACTCGAGGTAGGTCATCTCGCCCCACGGCGTCTGCCGAGGCGTGTTCTTCATGTGCTCGGGGGTGGAGATAGCGGGAGTGCGCTTCTGGAACTTGACGGCCTGCGCCCCGGCATCCGCCGCGACGTCGATGAGCCGCTTGGCGATGGCGACATCGCCGTTGTGGTTGAGGCCGATCTCGCCGATCACGTAGGCGGGCTCGCCGACGCCGATCAGGTTCGATCCGATGCGCACAGAGGTGTCGGTCATGGTCAGGCCTTCCGTTCGAGGATGAGTTCGGCGAGTTCGCGCACCGCACCGGCACCGCCGGGAGATGAGAGCACTCGCCTCGATGCCGCGATCGCACGCGGGTGGGCGTCGCCGACGGCGAACGGCCATCCGACCGCTCGCAGCGCGCCCAGGTCGTTCACGTCGTTGCCGAGGTAGGCGACGCGGTCGAGACGGATGCCGGCGTCCGCGGCCCAGTCGTCCAGCGCCGCAGCCTTGTCGTCGACGCCCTGCAGCACGGGAACGCCGAGCTTCGCGGCTCGTGCCGCGACGACGGGGTTCGTCTCGGTGGAGAGGATGAGCACCGGGATGCCCGCTTCGCGCAGCATCCGCACGCCCAGTCCGTCCCTGCGGTTCACGGTCACGGACTCGACGCCGTTCTGGTCCACCTGCACGCGGTCGTCGGTGTGCACGCCGTCGAAGTCGGTGACGACCGCTTCGATGAGCGCGAGGTCGTCGTCGGAGTCGGGGCCGGGGCTGAAGCCCTCGCTGAGACCCTGGCCGAGCTCCGCCTCGAGTTCGGCGGCCATGCTCGACGGATCCCAGAGCGGACGCGCGAGTCGGTCGCGACTCCCGATCTCCGAAGCCGGCATGGGGTCGGGCACGAGCGGATCTGCACCACCCGCCGAAGCAGCACCGCCGGAGGCGGAGCCGACCGTGGCGGCGGCCCTGGTGGCAACGCCCGCCGGCTGGGCGGGGACGGATTCGGCGCCGGGAAGCAGCGACGGGTCACCGTCGGCGAGGTGGGCGACGGCGTCTGCCAGACGGAGGTCGTATTCCGTGTCGATGTCGATGGCGTCGGGAGTCACGGCGACTCCGACTCGGCCGAAGAAGCGGTAGCCGGTGCGCCGGAACCCCGCGGCGTCCAGCACGTAGAACGCACCCGTCTCCTGGTACTGGGGTTCCCGGTCCTGACGCATCGGACGATACGAGGGGTCGTGGTTCACGCCCCGCGCCTGGCCTGCGCCATCGAGACTCCACACGAACGTGTGCGTCTCGACGGCCGCGAAGACGACATCGCGCTCGCCAGAGCGGACGCGCTCGACGGCGGCGTCGATGTCTCGCGGACGAGTGAACGGGCTGGTGGCCTGCAGGAAGACGATGGTCGCGGGCTCGATGCCGCGCTCGGCGAGCACGTCCAACGCATGCGTGAGGGCGCTCTCGCTCGACGCCGTGCCGGTGGAGAGCGCGGCCGGCCGCATGATGACATCCGCACCGGCCTCGGTGGCGACCGCGGCGATCTCGAGACCGTCGGTCGACACGACGACGCGGTCGACGGATGCCGCAGCCAGTGCCGTGGCGACGGCCCGCGCCACGAGCGGAACGCCACCGATGTCGCGCAGGTTCTTGCCGGGCACGCCGACGGATCCCGCCCTGGCGGGGATGACGGCGACGGTGCGCTCGAGGCTCGGCATGTGGTCAAGCTAGGTACGAGATCGAACCCGACAGTGGCTCCTGAGTGAACGGACAGGAAAGGTCGCGTGGCCGATCGTCGCGACGGACATCGACGCCGATTGGACGACCGTGATGGCGTCCGGTAAGCTTGAACCTTGGTGTCCGCCTACTGCGGCGGCATCCGTAGTTGAGCCCTCCATCCGGGCGTTACCGAATCATCGATGCGGCAACACCCACCGGAGCGGGATTCACGACCAACCCAACCGCGATCAAGAAAGCAGCCACTACTGTGACGCGCACTTTCAGCCCCAAGGCATCCGAGATCCAGCGCGCCTGGATCATCATCGACGCCACCGATGTCGTGCTCGGCCGTCTGGCCAGCCACACCGCCGCCATCCTGCGCGGCAAGAACAAGCCGACGTTCGCTCCGCACGTCGACACCGGTGACTTCGTCATCATCATCAACGCCGACAAGGTCGCCCTGACCGGTCAGAAGGCGCTGCAGAAGAAGGCCTACCGCCACTCCGGTTACCCGGGCGGCCTCAAGGCCACCAGCTACTCCGAGCTTCTCGAGAAGAACCCCGTTCGCGCCGTCGAGAAGGCCGTTCGCGGCATGCTGCCGAAGAACACGATCGGCCGCGCGCAGCTGCGCAAGCTCAAGGTCTACACGGGCAACGAGCACCCGCACGCCGCTCAGCAGCCGAAGACCTACACCTTCGACCAGGTCGCCCAGTAAGCGCCGGTCTCCAGAACTCTTCTCGACTTCAGACAAGGACAGATTCCATCGTGGCGAAGATCTCCGACCAGCTCGAGGCGCAGGACGTGCCGCAGAGCTTCACGACCGAAACCCCGGCCACCGAGGCGCCCGCAGCGCCCCGCGCCGTTCTCAACGTTCCCGGTGCGGCCGTCGGCCGTCGCAAGCAGGCCATCGCCCGCGTGCGCCTCGTTCCGGGCTCCGGCACCTTCACGGTCAACCGCCGTGAGTTCGCCGAGTACTTCCCGAACAAGCTGCACCAGCAGCTCATCACCGACCCGTTCAAGGTGCTCGACCTGCTCGGCAGCTACGACGTGATCGCTCGCGTCACCGGCGGTGGCCCCTCCGGCCAGGCAGGCGCCCTTCGCCTCGCGATCGCCCGCGCGCTGAACGAGATCGACCGCGAGAACAACCGTCCCACGCTCAAGAAGGCGGGCTTCCTCAGCCGCGACGCGCGTGTGATCGAGCGCAAGAAGGCGGGTCTCAAGAAGGCCCGCAAGGCCCCGCAGTACTCGAAGCGCTGATCCCGCCGCTCTAGGCTGCATCCCCATATGGCGCGCCTTTTCGGTACGGATGGTGTTCGCGGACTCGCGAACGGACAGCTGACGGCGGATCTGGCCCTGGGCGTTGCTCAGGCCGCCGCCGTCGTGCTCGGGCAAGGGCGCAGCGCCGAGGCGCGCCGCGCCCAGGGCAAGCGACCCGTCGCGGTCGTCGCCCGAGATCCTCGGGTCTCCGGTGAATTCCTCCTGGCGGCGGTCGCTGCAGGTCTGGCGAGCTCCGGCGTCGATGTCCTCGACGCCGGGGTGATCCCGACCCCGGCGGCCGCCTTCCTGATCGCCGACATCGGCGCCGACTTCGGCGTCATGATCTCGGCGTCCCACAACCCGGCCCCTGACAACGGGATCAAGATCTTCGCCAGGGGCGGCACGAAGCTGCCCGATGTCGTCGAAGATCGCATCGAGGCCGCACTCGGCAAGCCCAAGCTGACGCCGACCGGCGCTGAGGTCGGACGCATCCGCCGATTCGCGGATGCCGAGGACCGCTACGTGCTGCACCTGCTCGGCAGCCTGCCGCACCGACTCGACGGCATCCACGTGCTGATCGACTGCGCGAACGGCGCTGCCGCCGGCATCTCTCCTGAGGTCTTCACGGATGCCGGTGCCCGCGTCACCGTGATCGGCGACGATCCCGACGGGATCAACATCAACGACGGTGTCGGCTCGACGCACCTCGACAAGCTCGCTGCTGCTGTCGTCGAGACCGGTGCGGACGTCGGCATCGCCCACGACGGCGATGCGGATCGCTGCCTGGCCGTGGACGCCGACGGCACCATCGTCGACGGCGACCAGATCATGGCGATCCTCGCGCTCAGCATGGCCGAGCGCGGCAAGCTGCACGAGAACACCCTCGTCACCACGGTGATGAGCAACCTCGGCCTGCGGCTGGCGATGGCGGAGAACGGCATCGACGTCGTTCAGACGAGCGTCGGCGACCGCTACGTGCTCGAGAAGATGAACGAGCGCGGATTCTCCCTCGGCGGGGAGCAATCCGGTCACGTCATCATGAGCGAGTTCGCGACGACGGGCGACGGCATCCTGACCGGTCTCCAGCTCGTGAGCGAGATGGCGCGCAAGGGCAAGTCGCTGAGCGAGCTCGCATCGTGCATGACGGTGTATCCGCAGATCCTCGTCAACGTGCGGGGCGTTGATCACCACCGGCTCGCCGATGACGAGGTCATCGCGGAGGCCGTGCGCGAGGCGGAGGAAGTGCTCGGGTCGACGGGCCGCGTGCTGCTGCGGCCTTCCGGTACGGAGCCCATGGTGCGGGTTATGGTGGAGGCCGCCGATCAGGCCACGGCCGATCAGCACGCCCACAGTCTCGCCGAGGTGGTGCGGGTGCGGCTCTCTCTGTAGCCGCTGCACCGACGGTGGCCGGCGGGTCGTGACCGAAGGCTCGTTGAATCCGCGACCCGGCGGAGCCTGCATGCTCGCGTGAAGGCTGAGCATTCGCGCGAAACCGACGCGTCCGCGTGAAGCCGACGCGTCCGCGCAAAGTCGCGTCCGTGGGGAGCCGACGCGTCCACGTCGAGCGGGCAACTGCGTCGAGGCGATTCTCCGTCTGGATGCAACGCGGTGCTGCACAAGTTCGAATCGATTCGATATGCTCGGTGCTGCGCGTCGGCCGTTCCGGTGTCGTGACCCTCACTCTTCGTCGACTTCACCCACCCGAGAACTCCATGGCCAGAACTCTCACCACCGGCGCGCCCTGGCGCGTCATCCTCGTCTTCGCGGTTCCGCTGCTCATCGGCAACGTCGTGCAGCAGCTGTATCAGATCGGTGACGCCATCGTCGTCGGCCGCACCCTCGGTGTGGATTCGCTGGCCGCCGTCGGCGCGACCGGAAGCCTGTTGTTCCTCCTTCTCGGGTTCGCGTGGGGAGTCACCTCGGGTTTCGCCATTCCCACGGCGCAAGCGTTCGGTGCGCGCGACCACGCAGCCGTGCGGCGGTCGGTGGCGATCGGCACGACACTCACGGGTGCGATGAGCATCGTGCTCACCGTTGCAGCGCCACTGCTTGCGGGTCCGGCGCTCCGCCTGCTTCAAACGCCCGAGGTGCTGCTGCCCGAGGCGACGGTGTTCACGCAGGTGAGCTTCCTCGGGGCCTCCGCCGTCATGTTCTTCAACTATCTGTCGGCGATCATTCGTGCCATAGGGGACTCCCGCACTCCGCTCGTCTTCCTCACCATCTCGTGCGCGCTGAACGTCGGTCTCGTCATCCTCATGGTCGGCGTGCTCGGATGGGGCGTCGCCGGCGCAGCGTTCGCCACAGTCGTCGCGCAGGCGGTCTCGGTGCTGCTGTGCCTCGAGTACGTGCGTCGCCGACTTCCCGTGCTCCACGTGCGGCGTCAGGACTGGCGATTCGTGCGGGCCGAGGTGTCGGAGCACCTGCGCGTCGGCCTGCCGATGGGTTTCCAGGCCTCGATCATCGCGATCGGCACGCTCACGGTGCAGGTGGCACTCAACGAATTGGGTGCGGGCGCCGTCGCCTCCTACACGACGGCGTCCCGCGTGGACTCCCTCGCTGTCGCGCTGCTCCAGTCCATCGGGCTCGCTGTCTCGATGTTCGCAGCGCAGAACCTCGGCGGACGCCGTCCGGATCGGATCCGTCGCGGCGTCGTCCAGGCGATCTGGATCTCGATCGGTGCCGCCCTGGTGCTCGGTGCGATCCTCATCGCATTCGGTGCGCACATCGTCAGGCTCTTCGTCGGACAGGGATCCGATGAGGTCGTCGCCAACGCCGCGACCATGCTCACCGTCAACGGCTTCCTGTACTCGTCACTCGGTGTGCTCTTCGTCTTGCGCGGAGCGCTGCAGGGGCTCGGTCACACCCTTGTTCCGACGATCACCGGCGTCATCGAACTCGCCATGCGCGTCGTGGCGGCACTCGCCCTCGGTGCCGCCTTCGGCTTCGTCGGGGTCGTATGGAGCAATCCGCTCGCGTGGCTCGGCGCGACGGTGCTCCTCATTCCGGCGTACGTGCGTGAACATCGCCGGCTCGGCAGGATGCGCGTCGAACCGCGCACCGCCACGCCCACCACACCGATCGCGGTGATCGGGCCGGTGGAGGGCTCGATGACGGTGGATGCGGTGGTCACCGGTGCGATCCCGGTGCAGGCGCCGATGGACATCGTGCGCTCGGCGCAGCGCCGCCGTGGGAAGCGTGGCGCGAAGCGTTCGACGGTCCGCTGAATCGCACGTCGCCGCTGCGTTGCCACGCCGATGGCAAACACGGGCGTCCCTCGCTCAGAGCTTGCGCAGCAGCACCGACGACACCGTGTGGTCGCCGCCCTTGCGCAGCACCAGCTTCGCGCGCGATCTGGTCGGACGGATGTTCTGCAGCAGGTTCGGCTCGTTGATCGCGTGCCAGATGGACAGTGCCTGCGCCCTGGCCTCCTCGTCTGTGAGCCGCGCATACCGATGGAAGTACGACTTCGGATCGGCGAACGCGCCGCGCTGCAGCTTCAGGAATCGCTCGACGTACCAGCGCTCGATGTCGCCGGCACGGGCATCCACGTAGACGCTGAAGTCGAAGAGGTCGCTGACCGCGAGCCGATTGCCGCCGCCGGCAGGCTGCAGCACGTTGAGACCTTCGACGATGAGCACGTCGGGGCGACGGACGACGACCTGCGCGTCGGGCACGATGTCATAACTGAGGTGTGAGTAGAACGGAGCGCGCACCTCTTCGACGCCGCTCTTCACCGCCGTGACGAAGCGCAGCAGGGCGCGGCGGTCGTACGACTCGGGGAATCCCTTGCGGCTCATCAGTCCGCGACGTTCGAGCTCGGCGTTGGGCAGCAGGAATCCGTCGGTCGTGACGAGCTGAACGTTCGGGGTCGCCGGCCAGCGGCTCAGCAGCTCGCGCAGGAGGCGAGCGGTCGTGGACTTGCCGACGGCGACGGATCCAGCCACGCCGATCACGAACGGCGTCTTCGCCGCGCGCTCACCGAGGAAGTCGCTCGTCGCACGGTGCAGGCGCTGCGTGCCGGTTGCGTACATGCTGACCAGACGGCTGATCGGCAGGTAGACCTCTGCGACCTCGCGGATGTCGAGCGGATCGCCCAGCCCGCGCAGCTGCACGATCTCCGTTTCGGAGAGGGGCTGAGGCGTGCTGGGGGCGAGTTCGGCCCAGTCCGAGCGATCCAGTTCGACGAACGGGGAGATCTGGGCAGACTGCGCCGTGCCGTTCGTTGCCATGGGCGCCAAGCTTACCGGCGACTGAGGCGAGAGCAGAGCGAGCTCGCTCGCTCTGCCGAGCCGATGGAGTCGGTCGGACGCGCAGCGCGAGTACCGGCGACTGAGGCGAGAGCAGAGCGAGCTCGCTCGCTCTGCCGAGCCGATGGAGTCGGTCGGGCGCGCAGCGGGCGCGGAGCGCGAAAACCGGCGGTCAGGACATGCACTCTCGCGGCCGGAATCGCGCACCTTCTTGGTGCGGCGACCGCGGGCGTGAGCGTGCCGAGCCCGCCGGTAGACTTGGCGGCCATGTGCGGAATCGTCGGATACGTGGGCAATGACCGGTCCCTCGAGGTGCTCCTCGGGGGTCTGAGCCGGCTCGAGTACCGGGGTTACGACTCCGCGGGAGTAGCCGTGATCGATGCTGCGACGGGAGACCTGAACGTCGCCAAGCGTGCGGGGAAGCTGGGTGTTCTCGAGGACGAGCTGCGCCGGCATCCGATCGGGAACGGCTCAACGGGAATCGGACACACCCGCTGGGCGACGCACGGCGGACCGACCGACCGCAACGCGCACCCGCACCTGGGCGATGACGGCAAGCTGGCCGTCATCCACAACGGCATCATCGAGAACTTCGCGGCGCTCCGCGACGAGCTCGCCGCCGACGGCTTCGAGTTCACGAGCGAGACGGACACCGAGGTGGCTGCCCTGCTGCTCGGCCGCGAATACCGGGCGGCCGGCGACCTGGTCGAAGCGTTCCGCAGGGTCGTCGAGCGGCTCGAGGGCGCGTTCACGCTTCTGGCAGTGCACAAGGACCAGCCAGGCGTCGTCGTCGGCGCGCGCCGAAACTCGCCGCTCGTGATCGGTCTAGGCGACGGCGAGAACTTCCTCGGATCGGATGTCGCGGCCTTCGTCGAGCACACCCGTCGAGCGGTCGCGATCGGCCAGGACCAGATCGTCGTGATCACGCCCGACGAGGTCATCGTCACCGACTTCGCCGGCAATGCGGTCGAGGTCGAGCCGTTCGACGTGGCCTGGGACGCCGCTGCAGCCGACAAGGGCGGATGGCCGAGCTTCATGGCCAAGGAGATCGCCGAGCAACCGGATGCTGTGGCCAACACCCTGCGCGGCCGCGTGCACGAGGGCGCGGCCGTCATCCCGGAGCTCGACGAGCTCGACGCGCTGCTGACCGGCATCGACCGCATCACGATCATCGCGTGCGGCACCGCGTCGTACGCCGGACAGGTCGGGGCGTACGCCATCGAGAAGTGGGCGCGCATCCCGGTCGACGTCGAGTTGAGTCACGAGTTCCGGTACCGGGATCCGGTGATCGGTCCGACGACGCTCGTCGTCTCGATCAGCCAGTCCGGGGAGACCATGGACACGCTGATGGCCGTGAAGTTCGCCCGCGCGGCCGGTGCGAAGACGCTGTCCATCTGCAACACACAGGGTGCGACCATTCCGCGTGAGTCCGACGGCGCCGTGTACACGCACGCCGGGCCCGAGGTGGCCGTCGCGTCCACCAAGGCGTTCGTCGCCCAGATCACCGCCCTCTATCTTTTCGGGCTGCATCTTGCACGGCTGCGCGGCACGCTCGCACCGGAGGAGCAGGCTGCGAACCTCGAGGAACTGGCGGGCATCCCCGCCAAGCTCGAGCGAGTGCTCGAGTCGAGCGACTCGGTCGCGCAGCTGGCGCACTGGATGAGCGACACCCGCGCCGTGCTCTTCCTCGGCCGTCACGTGGGCTTCCCGATCGCGCTCGAGGGCGCCCTGAAGCTCAAGGAGCTCGCGTACATCCACGCCGAGGGATTCGCCGCAGGCGAGCTCAAGCACGGTCCCATCGCGTTGATCGAGCCGGGGCAGCCCGTGTTCGTCGTGGTGCCCAGCCCGCGCGGGTCTGACGAGATGCACAAGAAGGTGGTCTCGAACATCCAGGAGATCCGTGCTCGGGGCGCTCGGGTGCTGGCCATCGCGGAGGAGGGCGACGCGTCCGTGCTCCCGTTCGCGGACGAGGTCGTTCGCATACCGCTGGCCGCTCCGTTGTTCGAGCCGCTGCTGGCCGTCATCCCGCTGCAGATCTTCGCCATGGAGCTCGCGTCGGCGAAGGGTCTCGACGTGGACCAGCCGCGCAACCTGGCCAAGTCGGTCACGGTGGAATAGGGATCGCGGATGTCAGGCAGCGGCATGCGAGGAACGTCATGATCGCGGGCATCGGCGTCGACATCGTCGACCTTGAACGGTTCGACCGGGCCATCACGCGTACGCCGAAGCTTCTCCTGCGCCTGTTCGCTGAGAGCGAACGCGACCTGCCGCTGCACTCGTTGGCCGCCCGATTCGCCGCCAAAGAGGCAGTGGTCAAGGCGCTCGGGCGCGGCGACATCGCGAAGGCGATCGACATCGAGGTGGTCTCCGACAGCCACGGGAACCCGGATCTGGCACTGCACGGATCCGTCGCCGAACTCGCGGCCGCCCGCGGAATCGTGCGCTGGCACCTCACGATGACGCATGACGCAGGCGTCGCCTGCGCCTTCGTGGTGGCCGAGACCGCTGATCCGCTCGTGCGGCCCGACACTGCTGCGACCACGGATCGGCCGGATCCGACAGAGGGCGGCGACCGATGAGCGAGCAGGCGCCGCTGCGCGAAGCGGTCGTCGACCTCGGTGCGATCCGCCGCAATGTCGAGACGCTTCGCGCTGCGATCGGCACCGAGCACACGTTCGCCGTCGTCAAGGCGAACGGCTATGGTCACGGCGCTGTCCCGTCCGCGCGCGCCGCGCTCGCCGGAGGAGCTGACCGACTGGGCGTTGCCGACCTCGCCGAGGCGCTCGAGCTGCGCGACGAGGGCATCACGGCGCCGATCCTGTCGTGGCTGCACGACTCGGACGCAGACTTCGACGCGGCAATCGCCGACGACATCGAGATCGGCGTCTCGTCGATCGACCAACTGGACTCCGTCGTGCAAGCTGCGCAGCGCGCCGGCCGCACGGCCGTGATCCACCTCAAGCTCGACACCGGACTCAGCCGCAACGGCGTGACGCCGGACGCGTGGGCGGCCGCCGTGCGCGCCGCCCGAGCCGCGGAAACGGCCGGCACCGTCCGCGTGGCCGGCGTCTTCAGCCACCTCTCCGGCACCTCCCCAGAAGCGGATACCGCCCAGGCCGATGCGTTCGACCGCGGGCTGGCGGAGGCGGCGCGCGCCGGCCTGGACCCGGAGTTCGTGCACCTGGCCGCCAGCGGCGCAGCGCTCACCCTGCCGCGCACGCGCTACAACACGGTTCGCCTCGGCATCTCCGTTTACGGCATCTCCCCGTTCTCGGACCGCGAGCCGAGCGAGTTCGGGCTGCGGCCGGCGATGACGCTGCGCTCGCGCGTGGTCGCGGTGCGCCGGATCCCCGAGGGGCAGGGCGTCTCTTACGGCCACACGTATCGTGCGCCGGAGGACACCGACCTCGCTCTCGTGCCCGTCGGGTACGCGGACGGCGTGCCGCGACAGGCATCCGGGCGCGCGGAGGTGTCGATCGGCGGGACGAGGCATCCGATCGCCGGACGGGTTGCGATGGACCAGATCGTCATCGCGGTGGCCGACAGTCACGTCGCGGTCGGCGACGAGGTCGTGCTGTTCGGGGATCCGGAACAGGGAGTCCCGTCGGCTGAGGACTGGGCCCGTGCCGCCGACACGATCGGCTACGAGATCGTGACGCGGCTCGGACGCCGGGTGACGAGGCGCTATGTCGGCGAGTGACAGCCCGAACGGCGGTGGGTCGATCGGTGATCGTCCGGGCGGCGAGGACGCCGGCCACGCGGGCGAGCAAGGCCGGACGGCGACCCACCTGGCCGGCATCCGCACGATTCCGACCACCGAGGAGATGGAGCAGTTCGGCCGCGACCTCGGCCGCCGGCTGAGCGCAGGCGACCTCGTGGTGCTGACCGGTCCGCTGGGTGCAGGTAAGACGACGCTGACGCGTGGCCTCGGGGACGGACTCGGCGTGCGCGGACCGGTGACGAGCCCCACGTTCGTGCTGGCGAGGACGCATCCGTCGTTGACCGGCGGACCCGCGCTCGTGCACGTGGACGCCTACCGCCTCGGCTCGGCGCTCGAACTCGACGATCTCGACATCGACTTCGCGGGATCGGTCGTCGTCGTCGAGTGGGGCAGCGGAATGCTGGACGGCGTCGCCGACTCCTGGCTCGATGTCTCGATCGAGCGCCCGACGGGCGCGGGCGGTGAAGAAGCCGATGACGACACGGAAGACGGTGCCGCCGACGTCGCAGACGAGCCGCGGATCGTGACCGTGACACCTCACGGTCCCCGCTGGGGGAGCACGTCCTCGCACCGCTGATCGAGCCCGCCCGAGCGCGTCCTCGCACCGCCGATCGAGCCCGTCGAGACTTGCTCCGGGCGGCGTCCGGGAGTCGGCCGGTGCCGACGAGCTCAGCCGGTTGGGGCGGTCGCCTCAACCAGTCGGCCGATCGTCCGCACGGCGCGCTCGAGGATGGCGGGTGAATGGTGCCCGTAGGCGATGACGATCCCGGGGCGCCCTGCCCGACTGCGCATGGGCGACAGCGGAGCGACGCGGATGCCGTTTTCCCGCGCGTCCTCGGCGAGCTTCACGTCGTCCACGTGATCGGGGAGCAGCACCAGCACATGCAGTCCGGCTGCGACGCCCTGCACCTCGGCCTGCGGAAGGTACCGCGATACCGCGGCCACCGCCGCGTCCCTGCGCTGCCTGTGCCTGGTGCGCAGCGTACGGAGCTGCCGCTCCAGGATCCCGGATTTCAGAAGCCGTGCCAGCACCAGCTGCGCGACGACCGGCGATCCGAGATCGCTCGCCCACCGTCGCTCGGCGAGCTCGTCGTGCAGGCGCTTCGGCGGCACGAGCCAACCCAGGCGGAGGGCAGGCGCCAGGGTCTTCGAGAGGCTGGAGACATAGGCGATCCGGTGCGGTGCCAACGACTGGAGGGCGCGAACGGGCATCCGGTCGTAGCGGTGCTCGGCGTCGTAGTCGTCCTCGATGACGATGCCGTCGACCTCCTCCGCCCAGTCCACGAGTGCCAGGCGGCGCTCGGGTGCGAGCACCACCCCGGTCGGATACTCGTGCGCGGGTGTGACGACGACGACCCGCGCTCCCGTGCTGCGCAGGGCGCCGACGTCGATCCCGTCGTCGTCGACGTCCACGGGAACCGTCTCGTCGACCCAGTAGTCCAGCAGGCGGCGGGTGCCCGTCGAACCCGGATCCTCCATCGCCCAGCGCGTGAGGTCGTGCGTGCGCAAGGTCTGCGCCAGGAGGGCGATCGCTCCGGTCACTCCGCCTGTCACGATGACATCGTCGGGCGTGCAGACCACGCCCCTGCTGCGCGCCAGCCACTCGCTCAGCGCCTCGCGGAGAACGAGCGGCCCCTCCGGCCTGCTGTAGCCGAGTTCCCTGGCGCCGGCCGTGTCGAGCACCTCGCGTTCGGCACGCAGCCATGCGGCACGCGGAAACGCGGACAGGTCGGGCAGTCCGGTGGAGAGGTCGAGGATCGGCTCCGGGGATCGCGCCGCCGAGCCGGCTGCCGAATTGTGCAGCGTGGATCCACTCGCCGCGTCCGGGGTTTCGACCGAAGCCGCAGCTCGCGGGCCGCGGCTGCCTGTGACGATCGTGCCGCCGCCGCGGTTGGTCGCCAGCAGGCCTTCCTCGAGCAGACGGCGATAGGCCTCGGCGACGGTGCCGCGCGCGAGCCCGAGCTCCGCGGCGAGCACCCGGGTCGCAGGCAGCCGTGCACCGTGCGGAAGGCGTCCGTCCGCGACGGCCGCGCGCAGCTGACTCGCCAGCCACGCCGTGCGCTCGCCGGCAGGAGCTTGCCCTGAGTCGAGCTGGAGGAAATCGGATGCTCCCATTTGGCACACCACGTTACGTCGCTCTTGGCACTGTGCACCAGTCCATATATCGAAGAGCATCGCTGTCATGACCACCTCCCGGGCAACCCTCCGGACCGCATCTCGGGCCGCCGATCAGGTCGACGCGGACCCCGCGGGCGTCGCAGGCGCGACCGCGAGACGCGGGTCCCACCTGGCCGCGGCCGTACGCGGATCCGTCTCGATGATGTTCGTCGGCAGTGTCGTCGCGCTCACCGGCGGCGTGCTGCGGTTCGCGCCGGTGTTCGCCGTGCAGAGCCTCCGGTACGCGCTCGCGGCGATCGCCCTGCTCGTTTTCGTCCGCGTATTCCGCGCCCGGCTCGTGCTGCCGCACGGAAGGGAATGGATCTGGATCGTTGCGGGCTCGGCCACCGGCCTCGTTGCATTCAACGTCGCCCTCGTGGTCGGTACAGCGCACGCCGATCCGGCCGTCCTGGGCGCGGCCGTCGCGTGCGTACCCGTCGTGCTGGCGGTCCTGTCACCGCTGCTGCGCCGGCGCGCACCGAGCCTGCGGATCGTCGCGGCGGCCGTGGTCGTGGCGCTCGGCGCCGTTGCCGTGGAAGGCGGCGGGCACGCCGACGGCCTCGGCATCGCCATGGCCGTCGTGCTCATGCTGTGCGAGGCCGCATTCACGCTCCTCGGTGCGCGCGTGATCGACCGGGTCGGCTCATGGACCTATTCGCTCGCGACCACGACGATCGCCGCCGTCGCGTGCGGAGCGATCTCCGTGGGCTTCGAGCGTGCGCACTGGCCGGAGCTCCTGTCCGTGCCCGTGCTGCTCGGCATCGTGTACGCGGGTGCGATCGCCACGGCATCCGCCTACGTGCTGTGGTTCACGAGCGTCGGTCGTGTCGGCGCAGCGGTCACCGGTCTGACCGGCGGATTCGCGCCGCCGACGGCGGCGCTCCTCGGCGTTCTGTTCGGAGCGGACCTCCCCTCACCCATCGGCTGGATGGGGATGGCCGCCATCGCGGTGGGACTCGCGTGGGGATTCGCGGCGCCGCGTGCCGCCGACGATCCGTTGACCGGCCGCCGTGACTACGCTTGACGGGTGCTCCTCGCCATAGACACCTCCGCCGGCACGTCCGTGGCCGTCGTCGACCGCGACGCCGGGGTCCTCAGCGAGCTGAGCACCGTGGACACGATGAGGCACGCCGAGGTGATCGGCGGGATGATCCGGGATGCGCTCGTGCAGGCATCCGTCACTCCCGAGCGGCTGTCCGGCGTCGTCGCCGGAATGGGTCCAGGTCCGTTCACCGGACTGCGCGTCGGCATCGCCGCCGCCAAGGCCTTCGCGCTGGGCGCTGGCAAGCCGCTCGTCCCGCTCGTCAGCCACGACGCGGTCGCGCTGGAGCGCTACGGGGCCGGTCACTCCGGACGCCTCCTCGTCGTGACGGATGCGCGTCGCCGCGAGCTCTACTGGAGCGAGTACGGCGGCATCGACGAGGTGGGCATCCCGCTACGCATCGGCGGCCCGGGCCTCGGCAAGCCGGATGCGCTGCCGCACGCCGATGGCGGGTCGCGGTACGACGCCGCATCCGTCTCCGCCGGACAGCTCGGGCTTCTCGCGGAGTGGCTCTACTTCCATCACCGCCCGTTCGCGGAGGACCGTCCGCTGTACCTGCGGTCGCCTGATGTAACGCCGTCCAGCGGCCCCAAGCGGGTGACGGCATGACGGCCGGGCCGACCTTGCGGCGGGCGACACGGGCGGATCTCGACGCCATCATGGCGCTCGAGACGTCCATCTTCGTGACGGATGCCTGGTCCAGCGCGGGCATGGCATCCGAGTTGGCCGGTGAGCACTCCCACTACCTCGTGGCCGACGACGATGGCGAGGTCGTCGCATACGGCGGCCTCCGGGCGGTGAGCGGATCGCTGGATGCGGACATCCAGACCATCGCCGTCGCTCCCGGACACCGTCGCCACGGCCTCGGCCGCCGGCTCATGGTCGCGATGATCGAGGAGGCCGCCTCGCGCGGTGTCCGCGATGTGTTCCTCGAGGTGCGCGCCGACAACCCGAACGCCCAGCAGCTGTACCGCTCCCTCGGATTCGAGGCGCTTGCCGTGCGACCGCACTACTACCAGCCGGATGACGTCGACGCGGTCGTCATGCGTCTCATTCTCCCGTCGCCGGACTCCGTGGGCGGCGGCGACGGAGTCGGTTCCGCGAGCGAGCGCAGCCAGTCGGAGGGCATCGCATGACCGCAGCGGAACCCCTGGTCATCGGCATCGAGACCTCGTGCGATGAGACCGGCGTCGGCATCGTGCGCGGTACCCGGCTCCTCGCCAACATGATCGCCTCCAGCATGGACGAGCACGCGCGCTACGGCGGAGTCGTGCCCGAGGTCGCGGCGCGCGCGCACCTCGAAGCGCTCGAGCCGACCATCACCGAGGCGGTCGAGCGGGCCGGCATCCGCCTGGCAGACGTCGACGCGGTCGCGGTCACCAGCGGCCCCGGCCTCGCCGGCGCGCTCATGGTCGGCGTCGGCGCTGCTAAGGCGCTCGCCGTCGCGCTGGACAAGCCGCTGTACGGCGTCAATCACCTGGTCGGCCACGTCGGCGCAGACCTGCTGGACGCAGACGGCGGCCCGGGGCGCCAGATCGAGCTGCCGACCATCGCACTGCTCGTCTCGGGCGGCCATACGTCGCTGCTGCACGTGCGCAGTCTCACCGACGACGTCGAGCTGCTCGGCGAGACCATCGACGACGCGGCGGGCGAGGCGTTCGACAAGGTCGCGCGCGTGCTCGGCCTGCCGTATCCGGGGGGACCGCAGATCGATCGTGTCGCACTCGACGGCGATCCAGCGGCCATCCGGTTCCCACGAGGGCTCACGCTGCCCAAGGACATGGCCAAGCACCGGTACGACTT
Organism: Planctomonas sp. JC2975; assembly: GCF_012985205.1. Taxonomy (NCBI): domain Bacteria; kingdom Bacillati; phylum Actinomycetota; class Actinomycetes; order Micrococcales; family Microbacteriaceae; genus Planctomonas; species Planctomonas sp. JC2975. The sequence continues at coordinate 1,755,099 of NZ_JABEKS010000001.1, read as the reverse complement.
CTCGTTCTCGGGGCTGAAGACCGCTGTTGCGCGCTGGGTCGAGAAACGCGAGGACTCCGGCGAGCCGGTTCCCATTGCGGATGTCGCGGCGAGCTTCCGCGAGGCCGTCGCCGACGTGCTGCTGCGCAAGGCCGTAGCGGCGTGCGTCGACCGGGAGGTGCCGCGCCTGCTGCTGGGCGGCGGCGTCGTCGCCAACGCCCGCGTCAGGCAGCTGGCGCAGGAGCGAGCGGATGCCGCCGGCATCACCCTGCGCATTCCCGCCTTGTCCCTGTGCACCGACAACGGCGCCATGATCGCCGCGCTCGCAGCGCAGCGCATCGCGGCCGGACACGGACCGAGCGGTCTCGACTTCGGGGCGGATTCCACCCTCCCGGTCACCGACATCCAGGTCTGAGCAGACAAGCCGTTCGCCGCCGGCCGGGGCATCGAGCGGCATGCTCGACGAGCTCGGCACGGCTGGCCGCGGTCATAGCTGCGTGACACGCCAGAGACAGCCTTCGTTGACACCCTCAGAGTGCAATGCCAGCATTGGAATACACAGCTTTCGCTCAGGTTTTGTCGCGGGCGAACGGTCGAAGCGTCCGTGCTTCGGCGACAGGTCACGAAAGGACCACGCACATGTCAGACCCCAACGCTCCTCAGGATCCGAATTCGGCTCCGCAGCAGCCTGCCGGGGCCCCCGTGCCTCCTGCTTCGCAGCCGCCGGCAGGCGCTCCGGTTCCTCCGCCCGCCCCGCAGCCGCCCGCCTACGGCGCGCCGGCGCAACCCGTCCCACCGCAGCCGGCGGCTCCCCAGCAGCCCGCCCCGCCGCAGTACGGTGCCGCTCCCGCAGCACCGGCAGCTCCGCAGTACGGTCAGCCCTACGCGCCCGGACCGGTTCAGAAATCGCCGATCCTCAGCATCCTGTCCCTGGTCGGCGGCATCATCGGCATCGTCGGAGCGTTCTTCTACTTCGGTGGACTCTTCGCGATCGCGGCGATCGTCCTCGGCTTCATCGGCAGGAGCCGTGAGCCGCAGGCCAAGGGATTCTGGCTGACCGGCATCATCCTCGGATTCGTCGCCATCGTGATCGAGATCATCGCGATCATCGTCGTCGTTGCGGTCCTGGCGTCGGTGAGTTCGTCCCTGAATTCGTACTGATCAGTCGGTGAGGCGGTCGCAGCAGAGCGATTCGCCTCACCGCGACGGTCATAGCATCGTCGCAACCCGGAGCGTGGTGCCGTCAGGCATCACGCTCCTGCGACATAGAGGCATACTTCGGACGCGCGCGTCGACGGCGTCCGATGGCTCACGAAAGGAACACCATGTCAGACCCCAACGCTCCGCAGAATCCGGAGCAGGTGCCGCAACAGCCTGACGCGGCACCGCAACAGCCTGCACCGCCGCCGCCGGCACAGCCGCCCGTGCCGCCGCAGCCGGGATACGGAGCACCGCAGCCTCCCGCCCCGCCGCAGCCGGGCTATGGCGCACCGCAGCAGCCGTACGGCGCACCGCAACAGCCGTACGGCGCGCCTCAGCAGCCGTATGGCGCACCCCAGCAGCCCGGATACGGTGCGCCTCAGCAGTCGCCGGTTTACGGCGCTCCGCAGCCGCCGGTTCCGCAGTACGGTGCACCGCAGCAGCCGCCCGTTCCGCCCTACGGTGCTCCGCAGTACGGTCAGCCGTACGCGCCGGCACCCGCCGGCAAGTCACCGGTTCTGAGCATCCTCGCGCTGATCGGCGGCATCATCGGCGTGATCTCGCTCGGATGGGGCGCGCTGTTCGGGATCGCCGCCATCGTTCTCGGGTTCCTCGGCAAGTCGCGCGAGCCTCAGGCGAAGGGCATGTGGCTGACGGGCATCATCCTTGGATTCGTGTCCGTGCTGTTCATCGTGCTCTGGATCATCTTCATCATCATCGCCGCGGTGGCGAGCGCGTCCTACAGTTACACATACTGAGCGCGACTCGATCGCACTCGTCCGGGAACGGGTCGTCCTACGGGGCGGCCCGTTCCCGTTTCGTTCTGCGGGTCTGGCTTGTTGCTTCGAGCGATCGTCGATCGGATTCGTCCGGTCCGGCACGCCAGCTCGGCGATCACCGGCCGGTCACGCTCCGGCGGATGCGCCCATCCGCTCGACCAGCAGCGCGACGTGCCGCGCGCCGATCCGGGTCAGCACGAGGGTGCCAGAGCTCTCGCCCTTGAGCTTCAGCCGCTTGCGCAGGGCGGCGGGGTCGACATCCGCTCCGCGCTTCTTGATCTCGAGGGTGCCGATGTGTCGTGCCGCGAGCGCGGCCCGCAGCTCGGACTCCTTGTACGGCAGCTCCTCGAGCACGCGGAACCCGACGGCGAAGTCGGTCTCGACGAATGAGTCTGAGGTGAGGTACGCGATGTCGTGCCGCAGCATCCGTGCCTGGAGACCTCGTGCCAGGTCGCCGATGAGCCTGGCACGGATGACGGCGCCGTCCGGCTCGTACAGGTAGTCGCCCAGCTCGCCGACCGGTTCGTCGTCGGCATCGCCGGCGGCGGTGAGCTCGGCGACGCGATCGCCGTGCAGAACGAGCGCGGCACGACGGATGCCGTCCCGCGCCAGTGTGCCCGTCCAGACGCCCACCTCGACGACCTGGCCGTCGACGGAGACCCACTGGGCTTCCGCGTCGTCGGGGAGCAGTGCGTGGTCGACGCCGGGTCCGAGCTTGACGCCGACGGGCATCCGCTCCGCCACGCCGAACGCGAAGTCGAGGCTGGGCGACCAGTCGCCCGGATCGGAGAGCCGCCTCGTGTTCGCGTGACCCGACGTGCGGCGGGCGGGGTCCAGGTAGACGGCGTTCTGACCGACGAGGTCGACGTCCTCGGCACGGGCGTTCAGCACCTGCGACTGCGGGAACGGGGCCAGGTTGTAGCTGGCGATGGCGGCCGTCACCTCGTCTGCGTCCACGGCCGTGACCTCGAGATCGAGGGCGGAGAATGCCATCGCATCCCCGCCGATGCCGCAGCCGAGATCCGCCACCCTGGTCAGTCCGGCGCGCGAGAACCGCGCGGCGTGGCGCGCGGCGACCGACAGCCGCGTCGCCTGCTCGAGCCCTGCCTCGGTGAACAGCATCCGATCGGCGAACGGCCCGAATTTGCCCGCGGCCTTCGCTCGCAGCTTCGACTGAGTCAGCGCTGCCGCCACCAGGCCGGGCGGATGCCCCTCCTTGCGCAACGCGGACACCGTGCGCACCACGTCTGCTGCGCTCTCGTATCGAGGCAGCGAGTCCAGGAGGCGCAGGCCTTCCGGGCTCAGCAGCTCGACCAGTTCCGCGCGTTCCACTGCGCAAACCTATCGCGACCGGGCCGACGGCGGTTCGGTCGCCCGATCGCAGCGGAGCAGAGCTCGGAACTTGACCTCAACATTGGTTGAGGTTCTAGAGTCGTACACTGGTGGGTGGCGCGCGGCATCACCACGAGCGCACTCTGAGCAACCGCCGGAGCGATGATCGAGCGCCTCCCACCCCCACTCCGTACCTTCCGCGCTCGACAGAAGTCCGACAGAAGCTCGCATGACCACAACCGCATCCTCAACCGCATCCGTCGCAGCTGCAGCCCTGGCTGCCGTGCAGGACGTTCGTTCCGTGCCGCCGCGGGAGGCGACATCCGCCGCCTTCAAGGAGGCCTTCAGACTGCATCCGGCGGGGATCGCGCTGATCACTGCGACGACCGAAGAGGGGCCTGTCGGCCTGACCGCGTCGAGCGTGGCGTCCGTGGGGATCGACCCGCCGTCGCTGGCCTTCTCGGTGACACGCGCGACCGGCAGTGCCGGCGGTATCCTCTCCGCTCCGACGCACCTCGTGCACCTTCTCGACGCGCAGCACGTCGACCTCGCTCGGGTGTTCGCGGTGTCGGGAACGGAGCGGTTCACGGCGGAGCAGGGGTGGTCCTACCTGCCGACGGGCGAGCCGCACCTGGCGGAGGCCCGGGTCGCGCTGAGGTGCCGCATCCTGCAGCAGACCAGTGTCGGATCGTCGGTGCTGGTGCTCGCCGAGGTGCTGGACATCCACGTGGGCGAGCGAGGCGAGTCGGTGGCGTACGTCGACCGCGAGTTCCGCAGACTGGGCGACTGACGTCATACCGGCCGTCGAAGCCGGGGCCGTCGTGCGCACGGCGACGCCCGGACGATGACCCTGGTTTGCACTCACGTTGCACGAGTGCCAACCGTGCGCCTACACTGCTCATTAGCACTCTCAGTGTCAGTGTGCTAACAACGTCTTCAGTACAAAGTACAGAAAGAGGTCAACCGTGTCGGTCTCCATCAAGCCGCTCGAGGATCGCATCGTTATCAAGCAGGTTGAGGCTGAGCAGACCACTGCGTCCGGCCTGGTCATCCCCGACACCGCCAAGGAGAAGCCGCAGGAGGGCGAGGTCATCGCCGTCGGCCCCGGTCGCATCGACGACAACGGCAACCGCGTGCCGCTCGACGTGAACGTCGGCGACAAGGTTCTCTACTCGAAGTACGGCGGAACCGAGGTCAAGTTCGGTGGCGACGAGTTCCTCGTGCTGTCGGCTCGCGACGTGCTGGCGGTCATCGAGCGCTGACGCTCGCGGCACGCTTCGCCGCAACGCTCAAGAAGGGGTCCGGATGCCATGCATCCGGACCCCTTCCGCGTCTCCACCTTGCCCCGACCGCCCCGCCCACTGCCACGGACCCGTTCGGGCGTCGTGCCGGCGCCCGAGCCACGTCTCACGTGCAGAAAACGCACTTCCCGCCGCAGGCGAAGCGCGTTTTCTGCACTTCGCACCGGTTGTCGATCGATGCTCGGTGGCTGAAGCCGAGCCTGGATCGGTCGGCGATCGAGCGCCGGGGGTGACGCATACGATTGGTTGGTGTCCGAATCCGATGCCAGCGCTCAGCAGCCCGAAACGCCGCAAGAGGCGTCACCTGCAGGAACGGACGCATCCGGCCAGTCCCACACCGGCCGCGGCATCTTCTACGCCGTTGCGGCGTATCTCGTCTGGGGCTTCCTGCCGATTTACTTCATCGCGCTCGCGCCGACCGGACCCTTCGAGATCGTCGCGTGGCGCGTTCTGTTCTCGCTCGTCTTCTGCGCGATAGCCATCCTGGTCACGAGGGCATGGCGCCCGTTCGCCGCGATCCTGAAGCGGCCGCGCATCGTGCTCATCATGGGCGCCGCAGGCGCGCTCATCTACGTGAACTGGCAGACGTATGTGTACGCGACGACGTCGGGCCAGGTGGTCGAGGCATCGCTCGGCTACTTCATCAACCCGATCGTGACGGTGCTGCTCGGAGTGATCGTGCTGCGGGAGCGCCTCCGCGTGACGCAGTGGATCGCGATCGGCATCTCGCTCGTCGCCGTCGTGGTGCTCACGGTCGGCTACGGCAAGCTGCCGTGGATCGCCCTCGCCCTCGCGTTCTCCTTCGGCCTCTACGGGCTGGTGAAGAAGCAGGTCGGACGCGATGTGGATGCGCTCAGCGGACTCACGCTCGAGACGGCGTGGCTGGCGCCGGTCGCCGCCGTGCAGCTGATCGTGGTCGGCGCAACCACCGGGATCACGCTCGGTCACGAGGGACCTTGGCACACTGTCGCTCTGGTGGGAGCCGGCGTCATCACCGCCGTGCCGCTGCTGTTCTTCGCAGCGGCATCGAGACGGCTGCCGCTCATCGTGATGGGCTTCATCCAGTACTTCACTCCGATCCTGCAGCTCATCGTCGGGGTAGCGCTGCTGCACGAGCCGATGCCCGTCGAACGCTGGATCGGCTTCGGGCTGGTGTGGGTCGCGCTCGCCGTGCTCACGGTCGATCTCGTACTCGCCGTACGTCGCGACCGCCGAGCAGGAACGGCGAACGAGGAGTCGACGGATGCCGTGGCATCCGACCCGCTGCCCGAGTGAGCATGCCGGGTATCCGCGCCCGAACGTCTGCGGTCCGCCGGTCGTGTGGCGTCGATCGCGCCCGTGCTGATCGCATTGCCCTGATCGCGCTGCCCTGATCCTGCTGAGCTGATCCCGATGTTCCGCCGTTCTCCCCGGCGGGAGCGGGCGATCTCGAAGCGGATCCACGGGGTCGTTCACCGTGCTCCTGGCGCATAGTGGAGGCATGTCGATCGGCACGCTGCTGCTCCTCAGCGCGGTGCTCGGTGCGAACTTCGCGGAGACGTACGCGCTGGCCACGTATCGTCGCGCCGTACGCGGATCGCACCAGCGTTACGTGTGGCGCACACGCTACGTGCTCTTGGCATGCGTCGTCGCCGTGCTGTCGACGGTGATCGCGATCATCGATGTGAGTGCCGGGGACACCGTTTTCGCCGCACTGTGGCTCGCCATCGCGGCCATGCGCGTCGTGGCTCTGGTGCTCAACCGCGACAAGGACGACGACGATTGGTTCAAGCGCACCGGCCGGGCGATCCGCAAGGGCGTGAAGAGGGTGGTCGCAGCGCTCACTCCCACCCCCGGCTCGGCGGCGCCGGTGCCTGCATGAGGCGGCTGATGCGCGCGGCCGCGTCGGGCATCCGGAATTCTTGTCAGTAACACGGCGTTATCCTGGAACATCCGAACGCGCTGGTGCAGGGCGATTGCACCACGATCAGCCCTCCCGACGCGGAGGGTGACGGCGAGCAAGAGCGATGCCGGCGCACACGCGCCGCGTCGGACAGCGGGCGTTCTCGGGATGATCTCCTCATGAACGACCCAGGCGAAGACAGGGGAGAGATGAACCAGGCAGACCCGTTCGGTTTCATGGGATTGACCTACGACGACGTGCTTCTGCTTCCCGGATACTCGGACCTCGCCCCATCGGACATCGATACCACCTCACGGCTGACCCGGGAGATCTCGCTGCGAGTGCCTCTGGTCTCGGCCGCCATGGACACGGTGACGGAAGCGAGGATGGCGATCGCCATGGCCCGCCAGGGCGGCATCGGTGTGCTGCACCGCAACCTGTCGATCGAAGACCAGGCGCGCCAGGTCGATCTCGTCAAGCGCACGCAGACCGGCATCATCGACAACCCCGTGACGATCGGCCAGTCGGCAACGCTCGAGGAGCTCGACACGCTCGCCGGCGAGTACCGCATCTCGGGCTTCCCCGTCGTCGACGGCGACCAGCGGCTGATCGGCATCGTCACGAACCGCGACCTCCGCTTCACGCCGGTCGCCGAGTGGAAGACGACGACCGTGGCCGACGTCATGACTCACGCGCCGCTCATCACGGGTCCGTCGACGATCACGCGCGGAGAGGCCACGACCCTGCTGCGCAAGCACAAGCTCGAGCGACTCCCGCTGATCGACGATTCCGGCCGTCTCACCGGCCTCATCACGGTCAAGGACTTCGTCAAATCGGAGCAGTTCCCGAACGCGTCGCAGGACGGCAGCGGCCGCCTGCTCGTCGGAGCGGCGATCGGCTACTTCGGCGACGCGTGGCAGCGCGCGACGACACTCATCGACGCCGGCGTCGACGTGCTGGTCGCGGACACGGCGCACGGCAACGTCCGCATGCTGATCGAGATGGTCGCCAGGCTGAAGAAGGATCCTGCGACGCGCGACGTGCAGGTCATCGGGGGCAACGTCGCCACCCGCGAAGGAGCGCAGTCGTTCGTCGACGCGGGCGCCGACGGCATCAAGGTCGGTGTCGGCCCAGGCTCCATCTGCACCACGCGCATCATCACCGGCGTCGGGGTGCCGCAGATCACCGCCGTGTACGAGGCATCGCTGGCCGCTCGCGCTGCTGGCGTCCCGATCATCGCCGATGGTGGCATGCGTCACTCGGGAGAGATCGGAAAGGCCATCGTGGCCGGTGCCGAGGCGGTCATGCTCGGCTCGATGCTCGCGGGCACCGAGGAGACGCCTGGCGACACCATCCTGGTGAACGGCAAGCAGTTTAAGGCGTATCGCGGCATGGGCTCACTCGGCGCGATGTCGTCGCGCGGCAAGAAGTCGTATTCGAAGGACCGCTATTTCCAGGCCGAAGTGGCCGATGACTCGCTCATCGTCCCGGAGGGCGTGGAGGGTCAAGTGCCGTTCAAGGGCTCGCTCAACACCGTCGCGCACCAGCTCGTCGGCGGACTGCACCAGACGATGTTCTACGTCGGCGCGCGCACCATCCCCGAACTGCAGGAGAAGGGAAAGTTCGTGCGCATCACGTCGGCGTCGCTGAAGGAGAGCCATCCCCACGACGTGCAGATGACGGTCGAGGCGCCGAACTACTCGCGCTGATCCGAGGCACACACGAAGCGCCTGGCCCTGAGTCCGGGCGCTTCGTCGTTCTGCCGACGAGATCGTCAGCGGCGCCGGCGGTCCTCCGACCCCGGACCGTAGATCACGATGCCGCACAGCGGGATCAGCAAGAAGAACAGCCAGCCCCAGGCCCAGCCGTTCCAGGCGAATCCCGCGATGAAGAACAGGCCGAGTGACAGGAACGGGATGAACGCCATGATGGTGGCGCCGACAGCGCCGCCGAGCGCGCGGGAGTGGCGGCCCCAGTCGTCCTGAGTCGCGGGCGCGGGCGGCCGGGGGAGATCCTTGAACAGGGGAGCGAGGTCACCCCACGTCACGGCCGTGCGGGCGAAGTTGGAGCGCTCTTCGAACTCGGCGGGCGACAGTCTGCCTTCGTCTCGCGCTGTCGCGAGGGCGGCCACGGCATCCGCTCGGTCGCGATCGGCGACACGTTCGGTGGGACGAAGGGGGTTCGCGTAGTCGACCATGTCCCCAGCTTGGCCGCAGCACGCCGTTGATGCCAGTGCGTCGCCCGTTCTGATCCGCACGATCGTGGTGAGGGCCGGCAGTCCTCGTTGCGTCAGCCCTTCTATCCGCTGCGCTCGGCGGGGAGATCGGGCATACGGCATGTGCCGGTCGGAGGTCTGGCCCTCCCGCGCATCCGCGACAAGACTGGATGCGAGCGAGAGCGGCGAACGCGCTCGCCGATTGGGGGAGCCATGAAGGCACTGCAGTATCGCGCCGTCGGCCAGGAGCCGGAGGTCGTGGAACTCGAGACACCGGAACCCGGGCCAGGCCAGGTGAGGCTGAAGGTGACCGCTGCCGGCGCCTGCCACTCCGATTCGTTCGTGATGAGCCTGCCGGAGGAGGCAGCGGCCGGCTACCACCTTCCACTCACTCTCGGGCACGAGGGTGCCGGGATCGTCGACAAGCTCGGCGACGGCGTGATCGGCGTGTCCGTCGGCGAGGCCGTCGCGGTCTACGGGCCGTGGGGTTGCGGGTATTGCTACAACTGCGCCCAGGGCAAGGAGAACTACTGCGAGAACGCGGCCGCCCTGGGGATCCAGCCGCCAGGGCTCGGAGCTCCGGGCGCGATGGCCGAGTACCTCATCGTGGACAACGCACGCCATCTGGTGCCGCTCGGCGACCTGGATCCGGTGCAGAACGTCGCGTTGACGGATGCCGGTCTGACGCCGTACCACGCAATCAAGTACGCCATCGACCGTCTCGCGCCCGGCTCGACCGCCGTCGTGATCGGTGCGGGCGGACTCGGCCACGTCGCGATCCAGATCCTGCGCGCCATCACGAGTGCGAGGGTGATCGCCCTCGATGTGTCGGAGCAGAAACTCGAGCTCGCCCGCGAAGTCGGCGCGCATCACGTGTTCGCCTCGGATGCCACCGCAGCCGACAACGTGCGTTCCGTTGCCCCGCACGGCGTGGACGCCGTCTTCGACTTCGTGGTCATCCAGCCGACGATCGACCTCGGGCAGGCCATCCTGGGCAGCGAGGGACGGCAGTTGCTGGTCGGCGTCGGCGCCGGATCCGCGAAGGTCGGCGTCGTCAGCGGCAACCCGTACGAGTCCTCGATCATGGCGCCGTACTGGGGCAGCCGATCCGAGCTCTTCGAGGTGCTCGAACTGGCCAGGAACGGCAGCGTCACTGTGGAGACGGAGGTGTTCTCGCTCGACGACGCGCCGGAGGCGTACCGGCGCCTGCACGATGGCACGCTTCGCGGGCGAGCGGTCGTCGTGCCCTGAGCCAGGACGTGCCCGTCAAGTGACGGGCTTCAGCGGTCGTGCTGGGCATCCCCGCGCGCCGTCGCGTGGGGCTCGGCCGCGCCCGGCGCTCGCGGACCGGGCACCGTGCTGGTTCGGGTGGCGCCGCTCCGCGCCGGACGGGCGACGAGGCGAAGCGGGGCAGCGAGGTCGGCGACGGCGGTGCCCAGGTCGGGGAACGACGGGGTCTCGAGGCCCTGGAGGGTGACGGGCGTGCCCGCGAGCATCCGTCGGTACTGGCCGAGACGTCGCGCGATGGCGCCCGCCTGGCGAGCGTCGGCACCGCTGAGCGGCTGACCGTGCTCCACATGGGACGCGACCGCGTCCGCCTCCTGACGGCAGGCCTCGAGGGCGGGGATCACGTCGGCGCGGTGGTCATCGCGACGGCGTCGCATGCGGGTCGCCCGCTCCAAGCGCAGCGTCGGACCGAGCTGCTTCAGTCCCGCGATCGTGCCGTCGAGCGCGGCGCGGAGGTACGGAACGGCATCCGGCTCGCGGATGCACGCCAGCAGCAGCCCGGTCAGTGCGCCGAGGACTGCGGCGGTGCGGGCGCGCAGCGCGTCGCCGGTGCGCACAGGCAGCACCCACCAGGCGACAGCGACGGCGAACGCGCCGGCGACGACGATCGCGGCGAGCCGCACGAGCATCACGGGCCCTGGCTGCGTGCCCGTGACCTCCTGCAGGATGGAGAGCATCGCCGTCATCGCCGCAGCCCACCAGCCGTAGCCGGCAGGACGCAGCCACAGGCCGAGCGCGAGGATGACGGCGATGGCGAGCAGCGACATCCCCGCCGCCTGCTGGCTCACCGGGCCGGTGGTGGCCACCAGCGACAGCAACGCGGCCACCACGGTTCCGGCCGCTGCACCGATCGTGCGATGGATGCCCTTGTACACGACGTCGCCTCGCCCGCGGTTTCCGCTCGCGACGAGGTACGCCGTCAGCACGCACCAGAACCAGTGCTCGCCGAACACCAGATGCCCGATCAGGAAGGCACCGCTCAGCGTCACCGCCAGCTGGATGGCCATGCGCGTGCTGGCGATCGGACGCATCCGTCCCCGGCCGGGTCGGATGCCCTGTTGATCCGCGGGCGCGGTTGCGGTCTCGGGTGTTGGTGTCGGCGTTGGTGCTGCGCTGCGTTCCCCTGACTCGGGCGTCGCGACCCCTGCGGGTGGAGCCGTGAGAGCACGCGGTGGCCTCTGCGTCACACCGGTCAGGCGCGCAAGCCACTGCACGAGCAGACCGACGACGGCCACGAGCAGTGCAACGGCTGCACCCCAGAGCGTGAATCCCGGCCCGGGATTCACTGGCGCGGGAACGACGAGCACCGCGATGAAGGGCAGGGCGACGAGGGTGCCGATGCGGGATGCTGTGGGGCCGTAGCGTCGCACCCAGACGCCGGCCGAAAGCACGACGACGAACAGTGCATCGCCCAGAAGCGGAACGCCGACCATCAGTCGCGCCACGCCGACGGCGGCGATGCCGACGAGCGGCAGCATGCAGAGGGAGATCCAGCGCTGGGCGGCGGTCGCACCCGCGCGTTCGTCCGTGAAGCTGATCGACAGCATCACGGCGAGCACGACGAGCGAGGGCCCGCTGCCGAGAATCGCAGCGGGGATGCCCGCGAGAACTCCGCAGATCACCGCAGTCGTGTAGGTGACGGCAGCAGCCCTCAGGCGCAGGAGCCCTGGATCGGCCAGGCTCCTGAGCAGCGACTGCCACGCGTTGCGCATGATCGGCGGTCCGGATCGCTCGTCAGGCCGCCGCGCGTGCCAGGCGGTCGACGGCCTCGGTGAGCACCTCGGGCGAGCATCCGATGTTGAGGCGAACGAATCCTGCTCCCTCGCGCCCGAACGTCAGGCCGCTGTTGACGGCGACTCTGGCGCGTTCGAGTGCGACGGGCGCGGGATCCTCGCCCCAGCCGAGTGCTGAGAGGTCGAGCCAGGTCAGGTAGCTCGCACGGGGCTCGAGGTAGCCGACGGATGGCATCCGCTCTGCGAGCAGCGAGGCCAGGCGACGTCGGTTGTCCTCGATCGAGGCGACCACGCCGTCGAGCCACGCGTCGCCGTGCTCGAACGCTGCAGTGGTCGCCATGCGGCCGAAGAGGCTCGTGCGCACCTCCACCTCCTCGGGAAGCCCCTCGACCAGCGCCGTCGTGCGATCCGACGCGGTGACGAAGAGCGCGCACTTGAGACCGGCGAGGTTGAACGCCTTGCTCGCGGAGTGCGCGGCGATGGTGTGCTCCCGAGCGGCCTCCGACACCGTGAGATAGGGAACGAACGTGGCGTCGGAGTGCGTCAGCGGGGCGTGGATCTCGTCGCTCAGCACGACGGCGCCGTGCCGATCGACGACCTCGCTCAGTGCGGTGAGCTCGTCGCGCGTGTGCACGAGACCGAGCGGATTGTGCGGGTTGCAGAGCAGTACAGCGCGGGCTCCGGATGCCAGCGCCCGCTCGACCGCGTCCAGGTCGATGCGGTAACCACCATCGTCGGAGCGCGCGAGAGGCGCCTCCACGACGCGACCTCCCGCCTCGGGGATGAGCTCGAAGAACGGCGGATACACCGGCGGCATGATCACGACGCCGTCGCCCGGCTCGATGAGGGCGCGGAGGCCCTCGGCGATCACGACGCTGACATCCGTCGTGGTGCGCACGCGGGCGGAATCGACGTCCCAGCCCCAGCGGCGCCGCGCGAAGGAGGCGAATGCCTGCGTCGTAGCCCCGCCGTCGTCGCCGATGTAGCCGGTGTCCGAACGGTCGATCGCGGCGTGCAGCGCGGATGCCACGGGCTCGGCGAGCGGGAAGTCCGACTCCGCGACGAAGAGCGGAAGCACATCCGGCGGGTACGCCGTCCACTTCTCGCTGGTGCGGGTGCGGAGCAGCTCGAGCGGCTGGGCGGCGACACGGTCCATGTCTGCCAGCATGCCATCCGCGGATGGCACGGGGTCCGACCGCAGGTACTAACTATCGCGACTGCGCCGCTCAGAGGCTCAATCAGCGTGGAGGACGTGAGCAGAGGCGCTCCCCTCCTCCACGCTTCAATCGCCTCTAGACTTGCCGGGTGACCATGGAAATCGAGATCGGCCGTGCCAAACGAGCTCGACGCGTCTATGCGTTCGACGACGTCGCCGTGGTGCCGAGCCGCCGCACTCGCGACCCGGAAGACGTGTCGATCTCGTGGACCATCGACGCCTACACGTTCGAGGTACCCATCATCGCGGCGCCGATGGACTCCGTCGTCTCGCCGGCGACCGCGATCATGATCGGCCAGCTCGGCGGTCTCGGAGTGCTCGACCTCGAGGGCGTGTGGACGCGGTACGAGGATCCGGAGCCCGTGCTCGCGGAGATCCGATCGCTGCCGCCGGCGCAGGCCACGAACCGCATGCAGCAGATCTACTCGGAGCCGATCAAGGCCGAGCTGATCCGCGACCGTCTGGCCGAGATCCGCGAGGGCGGGGTCACGGTCGCAGGATCACTCTCGCCGCAGCGCACCCAGGAGTTCTACAAGACCGTCGTCGAGGCGGGTGTCGACCTGTTCGTCATCCGCGGCACGACAGTCTCGGCCGAGCACGTCTCCAAGAATCAGCAGCCGCTCAACCTCAAGAAGTTCATCTACGAGCTCGACGTCCCCGTCATCGTCGGTGGCGCAGCGACCTACACCGCCGCTCTGCACCTCATGCGCACCGGCGCCGCTGGCGTGCTCGTGGGATTCGGCGGAGGCGCGGCGTCAACGACCAGGGCGACCCTCGGCATCCACGCGCCCATGGCGACCGCCGTCGCCGACGTCGCCGGCGCTCGCCGCGACTACCTCGACGAGTCGGGCGGCCGCTACGTGCACGTCATCGCCGACGGCGGCCTCGGCTCCTCAGGCGACGTCGTCAAGGCGATCGCCTGCGGCGCGGATGCCGTCATGCTCGGCACGACGCTGGCTCGCGCCACCGACGCCCCTGGAGGCGGCTGGCACTGGGGTGCCGAGTCACACCATCCCCAGCTGCCGCGCGGACACCGCGTCGAGGTGGGCCAGACCGGCACGCTCGAGGAGATCCTGTACGGACCAGCCCGCGTCGCCGACGGCACCGCGAACCTCGTCGGCGCGCTGCGCCGTTCTATGGCCACCACCGGATACTCGGACCTCAAGGAGTTCCAGCGCGTCGAGGTCGTCGTCGCCCCGTACCAGGGGCACTGAACCGCGACACCGGCACTGAGGCGCATCCGCACCGCACCAGCACGTCGTCCGCAAGGAGAGCTCGTCCATGGCCAGCCGTGAGCCGATCGAACAGTCCGCGAAGCTCGGACCCGCCCAGCGCGCCGAGGCCATCGCCGCGATGCGCGCCGACGAACTGGACGTGCTCGTCATCGGCGGCGGGATCGTGGGAACCGGATCCGCCCTCGACGCCGTGACCCGCGGCCTCAGCGTGGGTCTCGTCGAGCAGCGGGACTGGGCGTCGGGAACCTCAAGCCGGTCGTCCAAGCTCGTGCACGGCGGCATCCGCTACCTCGAACAGCTCGACTTCCGGCTGGTGCGCGAGGCGCTGATCGAGCGAGGACTGCTCCTGCAGCAGCTGGCCCCGCACCTGGTGAAGCCCGTGCGGTTCCTCTACCCGCTGAAGCGCCGGGTCATCGAGCGCTTCTACATCGGCAGCGGGATGCTTCTCTACGACCTGTTCAGCTACACCGGCCTGCGTCCGCCGGGAGTGCCGCACCACAGGCACCTCACCCGCAACCAGGTGCGCAAGCTGTCCCCATCGCTGGCGGCGGATGCCTACATCGGGGGCATCACGTACTACGACGCCCAGGTGGACGACGCACGGTACACCGCGTCCGTCGCCCGCACGGCGGCGCACTACGGTGCACACGTGGCCAACCGCGTACGAGTCGAGGGATTCCTCAAGGTGGGCGAGCGGGTCGTCGGCGTTCGGGCGCGGGATCGCGAGACGGGCGAGCTGTTCGAGATCCGCGCGAAGCAGGTCGTGAACGCCACTGGCGTGTGGACGGATGACACCCAGTCCATGGTCGGCGAGCGCGGCCAGTTCAAGGTGCGCGCGTCCAAGGGCATCCACCTGGTCGTGCCGCGAGACCGGTTCCAGTCGGCGTCGGGGCTGCTGCTGCGCACCGAGAAGAGCGTGCTCTTCGTCATCCCGTGGGGTAGGCACTGGTTGATCGGCACGACGGACACCGACTGGAAGCTCGACAAGGCGCATCCGGCCGCGACGGCCGCAGACATCGACTACCTGCTGGGCCACGTGAACGCGGTGCTCGGCGTGCCGCTCACCCGGGAGGACGTCGAGGGCGTCTACGCCGGGCTGCGTCCGCTGCTGGCCGGCGAGTCCGACCAGACGTCCAAGCTGTCGCGCGAGCACATCGTCGCGCACGCGGTCCCCGGCCTGGTCGTGATCGCCGGCGGCAAGTGGACCACGTATCGGGTCATGGCGAAGGATGCCATCGACGCGGCCGCGTCCGCTCTCGACGGCAAGGTGCCGGTATCCGCCACTGCCGAGATCCCGCTCGTCGGCGCCGTCGGATACCGCGCAGCGTGGAACCGCAGGGCGCGGATCGCGCGCAAGGCCGGCATCCATGTCACTCGCGTCGAGCACCTGCTGAACCGATATGGAACCCTCGCGCAGGAGGTGCTGGACCTCATCGTGAGCCGGCCGGAACTCGCCGAGCCGCTGCCCGGTGCCGACGACTACGTCGCAGCCGAGGTGGTCTACGCGACATCGCACGAAGGAGCGCTGCACGTGGACGACGTGCTCGCGCGCCGCACGCGCATCTCGATCGAGGCGTGGGATCGCGGCGTGTCAGCCGCGCCCGTCGCCGCACGCCTCATGGGCGAGGAGCTCGGCTGGGACGAGGAGCGCATCGAGCGCGAGATCGCCTATTACCTGCGCCGTGTCACTGCCGAGCGCGCGTCGCAGGAGCAGCCGGATGACGCATCCGCCGACCGTGTCCGCCTGGAGGCCCCTGACCTGGGGTGAGGGGCAGTCGCGCTGACACCCGCATCGGGGCAGGGCGCGGAGACCGCGTTCACCCAGGGCGGAGGCCCGCCGGGCGGCGGGCCGCGGACCGCTGACTAGACTGGAAAGACGCAGATGCACGGGAGTCCACACGATGGTTGACGTTCGACGGGTGAAGCTTCCCGGGGTCGGTGTGCTGCACACATTCATCACGGATGACGGCGGCAAAGTAGGCGTCATCGCTCACCGCTCCGGGCACTCAGACCTCATCACGTTCTCGGACAACGAAGACACGGCCAATGTGACCAAGGTGTCTCTTCGCCTCAACGAAGACGAGGCGCACACCCTCGCCGAGCTGCTCGGCGGAACGCAGATCACCGAGTCGCTGACGGCGCTCGATCAAATCCCGGGCCTGTCCATCGACTGGTTCACCGTCGACTACGAGGACTACATCGCCGGTCAGCGTCTCGGCAGCCCGGCCGAGGTCGGCATGGTCGGCCTGACCGTCGTTGCCGTCGTGCGCGGAGATTCGACCAACCCGGCACCGGCCGCCGACTTCAAGGTCTTCCCGGGCGACACCCTGGTCGTCGCCGGCTCGCCCGAGAAGGTCGCCAAGGCGTTCACGTACTTCCGCACGGGCGAGGTGGCCAAGCCAGCCCTCGCCGACGCTCCGCCCGGAGTGTGACGTGACCGTCGCCGTCGTGCCCGCTTTCTCTTCCGCCCTCGGCGACGACATCGCCGCTCGACTCACTGCGCCGCACGCGGCAGTGGCCGCCGCGTCGCACGCGACGGATTCCGTCGCCACCGATCTCATGGTGCTCGGCGCACTCTTCGTGATCGCCTACGTGCTCGGCCGGCTCGGCAAGCTCATCGGACTTCCCGCGATCCCGATCTACATGGTGGTCGGCCTGCTCGCGAGCCCGAACACCGGTTTCTTCCCGTTGAACTTCGACTCGGGCGACATCGGCCTGATCGCCGTTTTCGGCCTGATCCTGCTGTTGTTCAATCTCGGCCTGGAGTTCGACCAGGACGAGTTCTTCGGCAACGCAGGCCGCCTCCTCATCTCCGGCGGCACGTACATCGTGCTGAACATGGGCATCGGCTTCCTGTTCGGCGAGTTCGTCGGCTGGGGCACCCGCGAGGCGCTGATCATCGCCGGCATGGTCGGCACGTCATCCAGCGCCATCATCACGAAAATGCTCATCGAGCTGGGCCGCCTGGCGAACAACGAGACCCCCGCCATCCTCGGGGCGACGGTGATCGGCGACGTCTTCATCGCCGTCTACCTCGCGATCGTCTCCGTCGTGCTGAGCGGGCAGACGGAGTTCTGGCCCGTTGTGCTGCAATTGACGATCGCGGCCGCCTTCCTCGTCGTCATGTTCACGGTCGCAAGGTACGGCGGGCGATTCCTCTCGCGGTTCTTCCGCACGCGCGACGACGAGCTGTTCACGATCCTCTTCTTCGGCCTGGCCGTGCTGTTCGCCGGCCTCGGAGAGCTCATCGGAGTGACGGATGCCATCGGCGCGTTCCTCATCGGCCTCGTGCTGGGAGCGACTCGCTTCTCCGGCAAGATCGAGCGCATCTCGATACCGCTGCGCGATGTCTTCGCTGCGTTCTTCTTCCTGAACTTCGGGCTAGCTCTGAACGTTGCCGAGTTCGGCAGCGTGGCGTGGATCGTGGTGATCGCCATCGTGCTCACGGTCGTGCTCAACGTGGTCTCCGGCCAGCTGATCGCGCTGTTCAACCGGCTCGACACCCGAGACGGCATCAACATCGCCGCCGTGCTGATGAACCGGGGCGAGTTCACCCTGATCCTCGCCACGCTCTCGCTCGCCGCGGGCCTCAACGAGAAGCTGGAGCCGTTCGCCGGCCTCTACGTGCTCATCATGGCCATCCTCGGACCGGTGCTCACAGCCAACTCTGAGAGGATCGGTGCTGCACTCATCAAGCCGCGTCGACGCGCGGCGAAGGAGCGCAACCCCGTTCTCGACGAAGAGGCCGCGCTCGTCGACGCGGTGACCAGCGGTCAGCTCGACGACGAGGGCGACGAGTCGGACGGCGGGGATGCCGACGGCGCAGACACGCGCACAGGCGAACCCAGCAAGGCGGCGATCGACCGCATCGTCGAAGAGGCGATGCGCCAGACGGACGCCGACGACAGACGAAAGCAGAACTGACATCTCCGGCAACAACCCCCCAGCGGCGAAACCCGCGCCGCCGAGGATCGAGTCCCTTGCGCGCACCATGGTGCGGCCCAAGTGGATCGCAGCACTCCTGCTGGCCCTGGTCATCGCGGGAGCGTTCGCGTGGCTCGGCCAGTGGCAGCTGGAACGCGCGGTGGAGTCGGGGCATGTGGTGGAGCATCCGACCGAGACCGTCAAGCCGCTGAACGAGATCGCCACCGTGAACTCACCGCCCACGACCGCAGGCGTTGGGCAGTTGGTGACCTCGCGCGGCACCTTCTCGGCGACGGACTACGGAATACTCGTCGGTCGCCTCAACGACGGCGCAGCCGGCTACTGGGTGATCGCCCGCTTCACCCCGGCCGCGGATGACGCCGACGGCAAGACCGCGCAGCTGGCAGTGGCTCGGGGCTGGGCGCCGACGGAACAGAAGGCGAAGGCCGCGATCGCGCAGTTGCGCAACCAGCCGGAGACGCCCGTCACGCTCACCGGACGCCTGCTGCCATCGGAGGCGCCGGAGGCGCCGAAGGAGAACACCGACCCCTTCGCGATGAAGGACATGGCGGTGGCCGCACTGGTGAACACGTGGCACGGCATCGGAGACTCCGACGTGTACAGCTCTTATCTCGTGGAGCACGGAACGCCCCCGGCCGGGCTGACCGCGATCTACTCGCCGCCGCCCATCGAGCAGGCCACCGTGAACTGGCTGAACATCTTCTACGCGGCGGAGTGGGCCATCTTCGCCGGCTTCGCGATCTTCCTCTGGTACCGCGTCGTGAAGGATGCGTGGGAGAAGCAGCGCGAAGACGCAGAGACCGCGTACGAGGCGGCGCTGGCCGCCTGGCGCGGCGAACCGGTGGGCCAACCGGCCACCGGCGGAACCGAAACCGAGCAGAACTAAACTGGATCCCATGCCGAACCCCCCTCAGAACACAGAAGGCGGCAGCCTGCTCCAACGCACGATCGAGCAGTTGCGCTCGGCGAATTCGGCCCGCCCTCGGGCCGTCGACATCCCGAAGATTCCGGGTGCGCTGACGTTCTACCGTGTCACCGCGTACATCACCGGCGTCATGTTGCTGCTGCTTGTTGCGGAGATGATCCTGAAGTACGGCGTCGGGTACTCCGTGTACGCGTTCGCGCCCGGTCAGCCCATCGTCTCGCTCGTGCACTACGATCCGTCGAACACCGCACAGGCGGGCTTCGACGTGTCGACGGCGATCCTGATCGCCCATGGATGGTTGTACGTGCTCTACCTGATCGCCGACTTCCGCCTGTGGTCGCTCATGCGCATGTCGTTCACGAAATTCGTGCAGATCGCTCTGGGCGGCGTCGTGCCGTTCATGTCGTTCATCGTCGAGCACTTCATCACCAAGCAGGTGAAGCGGTTCCTCGCCGAGAATCCGGTTCCGTCGGCATCCGAGCCCAAGGTGGAGGCATCCCATTAACGTGAACGCAGCCGAGAATGCAGCGCTGAACGCAGCCGGGAACGCGGGCGAGCATCCGGTGCTCGTCGTCGACTTCGGGGCGCAGTACGCGCAGCTGATCGCTCGACGGGTGCGCGAGGCATCCGTGTACTCCGAGATCGTGCCGCACACCATCACGGCGGCGGAGGTCGAGGCGAAGCAGCCGGCGGGCATCGTGCTCTCCGGAGGGCCCTCGAGCGTCTACGAAGAGGGTGCGCCGAGCTTCGATCCGGCGATCTTCGAGCTCGGGGTACCGACGCTCGGCATCTGCTACGGATTCCAGGTGATGGCGACCGCGCTCGGCGGCGAGGTCTCGAAGACCGGTGCACGCGAGTACGGATCCACCGACGTGCGCATCACGGATGCCGGCACGCTGCTCGACGGCCAGCCCGCCGACCAGACGGCCTGGATGAGCCACGGCGACTCGGTGACGAAGGCGCCCGACGGATTCGAGGTGCTCGCCTCGACGGACTCCACGCCGGTTGCCGCGTTCGCGAACGACGCTCGTCGTCTGTACGGCGTGCAGTGGCATCCGGAGGTCAAGCACTCCGCGTATGGGCAGGCGGTGCTGGAGAACTTCCTGCACAGGGCGGCGGGCATTCCGGCCGACTGGAACAGCGAGAACGTCATCGAGCAGCAGGTGGCCGCGATCCGTGCGCAGGTCGGAACGGGCCGGGTCATCTCGGCGCTCTCCGGCGGCGTGGACTCCGCGGTGTCGACGGCTCTCGTGCATCGTGCGGTCGGCGACCAGCTCACGGCCGTTTTCGTCGACCACGGGCTTCTGCGCGAAGGTGAGCGCGAGCAGGTCGAGAAGGACTACGTGGCGTCCACAGGCGTGCGGCTGATCACCGTCGAGGCCGCTGACACGTTCCTCGGCGAACTCGCCGGCGTCACCGACCCGGAGCAGAAGCGCAAGATCATCGGTCGCGAGTTCATCCGCGCGTTCGAACAGGTGCAGCGCGACCTGGTGGACGAGGCGAAGGCGGCTGGGGACCCGATCAAGTTCCTCGTGCAGGGCACGCTGTATCCGGACGTCGTCGAATCAGGCGGCGGAACCGGCACCGCGAACATCAAGAGCCACCACAACGTCGGCGGCCTGCCTGAGGACCTGCAGTTCGAACTCGTCGAGCCGCTGCGCACCCTGTTCAAGGACGAGGTCCGCGCGGTGGGCCGCGAGCTGGGACTGCCGGAGGCCATCGTGGCCCGTCAGCCGTTCCCGGGGCCGGGGCTGGGCATCCGCATCATCGGCGAGGTGACTCGCGACCGGCTCGACCTGCTGCGCAAGGCGGATGCCATCGCCCGCCACGAGCTCACCGCCGCCGGCCTCGACGGCACGATCTGGCAGTGCCCCGTCGTGCTGCTCGCGGATGTGCGCTCGGTGGGCGTGCAGGGCGACGGACGCACGTACGGGCATCCGATCGTGCTGCGTCCGGTCTCCAGCGAGGATGCGATGACCGCAGACTGGACTCGCCTGCCGTACGACGTGCTGGCACGCATCTCGAACCGCATCACCAACGAGGTGGAGGGCGTGAACCGGGTGGTCCTCGACGTGACGTCGAAGCCCCCGGCCACCATCGAGTGGGAGTAGTCAGACCTCGGTGAGCCGCCCCTCGCCGTCCAGTTCCAGCGTCAGGTCGAGTTCCAGCTGTTCGAGGAACGCGTCGTCATGGCTCACGACGACGACGGCGCCGCGGTACGCGCGCAGCGCATCGACCAGTTGCCCGACCGTGTCGAGATCGAGGTTGTTCGTCGGCTCGTCGAGGATCACGAGGTGCGGCGCCGGATCCGCGAGCAGCAGCGTGGCCAGCGCCACCCGGAAGCGCTCACCACCGGAGAGCGCTCCGACCGGGCGATCCATCGCCGTGCCTCGGATGAGGAATCGGGCCAGCTGGTTGCGCAGCTCCTTCTCGGGTACGTGAGGGGCGGCCGCCGCGACGTTCTCGACGACGGATGCCGCGTCATCCAGGCCGTCCACCCGCTGCGACAGGTAGCCGATCCGGTCGGTGTGGGCGTTGGCTCGCAGGTCGGGATGCAGGTCGAAGGCTTCGGCGGCGCCGGACTCCGGCACCAGCTTCCGTAGCAGCGTCGTCTTGCCGACGCCGTTGCGTCCGATCAGCGCGACCCGCTCCGGACCCTGGATGGACCACGACCGGGAGACATCCCCGAGCGTGGCGATGCGCCTGGCCGACGACAGTCCGGGATCCGGCAGCACGATCTTCATGGACGCGTCGTCACGCACCCGGTGGCCGGCGTCGTCGAGCGCCTGCCTGGCGGTCTCCTCCTTGCCCGCGACCTCGGTGCGCAGCTTGCCGGCCGAGACCTCCGCTCCCATCCGGCGGCCGTGCGCGACGATCTTCGGCACCCGCTTCTCGACCTCCGCCTTCTTGGCCATGCGGGCCCGGGCAGCGAGCTTCGTCTCCGCCTCGATGCGCTGCCGCTTCTCCTTCTTGAACGCCTGTTTGGCGTCCTTCTCGGCTTGCCGCGCCGCATCCTGCTCGGCATCCAGCCACGCGCGCCACTGCGAGTACGGACCGCCGAACACGCTCAGCGAGCTGCCGTAGAGCTCGGCCGTGTCATCCATGAGCTCGAGCAGCGAGGTGTCGTGGCTGACGACGATCAGCGTTCCGCGCCAGCCGCGCACCATCTCACCCAGCCGCGCACGCGCGTCACGGTCGAGGTTGTTGGTCGGCTCGTCGAGCAGCGTGATCAGGGCGCGCCGCAGACGGATGCCCGCCACGGCAACCAGCACGGCCTCGCCTCCCGACAGCTCGCCGACCGTGCGGTCGAGGAACGACGGATCCAGGCCGGCGTCGGCGAGTGCGACCTGCGCGCGCGCCTCGACATCCCAGTCGTCGCCGACCGCGTCGAAGTGCGCGGGGTCGACGTCGCCGGCGGTGATCGCCCGCACGGCGTCGAGGGGCTCGGCGACGCCGAGGAGCGCGGCGACCCTCGCATCCGTGTCGAGCGTGAGCTGCTGCGGCAGGTAGGCGACGTCGCCGGTCGCTGCGACCGACCCCGAGGTGGGGGTCAGTTCGCCGGCGATCAGGCGCAGCAGCGTCGACTTGCCGGAGCCGTTGCGGCCGACCAGACCTGTGCGTCCGCTGCCGAAAGCGCCGGAGACCGAGTCCAGTGCGACGGATCCGTCTGGCCAGGCGAACGTGAGACGGTCGAGCACGACCGATGAGTTGAGTGGTGTTGACATGAGCGACTCCCGAGGAGATGGGGGTGCGCTGAACAACGAGGGCCCTCGACGAGGTGGGAGGACCGGATGCCGCTGCCGGATGCAGGAGCCGGACGCAGAAGCACGGAGTGCTCGATGCCCAGTGCTCGATGCCTGATGAGGCATGGCGGGAAGGATCGTCGGATCAGCGCGTGAACAGAACGCTTCAGGCGACGAATCAGATCAATGGACTTCCCAACACGGCGGACAGGACTCGTCGAGGTTATCGGCCGGGCGCGATTCGTGCAACCCGGGCGTGTCGCGGAATCCGTCAGCGCACTGCGTTGGGGCCCGCCTGCGGCGGACGCGATCCGCTCGGCAGTGTCATCCCTGGGGTACTGAGTCGCGAACGACACGAAAACGGGGCCGCCCAGAAGGACGACCCCGCTTTCGTGTGAAGCCGGTCAGTTCCTGGCGCCACCTGCGATGATCGCGAAGAGGCGCAGGAACTCGACGTAGAGCCAGATCAGCGTGACCGCGAGGCCGAACGCGCCGTACCAGCCCATGATCCGAGGGGCGCGGTTCTTCACGCCGTTCTGGATGAAGTCGAAGTCGAGCACGAGCGAGTAGGCCGCCAGCAGCACGGCCACGATGCCGACGATGACGCCGAGCGGAATGCCGAAGAGCCACGGGATGGGCACCGACAGCGCGCCGAACGCTCCGCCGCTGCCCGCGCCGAAACCGCCGAAGGCCATGATGACCAGGTTGACCACGCTGAACAGCAGATAGCCGACCATCGCGACGAGGAAGACCTTGGTGGCCCGAGCGGATGCCCGCACCTTGCCGTTCGCGAACAGGATGAGCGTCACGGCGAACACGGCGAGGGTGGCGAGGACGGCCTGGATGACCACGCCGTTCCAGAGGCTCTCGAACACGCCGGAGATGCCGCCGATGAAGAGGCCCTGCGCTGCACCGTACGTGAGGATCAGAGCGGGCGACGGCTCGCGCTTGAACGAGTTGACCAGGCCGAGCACGAAGCCGGCGATCGCGCCGGGCAGCGTGAGGATCGGGAAGAACCAGCCGACGACCGCCGTCGCGAGGATGACGGCGAACAGAAGCACCGTCTTGACGATGGTGTCCTCGTAGGTCATGCGGCCGGTGTCGGTCGACGTGGCGGCCGGTGCCTCGTACAGCGACTGGATGCCCTCAGCGGTGGCGAGCGCATTGGTCTCGGTCGTGGCGACGGCTGCGCCGGGCACGGGGTTGTTCGGCTTGAACGCCGGATTGCGCGAAAACGCGGGGTTGGAGAGGGCCATGAAGCAACGTTACCGGGTGCGCGACGGTCGGCGGCTGGGCTTCCGCTGGGGAATGGGACGCTGAGTGCGCCCTCTGCGAACACCCGCCGCGAGCGGAGCGGATGATGCGCCGAGCGCCGCATATGAACGACGTCGCAGGAAGGCTGACGCGGAAGCGGCCGGGCGTTCACAACCGCGGCGGTCGCCGTGACTAAGATCTGCGGCATGTCCGCCGCGCGTTCGCCCCTGATCATCGGCCATCGGGGAGCGCCCGGCTACCGCCCCGAGCACACCAGGGCGTCATACGAGCTGGCGTTCGCGCTGGGTGCGGACGCCGTCGAACCCGATGTCGTCGCCACGAAGGACGGCGTTCTCGTGCTGCGACACGAGAACGAGATCTCCGCAACGACGGATGTCGCCTCCCGCAGCGAATTCGCCCACCTGCGGACGACGAAGACGGTGGACGGCATCCGTCGCACCGGATGGTTCACGGAGGACTTCACGTGGGCGCAGCTCTCAACACTGCGGGCCGTGGAGCGCCTGCCGGATCTGCGCCAAGCGAGCTCGAGCTTCGATCGGCAGTATCCGGTGATGCGCCTCTCGCAGCTGTTCGACCTCGTCGATCACGAGTCGGAGCGCGCCGGGCGCACCCTGGGGCTCGTCGTCGAACTCAAGCACGCGACGTACTTCGAACGACTGGGCCTGCCGCTCGACGAGCTGTTCGCAGCCGCCGTGCGGGATTCCGGATGGCGCGACGCGCAGAGCCGCCTCGTCGTCGAGTCCTTCGAGCGGACGGTGCTGGAACGCATCCGGGCCCGATCGGTGCGGGCCAAGTTGGTCTACCTCATCGAGGCGACCGGTGCACCATACGACGCCGTGGCGCGAGACGGGGCGGCGGCCAGGACCTATGCGCAGGAGATCGACGGCGCAGGCTTGTACGCCCTGGCGACGGCAACAGGGGCGACCGCGATCGACGGCATCAGCGTGAGCAAAACGCTTCTGCTGGATGCCGCAGGCGACGGCACGACTGACCTCGTCGACCGTGCGCACGGCGTCGGCCTGGAGATCTACACCTGGACGCTGCGCCCGGAGAACAGGTTCCTGTCCAAGCGCTTCCGCCGCGGTGGTGCCGCCGAGCATTTCGGCGACTGGCAGCGGGAGTTCGAGGTGGTCATGTCCACCGGGGTGGACGGAGTGTTCGCCGACCATCCGGACCTCGCCGTGGTCGTACGCGACGCGCTGTAGGCCGCACAGGCCTCAGCGCCAACCGGTTCAGGCCGTCGCGGCGTTCGCGATCGCCGCAGCCGTGTCGTCCGGCTTCGACCACATCGGCCAGTGACCGGTGATGACGTCGACGAGGTCGACGGAGCCGTACCGCGACAGCTCCGCGAACCACGGATGCCCGGCCGCGATCAGCTGTCGCACCTGCTCGGATGGAAACGACGAGCAGACCAGGGTGACCGGGATCGCGTAGCGGCCTTCGTCGTGCAGTCGCAGGGCTTCGCGCATCGGGCCGGCAGGCTCGGGAACGGCCAGCTCGCGAAACCGGAGGAGTGTCGCCTCGTCGAGGCCGTCGATGCTCGAACCGGCAGCGGTGAGGTCGTCCCAAGGCGGCAGCGCCACCTCGGTGACGTCCTCGGCGAGGTCCGGAGAGTTGACCGTTCCGTCGTTCGACGGTCCGCTGTCCACGAAGACCAGCGCGGCGACCGCGTCGGGCATCCGGTCGGCGACACCGGTCACGATCTCGCCGGCGCCACTATGTCCGACGAGGACGACCGGGGAGTCGGCGGCGCGCACGATGTCGGCGACGGCATCCAGGTGATCCTCGAGCGTGATCGAAGCCCTTGGCGTTTCGACCGAATCGAGGCCCGGAAGCGTCACCTGGGTCACGGGGAAGCCCTGGTCGCGCAGGCGGGCGGCGACGGCATCCCACGCCCAGCCGCCGAGCCAGTACCCGGGAACCAGCACGATCGTCGGTGATTCGCTCATGGGGCCAGGGTGGCGCATGCCACCGACATCGGGACCGGTGAGGAAGCACTCGACTTCCTCTCGCTTCGGCCGCCCCACGACGATGGTGGGCTGGGCAGGCGAGTCCCGGAGTCGGAGGGTCCACCTAGACTTGATGCAGCATGACGACGCCTGAAAACACCCCGGTTATCGACGACGCGACGCGCGACCCCGAAGCGTTCCGGGCATCCGCTCCGATCATTCTGGACGGCGTCGACGTGGGTGCCGACGACCACTCGTTCCGCCCTCGAATCGTCGGCCCCGGGGTCGGGCCCGGCGGCGGATCAGGGGCGTCGGCCGGCGACTCGTTGCTCGACGGCCTGAACCCGCAGCAGCGCGAGGCCGTCGAATACCGGGGCCCCGCCCTGCTCATCGTCGCGGGCGCCGGCTCGGGCAAGACGCGTGTTCTGACACACCGCATCGCCGGACTCCTCGCCAACCGTGAAGCGTGGCCCAGCCAGATCCTCGCCATCACGTTCACGAACAAGGCGGCGGCCGAGATGCGCGAGCGCGTCGAGTCGCTCGTGGGCGAGACGGCGCAGGGCATGTGGATCTCCACGTTCCACTCCGCGTGCGTGCGCATCCTGCGCCGCGAGGCCGAGCAGTTCGGCTACAACCGCAACTTCACCATCTACGACTCCGGCGACTCGAAGGCGCTGCTCAAGCGCATCATCAAGGAGCTCGAGGCCGACACCTTCGGGTTCACGCCCGGCAGCGCCGCGGCCCGCATCTCCAAGCTGAAGAACGAACTGACCGATGTCGAGTCCTTCGCCCGAACGGCGAACCGCTCCGATCCCAAGGAGGCCGTGTTCCTCGAGATCTTCCGGCAGTACAGCCGGGATCTCGAGCGCGCGAACGCGTTCGACTTCGACGACCTCATCGGCCAGACCGTCTATTTGTTCAGGGCCTTCCCGCACATCGCGGCCCTGTACCAGCGGCGCTTCAGGCACATCCTCGTCGACGAGTACCAGGACACGAACCACGCTCAATACGAACTGATCCACGAGCTGACGAAGCCGATCGAGCCCGAGGAGGTCGCCGACCTCGAGGCGAAGGACTTCACGATGCGCGGGCTCGTGGATGGCACCGGCCGCGTGCCGGGGGCATCCCTGACCGTGGTGGGCGACTCCGACCAGTCGATCTACGCGTTCCGCGGTGCGGACATCCGCAACATCTCGGAGTTCGAGCGCGACTTCCCCGGCGCCAAGGTGGTGCTGCTCGAGCAGAACTACCGGTCGACGCAGAACATCCTCTCCGCGGCCAACTCGGTGATCGCCAACAACTTCGACCGCAAGGACAAGAAGCTGTGGTCGTCGGGCGGCGACGGCGAGAAGATCATCGGCTACACGGGCTATTCGGGGCACGACGAGGCGCAGTTCGTTGCGGATGAGATCGAGAAGCTCCACTCCGCAGGCATGGCGTACAACGAGATGGCGGTCTTCTACCGCACGAACTCGCAGACCCGTGCGCTGGAGGAGATCTTCATCCGCTCGGCCTTGCCGTACCGCATCATGGGCGGCACCAAGTTCTACGAGCGCGCCGAGATCAAGGATGCGATGGCCTACCTCATCGCCGTCGCGAATCCTTCTGACGAGATGGCGCTGCGACGCATCCTGAACACACCGAAGCGCGGCATCGGTCCCGCAACGGAGACCCAGCTCGCCGGATACGCCGACGCCAACGGGTTCACTTTCCGTCAGGCGATGCGCGATGCGGCGTCTCTCGGCATGGGGCCGAAGGTGACCAAGGCGATCGTCGACCTGGCGACCCTGCTCGACACGGGCGCCGAGATGATCGACCCCGGCAACCCCGCCGGTCAGTCAAAGGTCAGTGACGTGCTCGTGCACCTCATCAAGGGCTCCGGCCTGGTCGACGCGTTGCGTGCCAGCCGCGACCCTCAGAACGAGGCGCGCGCCGAGAACGTCGAAGAGCTCGTCGCTGTGACCAAGGAGTTCGAGCGGAACAACCCGGAGGGCGGTCTCGTCGAGTTCCTCACCGAGGTGTCGCTGGTTGCCGCCGCCGACGAGATCGACGATGCGAGCGGAACCGTCTCGCTCATGACGCTGCACACGGCGAAGGGCCTGGAGTACGACGCCGTCTTCATCACGGGCGTCGAAGAAGAGCTGCTGCCGCACCGCATGTCCGCGAACGAGCCTGGCGGGCCCGCCGAGGAGCGGCGTCTCTTCTACGTGGGCATCACGCGCGCCCGCCAGCGGCTGTACCTGTCGCTGGCCATGACGCGCGCGCAGTTCGGCGACGTCGCGGTCGCGCTTCCCAGCCGGTATCTGCAGGAGATCCCGGCCGAGCTCATCGACTGGCGGCAGTCGCCCGGATTCGCGAACTCGCGTGGCGGCACCCAGTCCCGCGCGCTGAACGCACGCCGTCCCACCCGGGGTCCGGACCGCGGACTCACCGGTGCGGGCGGCTCGTTCGGAGCCAAGCCAGAGGTCCCGGCCAACGCCTGGCCGAACAGGGTAACGGCCCAGGTACGCGACAACGGCGACCTCACTCTGGCGGTGGGAGATCGCATCCGTCACGTCGATTTCGGCGACGGCCGGGTCGTGAACGTCACGGGCGAGGGCGCCAAAAAGGTCGCGCACGTGCAGTTCGACAAGGCGGGCGCGAAGAAGCTGCTGATCAAGATCGCCCCGATCGAGAAGCTGTAGTCCATGTCCGACACGTGCCGAGCGCCTCACGCCTCGGTGCGTTCCACCCGTCGGCGGGACGGCGGATGAGGATCCTGCCGCCGCGCATTCCTCGGCTGCGCGGACTCGACGTCGAGGTGGCGTTCCGGGCTGCCGTCGCGGTGGTCGTGCCCCTGCTGATCCTGATGGCGATCGGCCGTCTGGACTGGGGTGCCTATGCGGCATTCGGGGCCTTCACCGCTCTCTACGGACGCAGCGAGCCCTATCGTCAGCGGGTGGTCAGCATGACGGTCGCCGCGGTGGGGCTCGTTCTCTGCATCGCGGCGGGCAGTCTGCTCGCCGCGGCCGCCGCACCGCTCTGGGGTGTTGCGCTCGTGCTCATCGCCGTGACCACTGTCGGCACGCTCGTCGCAGCAGCCATCGACCTCCTCCCTCGCGGGCCGCTGTTCTTCGTCTTCGCGCTTCTCGTCTGCGCCGGGCTTCCGACCCCGGTCTCGGAGTTGGGCCAGCGGATGCTCGTGGCCGTGCTGTCCGCCGCCTTCGCCTGGGCCCTCGGCATGTCGGGCTGGGTGCTGCGACGTCTCACGCCGGGACGTCTCTCCCGCGTCTACCGCCCTCTCGGGCGCGTGACGACCAGGCGATCGATCGTTCGCAACCGACGGGTCTGGCTCGCCGTTGTGCAGAACGGGACCGGCGCGCTCGCCGCGGGCGGGATCGCCGTGGCCCTCGGGATCGGACATCCGTACTGGGCGGTGGTGAGCTTGACGGCGGTGATCCCGCCGCCGCACGGTCCGAACTCCACGGTGCGGGCCATCGAGCGCATCGTCGGAACCGCACTCGGCGTCGGCGCGGCGGCGGTCCTGCTCGTGCCGAATCCGTCAGACGGCGTGCTCGTGGTCGCCATCGGTGTGTGCCAGTTCGTGACCGAGCTGCTCGTCGGATGGTTCTACGCCGCAGCTCTCGTCTTCATCACGCCGCTGGCGCTGTCCGTGTCGGAACTCGGCCGCACGACGGCCGTCGGTCCGCTGCTCGGCGACCGCCTGCTCGAGACGGTGCTCGGCGCGGGCATCGGTTTGATCCTGGTCGTCATCGGCCGATGGGTCGTGCGCGACGGCGGTAGTGGCGTCGGCGCATCCGCGTGACCGCGAGGCGTCCCGAGGCTCCGCCCCGGCTCGCACGGCGACGTCTCCGTTGGAGCCTCGGCGAGGCATCCGGCACCCCATTCAGCGCATAGTGTGTGGGGAGGCGCCGTGCCACTGCACGTCTCGACGCGCGATGCGGAGGGAGTGGCATCCGCGTCGTATCCGACGGGAGCATCAGTGAGTGACGACGAGCGCGGCGAGCTCCGCGACAGCTTGACGACCTTCGCGACGGAGGCGGTCAATCCGGCGACCCTCGATCTCGACCTGCTTCCGCTCGACGAGCAGGTCGCACTGCTCTGCGCGGAGAACGCGACGGTTCCGGATGCAGTCACCGCGGCAGCACCGCAGCTCGCCGCGGCCATCGAGCTCGCGGTCTCCGGCATGCGCGATGGCGGCCGCATCGTGTACGTCGGTGCGGGGACACCCGGTCGCCTCGGCGTGCTCGACGCCAGCGAGATCCCGCCGACGTACGGCATGGATCCGTCACGCGTCGTCGGGGTGATCTCGGGCGGAGACGTGGCCATCCGCACCGCGGTGGAGAACGCGGAGGACGACGACGTCGCAGGGGCCGCGGCGATGGACGAGCTGGGCGTCGGCGGCAACGACACGGTCATCGGGATCTCGGCCTCCGGCCGCACGCCCTACGTGCTCGGCGCGCTGTTGCGCGCGAAGGAGCTGGGTGCCGCGACAGTTGGCGCCGCGTGCAATGTGGGATCCGCGATCGGGGAGGTGTCCGACGTGGCGATCGAGACGATAGTCGGTCCTGAGGCGGTGACCGGTTCTACGCGCATGAAGGCGGGAACGGCGCAGAAGCTCGTGCTGAACACCATTTCGACGCTCACGATGGTGCGGCTCGGCAAGGTCTACGGCAACCTCATGGTCGACGTACGGGCCACGAACGAGAAGCTCCGTGCCCGGTCGGAGCGCATCGTCATGCTCGCCACGGGAACGGACGCCGCGACGGCGGCGGCCGCACTGGCCTCCGTCGACGGCTGGGTGAAGGCGGCCATCCTGGTGGTGGTCACGGGTCTCGAGGGAGCCGAAGCGGTCCGTCTCCTGAACGATCGCGACGGGATGCTGCGCGAGGCGATCGCGGCAGCGCGGTAGCCGTCACTCCGGCGGGGAGGCCCGGTCCATCCACCACTCGGTGTACGCGGCGGCGCGCCCGTCAGGAGCGAAGTCGATCACCCACAGATTGCTGTAGGTGATGTCGTCGTAGACCGTGGTCCCTTGGACGAACGCGCGATCGCCGTCCTCGCCCGAGAGCTCCCACGTGAACGCTGCGTCGCCCGGTTCGTCCTTGCGGCGGATCCACTCCGTCACGATGTCGTCCGCGCCGCGCCAGGGATCCCGGAACGGCGCGGTGCGATAGGTGGCGTCGTCCGTGAACAGGGCGCGAATGTCGTCCGGCTCATTCGACTCCCAGGCACGGAGGTACCCCTCGATCCAGTGCTGCACTAGTTCGCTCATGCACCCGGTGTACCGCCGCCCACCGACAGGCGCAGACTCGGGACCCGTTCGTGCGGCTCTGGCGGTGTCAATCTCTGTTGGTCACGCTGCGCGCTCAGCAGGCTCGATGAATGCGAGCGTTGCCCCGGCAAGCCTCAATCGTCTGTGCTCGCGCTGCGCGCTCAACAGGCTCAATCGGCGTGCCGATGAATGCAAGCATTCCCCGGCAAGCCTCAATCGTCTGTGCTCGCGCTGCGCGCTCAACAGACTCAATCGGCGTGCCGATGAATGCAAGCATTCCCCGGCAAGCCTCAATCGTCTGTCGGTGGGCCGTCCGACCATGGAGACATGACCCGAGACGAGCAGTTCATCATCGAGAACACGGCGGCAGACGACGACCTCGACCTGCTGCTGGCCACCCACCGATGCGCCGTGTGCGCGGCGGATGCCTTTCTCGAGGCGGATGGCGAGTGGTTCTGCGTCGAGTGCATCGGCTCGATCGACAACGACCAGGTCGCCGGCGACGTGCCTCGCGCGGCGTGACCGCCAGTGATCACGCTCACGACGGAGCGGCTTCGGCTGCGCCCCTGGACGCTCGACGACGTCGACTTCCTCTTCGACATGTACTCGCGCTGGGAGGTGCAGCGCTTCATCGGACGTGATCCTCTGGTGATGACGGATCGGGCGGAGGCGATCGAGCGCGCCGAACGGCTCAGCTCGATGGAGCATCCGGTGCACGGAATCTGGGCGATCACCGAGCTGGAGACCGGGCATCCGCACGGCGCCCTGCTGCTGAAGGATCTGCCGGCGTCCGGTAGCGACCATCCGCTGCCGCCGTCCGGTGAGACCGAGATCGGGTGGCACCTGCATCCGGATGCGTGGGGTCGCGGTTACGCGACGGAGGCGGCGACTCGCGTTCTTCAGCACGCCTTCGACAGCGGACTCGACCGCGTGCTGGCGGTCACGCATCCGCAGAACACGGCGTCGCAGCGCGTCGCGCTGAGGATCGGCATGAGCGATCTCGGCATCACGGAGGAGTACTACAACGTGACGTGCTCGCTCTTCGGAATCGACCGCCCCGTATCCTGACCCGGCTCAGCCCTCGGCCGTGTTGGTGAGCACGCCGGCGCCGAGGAGGGTGTTGTACATGGCCCCCGCGGTTTGGGCGAATGCGGTGTCGATCTTGCTCAAGCCCCACACGCCGCCCTTGAAGAATCCGACGGCGGTGTTCTTGTCGAGGCGGGCGACCAGCTGATCGGCGGCATCCACGAAGAACTGCACGCCGAACGTGATCTGGAAGTCGTCGCCGGCGAGTGCGCCGACGAAGACCGTCGTCGTCATGTTGCCACGGCGCGCGTACCAGTTGCCGTTGGGCTGCACCTCGACGATGAAGCCCTGCGAGTTGAGTGCGCTCGCCACGAGGTGCTTCGCGGCCTCGTGATCGCCCGCGATGAAGCAGTCGTAGAAGGAGGACACAGCCGGCCTTTCGTCGCGCGGCGCCTGCGCTTCGGGTGTGCGCGGCTGATCCGTCGGCGTCAGCATAAGGGACCGATCGATGGTGCTCACGCCATGCGGCGCAGACGGCGCAGGAGACGGTTGCGCACGACGTGCCGGATGCCGACGGGCAAACGCGGGTAGACCGCGGCGGCGACCGACATCATCCGCTCGTACCTGAGCGCGTTGCGGCCGGTCAGCTGGAGGCCGTACTGCCGCCGCACGGATTCCGGCAGCAGCGCCGTCGTGGCCAGTCGAGCCAACGGCATGATCGCCCGCATCCAGAGCGGCGCCCGCACGGCGCGCAGCAGATCCTCGCCCACTCGGCGGGCTGCGGGTGTCACGCGCAGGCGTGAGGCGGCATCGCTCCAGTACTCGTCGAACGCGGCGCGCGTCGCGGGCCAGGCATCCGCCGGCAGTTGCAGCGACGTGCCGACTGCGGCGAACTCGCGGTAGAAGCGATCCGCGGACGCCTCGTCGAGCGCCCCGAAGACGCGCTCGTGCACGCGGACCGCCGTCCAGTACAGCGTCGCGGTGACCCACAGCTGCAGGTCGGGGTCGTACGCGCTGTAGGCGGAGGACGCAGCATCCGCGGATCCGCGCACCGGGGCATGCGCACGGCCGACGATGCGGCGCACCGTGCGGATGTCCTCTTCGGTTCCGCACGCCACAGCCGTCACATACGTCAGCGTGCCGATCAGCCTGTCGTACGGGCGATCCGCGAAGTCGCTGTGCTCGGCGACGCCTCGTCCGACGGACGGATGTGCGAGCTGCAGCAGGACGGCGCACCCGCCGCCGGCCAGCATGATCCACTCGCCGCCGACATCCGCGATGCCCAGCGGTTCGCGAAGCGGATCTGAGGCCACCTCGCCAGGGTACCGACCACGCTCGACGGCCTGGCCGCGCCATACACCGAGCCGCCCCGAATGTCGTCGAGCACCCCCGGATCGCCGAGAACATCGGCATGGTTCGGCAGCAGGGTGCCGGCTCGTCGCGGGGAGGATGCGTGCTGAGGGCACCGGTGCGCGGAGAGAACCGGGGGCGGAGAGAACGGCCATGAGCCTCGGGTAGGCTGTCGGTGGCAATTTATCTCGGCGTCGAGCTATCTGACTGAAGTGCCCATCAGCCCAGTCCCATCATTCGACGGGGCCCGCACCGACTGCCATTTCACTCGCATATTGATTGGGAAGCAGTGGATCTTTACGAGTACCAGGCACGTGACCTGTTCGAGAAGTACGGAGTCCCGGTACTGCCGGGTATCGTCGCGGACACCCCGGAAGAGGTGCGCGCGGCGTCCGAGAAGCTCGGCGGCGTGACCGTCGTCAAGGCCCAGGTGAAGACCGGCGGCCGCGGAAAGGCCGGCGGCGTCAAGGTGGCGAAGACGCCGGACGACGCCGAAGAGGCGGCAAAGGCCATCCTCGGTCTCGACATCAAGGGCCACGTCGTGCGGCGCGTGATGGTGGCCGGTGGCGCGAACATCGCGCGCGAGTTCTACTTCTCCGTGCTGCTGGACCGGGCCAACCGCTCCTACCTGTCGCTGTGCAGCGTCGAGGGCGGCATGGAGATCGAGCAGCTCGCTGTCGAGAAGCCCGAGGCGCTGGCACGCGTCGAGGTCGACCCGCTGACCGGCATCGACCTGGCGAAGGCGAAGCAGATCGCGAAGGCGGGCGGCTTCCCCGACGACCTCATCGAAAAGGTCGCTCCCGTGCTCGTGAAGCTGTACGACGTCTACAAGGGCGAGGACGCGACGCTGGTCGAGGTCAACCCGCTCGTGCTGACCGGTGAGGGCGAGATCATCGCGCTCGACGGCAAGGTGTCGCTGGACGCGAACGCCGACTTCCGCCACGCGGACCACGAGGCGCTCGAGGACAAGTCCGCTGCAGACCCGCTCGAGGCGAAGGCCAAGCAGCACGACCTCAACTACGTCAAGCTCGACGGCCAGGTCGGCATCATCGGAAACGGCGCAGGACTCGTGATGAGCACCCTGGATGTCGTCGCCTACGCAGGCGAGAACCACGGCGGCGTGAAGCCGGCCAACTTCCTCGACATCGGAGGCGGAGCATCCGCCGAGGTGATGGCAGCCGGACTGGATGTCATCCTGAACGACCCGCAGGTCAAGAGCGTGTTCGTCAACGTCTTCGGCGGCATCACCGCCTGCGACGCCGTCGCGAACGGCATCGTCGGCGCGCTGACCACGCTCGGCGCCGAGGCGAACAAGCCGCTCGTCGTGCGTCTGGACGGCAACAAGGTCGAGGAAGGCCGCGCCATCCTCAACGACTACAACCACCCGCTCGTCACGCTGGCCGAGACGATGGACCAGGGCGCCGACAAGGCCGCCGAACTGGCGCGCTGAAGCTGGGAGCGAAGGCCATTTCTGGCCTTCGCCGCGACGCCAGCGCTGAGGCCCGTCTCGGGCCTCAGTTGCCATAAGACTTCAAGAACATAGAGAAAGACAAAAAACAATGTCGATCTTCCTCAATAAGGACTCCAAGGTCATCGTCCAGGGCATCACCGGAGGCGAGGGCACCAAGCACACCGCCCTCATGCTGAAGGCAGGCACCCAGGTCGTCGGCGGCGTCAACGCCCGCAAGGCGGGCACCACCGTCTCGCACACCGACAAGGACGGCAACGCCGTCGAGCTTCCCGTGTTCGGCGCCGTCTCCGAGGCCATCGAGAAGACCGGGGCAGACGTCTCGATCATCTTCGTTCCGCCGGCGTTCGCGAAGGACGCGATGCTCGAGGCCATCGAGGCCGAGATCCCGGTTCTCGTCGTGATCACAGAGGGCATCCCGGTGCAGGACAGCGCCGAGGCGTGGGCGGAGGCCAAGGCCAAGGGCGACAAGACCCGCATCATCGGACCGAACTGCCCCGGCATCATCACGCCCGGTGAGTCGCTCGTCGGCATCACACCCGCGACCATCACGGGCAAGGGGCACATCGGACTCGTCTCCAAGTCGGGCACGCTGACCTACCAGATGATGTACGAGCTGCGCGATCTTGGCTTCTCCACCGCGATCGGCATCGGAGGCGACCCGATCATCGGCACCACGCACATCGACGCGCTCGCCGCGTTCGAGGCAGACCCGGAGACAAAGGCCATCGTGATGATCGGCGAGATCGGCGGCGACGCCGAGGAGCGCGCAGCCGACTTCATCAAGGCGAACGTGACCAAGCCGGTCGTCGGCTACGTCGCGGGCTTCACCGCTCCCGAGGGCAAGACCATGGGCCACGCGGGCGCCATCGTGTCCGGCTCCGCCGGCACCGCGCAGGCCAAGAAGGAGGCCCTCGAGGCCGCAGGCGTCAAGGTCGGCAAGACGCCGAGCGAGACCGCCGAGCTCCTCCGAGAGGTCTACGCGAGCCTGTAACGCGCTCGAGCAACGCGGCCAGTTCGCGCGAAAGCAGCCACTTCATGCGGCTGCGGACGCGCGAACTGGCCGCAGTCGTTTTGGCCGACCGGTGGTCCGGCCGAGCCGGCGAGTGGGCGAACGGCAGATGGATCGGCGGATGCCGCATCCCACCGACCGCGGCCGATCGGGCACCATGAGCGCATGGCCTCAGCAGAGATGACGCTCACCCTCGTCGGAGGTCCGACGGCGATCCTCGACTACGCGGGACTGCGGATCCTCACCGATCCCACGTTCGACGAGCCGGGGGACTATCCGGGCGCCGGTGCCACCCTGCACAAGCTCACCGGACCGGCACTGAGCCCGGACCAGCTCGGCCCGGTCGACCTGGTGCTCCTCTCGCACGACCAGCACTTCGACAACCTCGACCACTCCGGTCGCGACTTCCTCGGGCGTGTCGACACGGTACTCTCCACGACGGAGGCGGCAGGGCGCATCGAAGGTGTCACGGGGCTGACGACCTGGCAGACCAGCACTGTCGGATCCATGGAGGTGACCGGCCTCCCGGCACGGCACGGTCCGGAAGGCGCAGAACGGCTCTCGGGCCCCGTCACCGGGTTCCTGCTTCGAGCACCGGGGCATCCGACGATCTACGTGTCCGGCGACAACGCATCGGTCGACCTCGTGGCGGAGATCGTCTCGAGGGTCGGGACCATCGACATAGCTGTGCTCTTCACGGGCGGTGCCAACGTGGGACGGTTCGGCGACGACGACCTCACGCTGAACGCGAGAACCGCAGTCGAGGCGGCCCGCGCTCTCGGCAGTGCCACGATCGTGCCGGTCCACGCAGAGGGCTGGCACCACTTCAGCGAGACGCGGGAGCGGTTGATCCGCGAGTTCGGCTACGCCGGTCTGTCGGATCGGCTGCGGGTCCCGGTCGCCGGCGAACCGCTCGTGCTCTGAGCCTCCGGCGCTGGGCCGAGCGTGGTGCCCGGTCATCTGTTCCGGATGATCCGTCGCCGGATCACCCTGGACCTGCGGCCCCCCGACCGTAGAGTCGACACGTACCGCTGCGTGCGGCGACCAGAGCCAGGGGGATGGCATGGCGCGTTTGACGAACCAGGAATTGCAGGCCGAGCTCGACCGGGTCACGGCCGAACGTGCCGAGTTGAGTGCGAGGCTCGACGAGGCGACTGCCAGAGCGGATGCCGCGTCCTCCGACGCCGAACAGGCTCGCTCCGACGCGGCGGAGGCGCGCACGACCGCCGCAGAGGCCCGCACGGCCGCCGATCGCGCGCTCGCGGATGCGGAGGCCGAACGGGCGCGGACCGCGGATGCCGTCGAGGCGGCCAGGGCCGCAGGCGCGGAGCAAGCGCGGGCAGCCGGGGACGCCGGTGGCGCGCGCACGAAGGGTGCTGCATCCGGAGGCAAGAAGAAGCGCAGCTGGGCGTGGACCCTTCTCGCGACGGCGCTCATCGTGATCGCGTCGATCTTGGCGCCGGTCGCTGTGGTCTCCACCTGGGCGCAGCGCGAGCTCACGGACACGAACTACTTCGTCGACACGTTCGCGCCGCTCGCCGACAAGCCGGCCGTGCAAGCGCTCGTCGTCGACCAGACGGTGTCGGCGATCGAATCCAAGGTTGACATCGAGGGCATCACGTCCCAGGTCTTCACGGGCCTGGAGAACCTCGGCCTTGGGCCAAAGGCATCCGCGGCGCTGAACACGCTGCAGGCGCCCCTCGTCGCAGGCATCAAGAGCCTCATCACGTCGACGGTGACGAAGTTCGTGCATTCGGACGCGTTCTCGGACATCTGGAAACAAACACTGACCATCACGCACAAACAGCTGCTGGCGACGCTGAGCGGCGAGAAGAACGCGGCGATCAGTATCGGCCCGAACGGCCAGATCGGCGTTCAGCTCGGACCGATCATCGATGCCGTCAAGACGCAGCTCGTCGATCAGGGTTTCGCCTTCGCGAAGAACATCCCGACGATTTCTAAGACGATCGTGATCGCGGAGTCCAGCTCCGTGACGCTCTACGTCGGCCTCTACAACCTCGTCGTCGCGGTGGGCATCTGGCTGCCGTGGGTGGTGCTCGTGCTGCTGGCTGCCGGGGTGCTCGTGGCGAGGCGGCGCACGATCGCGCTGATCTGGGCCTCCGTAGCACTGGGAGTCTCGATGATCCTGGTGAGCATCGGCATCTCGGTCGGCAAGACCGTCTTCGTGCTCTCGGTGCAGAATTCGATACCAGCGGATGCCGCGGGCACGCTCTACTCCGGCATCCTCGGCTTCGTGCAGTCGATCGTCGTCGCCGTGGCAGTGCTGGCCGTGACGGTCTTCGTCATCACCATGATCAGCGGGCCGTTCCGCTGGGCGAGGACCCTGCGCGGATACGCAGGTTCCGGATTCGCCGCCGCCCGTCGGGGCGCGGAGAAACACGGGATAACGACGGGAAGAACCGGCACCTGGATGTACCAGCAGCGCGTGCTGCTTCGCGTGATCGTCGGCCTCGTGGCCGCTGCCGTCGTAGTGTTCCTGCGTCCGCTCACGCCTTCCGTCATCATCTGGACGGCGGTGATCGCGGTGCTCGTGATCGCGGTGCTGGAGCTGCTGAGCAGGCCGCCAGAGGAGGCGGAGGTAACGGATGCCACGGCATCCGCCTCTGCGGCCACCTGAGCCCGCCGCAGAGGTACCTGGCTCCGGGCGCGCCCGCCGGGCCGGACCGCCGCGCGCCGGTAGGGTCGTCAGCGCATGAATCGCTTGACCGTCATCCTGCTGGCCGCACTCGACGCGGTGATCGCGCTCGGCGTGGGCGTGGCGATCCCGCTCGTCCCGTTGACCGTGCTCTGGGCGACGAAACTGGACCTCGCCGCCGGCTGGGCTCCGTTCTGGCGTGCCGCAGCGGACATCTGGCTGCTCGGCCACGGCACGGATGTGACGATCACTCTGGCGCCCGCCGCATCCGCTCTCTTCGGGCTGAGCGGAACCAATGTGTTCCCGATCACCATCGCGGCACTCGGATTCGCGCTCCTCACCGTGTTGCTCGGATCGCGCACCGGTCGTCGGGCGTGGGCGACACCGCATGCGTTCACCGCCGCGATCGCGGGCGTCGTCGTCTTCGCCGTGTTGTCCGCACTCGTCACGCTCAGCGCGCACACCGGATCCGCCATCCCGTCGCTGCTGCAGGGAACGCTGCTGCCGCCGGCCGTGTTCGCGATCGGGATCGGTCTCGGGATGATCGCGGCCGAGCTGCGCGATCGCAACGATCCGGCGCACGCAGAGCATCCGGCGTCCGACAGCGGTCCAGCGCTGCCGTGGCCCATCGTGAACTGGAGCCCGTCCACGCGCGCCGTGCTGGCATCCGGGCTGCGCGCGGGAGCTGCAGCAACGCTCTTGCTCATCGCCGCGGCCGCCGTCGTGCTTGGGGTGCTGATGGCCGTGCGCTACGGAAGGATCGTCGGCCTCTACGAGACGCTTCAGCCCGGCGTCCTCGGTGCAGGTGCGCTCACGCTCGCCCAGCTGGCTCTGCTGCCGAACGCCGTCATCTGGACGG
This sequence comes from Planctomonas sp. JC2975, assembly GCF_012985205.1. Lineage (NCBI taxonomy): Bacteria > Bacillati > Actinomycetota > Actinomycetes > Micrococcales > Microbacteriaceae > Planctomonas > Planctomonas sp. JC2975. Next base: position 1,715,457 of record NZ_JABEKS010000001.1, on the reverse strand, counting down.
CATCGTGGCTCGTCGGTCCGGGATTCGCGGTCGGAACGGGTTCGTCCGTCGACGTCACGCAGACCGCGCTCGGGCCGTTGCCGAGCGTGCCGATCCTCGGTGCGCTGCCGCAGGGCGACCCCGGGTTCGGCCTGGTCGCCGTGCTCGTGCCCGTGCTGTGCGGTGCGGCGGTCGGGTTCCTCGCCCGCCAGCGGCTCGAGCGGATGCCGGCACCTCGCACACTCCGCTCCGTCGCGTCGCCCTCGTGGGGCGTCGGCCGGTTGGCGCTCGTCGTGCTCTGCGCGGCGGTCACTTCCGGCGCGATCATCGGGCTCCTCGCATGGTGGTCGTCCGGATCCATCGGACCCGGACGCCTGCAGCACGCGGGGCCCAACGCGTTGCTCATCGCCGGATTCGCGGCGGTGGAGGTGCTCGTCGGCGGTGCCATCGGCATCGCAGTCCGCAGGCAGCCGGACGAAGCCGCAGCGCCGCCGACCCTGCGCGAGCGGCGGGCGGCGGCGTCCGACGTCGTGTCGTCGGGCCGTGGCGCGGCGCCGAACCCCACGGCGTGGTGGGCTGGCGCCGCTTCATCGAGCGGCACGTCGGTGGACGACGTGGAGGCGGACACCGCCCCCGTCACCCTGGTCGGCGCGGATGCGGCATCCGGGAAGCCGCACAGCTCCGGCGACAGCATCAGAAGCGTCCTGGACTGGTACGGCCCGGATGCCATGGGCTCCGACGATCACGATGACGAGCCCGCCCCGCGGCCGCGAGCACGAGGTGCCGCGACAGCACAGGATCCTCCGCCGAAGCGGAACGCTCCGGCGCCGCGCGGATCCGCGTCGTCGCTGTCCCGGCCGTCCGCTCCCCGGGTGCCGACTCCCGGCCGCATGCCCCGCGCGTACCGCGAGCAGGACTTCGCCAAGCCGGAGTTCGCCAGGCACGAGGACGACGAGGCGGATGCCGGGCCGCAGGGCTCCGGCGGTCGGGCATCCACTCGAGGCCGTGGCGGTGAAGGGAGCGGCAGGTGAGTCGGGAGCCCGACGGAGAGGAATCACTCGACGTCAGAAGCCTTGACGACACCCGATCCGACGACCATCGCGATGATCCCCGCTCGGTGGATTCGCGTGCGGAGGCGCAGCGACGAAGCTCCGATCCGACGGGATCGCTCGAGGAGGGTGCCGGCGACCGCCGACGGAGGCCGCCGGCATTCCCCTGGGAGTGGCGGTGGCCGCTGCACCGGCGTCGGCTCGAAGCGCAGCAACAGCAGGAGCGCCCCTCCGCTCAGTTGCAGGTGTTCCTTGTGCGATTGGGCGGCGCGCTCGCAGGCACGGGCACGGCGGTTACGGATATCAAGCGCACGCTGCAGAACGTGGCCGTCGCGATGGGATCGCCCGACGCCGCCATAGTCGTGCTCCCGACCGCGTTGTTCGTCGGGATCCCCGGCGAGCAGGAGTCGCGCTTCGACCTGGCGCAGGCACCGAGCGGCGAGGTGCTGTTCGATCGAGCCGCGCGAGTGTCCGACATCGCACAGGCCGCCATCTCCGGCCAGCTGACGGCGGTGGAGGGCGTCCGCTTGATCGATGAGGCGGAGACCACAGGGCCGCGCTTCCGATGGCCGCTGCGGGTGCTCGGGCACGCCATGATCGCGGTGGGCGTCGCGCTCGTGCTGTCGGGAGCGTCCGTCGCCTCCCTCGTGCTGACCTTCGCACTCGGAGCGCTGGCCGGTGGCATGAAACTGCTCGTGCGTCCCGGCTCGTACGCGGCGGTCCTGCTGCCCACCGTCACCGCGTTCGTCAGCTCGCTCGTCGCGTTCTCGGCCGCAGCCTGGGGCGTTCCAGGTGAACCGATCTGGATGCTCGTGCCCGCACTGGTCACGCTGCTCCCCGGCGGTCTGCTCACGGTGGCCGTGCAGGAACTCGCAACGGGTGACATGCTCGCCGGATCGTCGCGGCTCGTCTACGGGGCGGCGCAGCTCGTCTTCCTGACGATGGGCATCCTCGTCGCCAACCAGATCGTCGGGCTGCCGGACTGGTTCGCCCTCTCGTCGGCCACGTCGGTCGTCTCCGGCTACGCGGGATGGATCGGCGTGCTCGTCATGTCGCTCGGCTTCTTCCTGTACTTCTGCGGACCTCGGCTGTCGCTGTATTACCTGGGTGGGACGCTGCTGGTCGCTTACGCCGGACAGCTGCTCGGCACGCTGATCGGTGCATCCGTGGACGGCGGGACCGTCGCGGGAGGGATGCTCGGAGCCTTCCTCCTCACCGTCGTCGCCTATCTGGTGCAGTCGCTCCCAGGGGCGCCGCCCGCCGTGGTCTGCTTCCTTCCCGGATTCTGGTTGCTGGTGCCCGGGGCTGCGGGGCTCATCGGCCTCGCCCAGTCGGCGAGTGGAAGCGGCGCCGGCTTCACGCTCGGAGGCATCGGAACGAGCCTGGTCTCCATTGCGCTGGGCGTGCTCATCGGCATGGCCTCCTACCGCACCATCTACCGCTTCGCGCCGGAACGGTGGCACCTGCGGTTGGTGTGAGGCGGCTCAACCAGCGGTGGGCGCTCGGCGCGCTCGTGCTCGCATGAGCGCCGGTAGGCTTGTGGGGTGCTGTCGCTCGTCGTCCTGGTCTCAGGCCAGGGGTCCAATCTGCGTTCGCTGCTCGAGGCGTCCCAGGACGCCCAGTTCCCGGCTCGGGTCGTCGCCGTCGGCAGCGACCGCGATGACGCGGGCGGGCTGCAGGTGGCAGAGGACTTCGGCATCCCGACGTTCACCGTCGCGTTCTCGTCATTCGGCGACCGCGCCGAGTGGGGGGATGCGGTGCTCGAGCAGATCCGCCAGTGGAAGCCGGACCTCGTCATCCTCTCCGGCTTCATGCGGCTCTTCCCGCCGCGCGTCGTCGATGCGCTCAGCCCGCACATGATCAACACCCATCCCGCGTTCCTGCCCGAATTCCCGGGCGCGCACGGGGTGAGGGACGCGCTCGCCGCCGGCGTCGGCCAGACGGGCGCGAGCGTCATCATCGTCGACAACGGTGTCGATTCCGGTCCGATCATCGCCCGCGAACGCGTGCCCGTCCTGCCGGGCGACACCGAGGCGAGCCTGCACGACCGGATCAAGATCGTGGAGCGCCGACTGCTCATCCAGTCGGTCCTCGACATCGCCAACGGACACATCGACCTGAAGGAGCTGGCAACAGCATGAGCGCCCCGCACGCCGCCGATCCGAGCCTCTACCGCGAACGGGACGTCATCCCGGTGCGCCGCGCACTGCTCTCGGCGATCGACAAAACCGGCATCGTCGAGCTCGCGACCGCACTGAACGGCGCCGGCGTCGAACTCGTCTCAACGGGCAACACGGCGCGGGTACTTCGCGAGGCCGGTCTGCCCGTCACCGAGGTCAGCGAGCTCACGGGCTTTCCGGAGTCGCTCGGCGGCCGCGTGAAGACGCTGCACCCCGCCGTGCACGCCGGCCTGCTCGCGGACCTGCGGCTCGAGGATCACGAGCAGCAGCTGGCCGAGCTCGGCATCAAGCCGTTCGAGCTCGTGATCAGCAACCTGTACCCGTTCGCCGAGGCCGTCGCATCCGGCGCCGCGCCGCTCGAGGTCGTCGAGCAGATCGACATCGGCGGGCCCGCGATGGTGCGTGCTTCGGCCAAGAACTTCGCCAACGTCGCGATCGTCACCTCGCCTGATCGATATGCCGAGATCGCGGATGCCGTGGCATCAGGCGGCACGACGCTCGCGTTCCGCACTGCGTTGGCTCGCGACGCGTTCCGGCACACCGCCGGGTACGACGTGGCCGTCGCCACGTGGCTCGGCGACACCCTCGCGCCCGACGACGACAGCGCTCTGCCGGCGTGGGTGGGCAGGACGTGGCAGCGCGAGGCATCCCTGCGCTACGGCGAGAACAGCCACCAGGCCGCCGCGCTCTTCGTCTCGGCCGGTGGCAACGGGATCGCCCAGGCCGACCAACTCGGCGGCAAGGAGATGTCGTACAACAACTACGTCGACGCGGATGCCGCCCTGCGCGCCGCGTACGACTTCGAGCGACCCGCCGTCGCGATCATCAAGCACGCCAACCCGTGCGGCATCGCCGTTGCAGGGGAGGGCGAGGAGATCGCGGATGCCCACCGCAAGGCGCACGAGTGCGACCCGACCTCCGCGTTCGGCGGCGTGATCGCAGCGAACCGCATCGTGACCCTCGCGATGGCGCAGTCCGTGAAGCCGATCTTCACCGAGGTGATCATCGCGCCGGACTACGAGCCGGAGGCGCTCGAGCTGCTGCAGACCAAGAAGGATCTGCGCATCCTCAAGCTGCAGCCCGGCTTCGAGCTGCCGACGACGGAGGTCAAGCAGCTCTCCGGCGGCATGCTGCTGCAGGAGTCGGACAGGCACTTCGCGCCGGTGTCCGAGTGGACGCTCGTGGCTGGCGAGGCCGCGGGTGACGCGACGCTCGCAGACCTCGAGTTCGCGTGGACCGCGTGCCGTGCCGTGAAGTCGAACGCGATCCTGCTCGCGTCGGGTGGGGCATCCGTCGGCGTCGGGATGGGCCAGGTGAACCGGGTCGACTCGTGCGAGCTCGCGGTGAAGCGTGCCGGTGACCGCGCCGCCGGATCGGTCGCGGCATCCGACGCGTACTTCCCGTTCCCTGACGGCCCCGAGATCCTGATCGAGGCAGGCATCAAAGCCATCGTGCAGCCGGGCGGATCGATCCGCGACCAGCTCGCCATCGACACAGCGAAGGCGGCCGGCGTGACGATGTACTTCACGGGAGAGCGCCACTTCTTCCACTGACGATTGCGGCGTGGTCGAGCACACTCGCGTGCTCGACAACGCCGATCGACTCAGTCGAGCGCGAAGCGCGACCACGGACGAAGCTCCCGCGTCAGCCCTCCCGAGAGTGCCCGTTCCTACCCCCGAGAGTGCCCGTTCCTACTCCCGAAAGTGCCCGATCTTGCTCTCGAGGGTGCCCGATGTTCCTCTCGATAGTTCCCGATCTTGCTTCCGAGAGTGCCCGATCTTGTTCTCGAGAGTGCGCTTGAGGAGGCCGGTCGCAACAGCATTGCCAGGGTCCGCTACCCCCGCCGCCGAGATCTGCTTAACACGGAGCAAGGCCGGGAGCCGGATCCCGAACGGGCGCGCGCCACGCAGTTGAATCTGCTGCGGGCGAGGGGACGAGTGAACCGGTCCGAGTCGTGACTCAGGGTTCGGCCACCAGCCCGCCGCGGTAGGTTGACCCGGTGCGCTTCGGAATCGTGATCCTGCCCGAATATCCGTGGTCGGAGGCTCAGCGCCTATGGCGGAAGGCCGAGGACCTCGGCTTCGACCACGCGTGGACCTACGACCATCTCGCGTGGGGTGAACTGGCATCCGGTCCGTGGGGTGCGACAGTGCCGACGCTGACGGCAGCCGCGACGGTCACCTCGACCATCCGGCTCGGCACGTTCGTCACGTCGCCGAATTTCCGGCATCCGGTGCCGTTCGCGAAAGACCTCGCCACCATCGACGACATCTCCGGAGGCCGCTTCATCCTCGGGATCGGATCCGGAGCGGCACACAGCTTCGACTCGGCCGTGCTCGGTGAGCCGGAGCTGACGCCGCGCGAGCGGCATGCGAGATACGTCGAGTTCGTCGAACTCCTCGACCGGCTGCTGCGCTTCGAGGATCCGGGCAGTGGCGGCATCTCGTACTCCGGGGACTGGTACCAGGCAGTGAAGGCGCGCATGGTCGGAGCGCCGGCCAAGCATCCGCGGATGCCGTTCGCGATCGCCGCGAGCGGTCCGCAGGGGCTGGAGCTCGCCGCGCGCATCGGCGACGCATGGACGACCATCGGCGCATGGGGCTCGTCCCCCGACGAGTGGTGGCGCGGGATCGCGGATCTCTCGGCTCGCTTCGACGACATCGTCGAGCGCTCGGGACGCGATCCGCAGTCCGTCGAACGCCACCTCAGCCTCGACTCCGGCGACGGCAGCAGGTTCGCCCTCGCCAGCGTGTCTGCCTTCGAGGACATGACGGGCAAAGCCGCCGAGCTCGGCTTCACGGACGTGATCCTGCACTGGCCGCGCGCAGAGGGCGTGTACGCGGGGGACGAGCGGATGCTCGATGAGGTCGCGCCGCTTCTCGCACGTCACCGAGACCGTATGTGACCGAGCCCGCGCGACGGTCGCAGTCCGCTGATCGTCGTGCGCGTGGACACCTTCGGGAGTAGGGACGGGCACTTTCGCGAGTAGGAACGGGCACTCTCGGGAGGGAGAACGGGCACTCTCGAGCGTAGGAACGGGCACTTTCGGGAGGGAGAACGGGCACTTTCGGGAGTGGGCGGGTTACCGTGACGGGATGAGCCCGTCGTCGAAGGCCGAGACGTTCCTCGAGGTTGACGGCCAGGAAGTGCGCGTCTCTCATCCGGACAAGGTCGTGTTCCCCGAGACGGGGCTGACGAAGCTGGACCTCGCGCGCTACTACCTGTCCGTCGCGGAAGGAGCGCTGCGCGGTGCAGGCGGGCGTCCGATGGTGCTCAAGCGGTTCGTGAAGGGGCTCTCTCAGGAGCCGTTCTTCCAGAAGCGCGTGCCCGACGGACATCCGGATTACATCGACACGGCGACGCTGCACTACGCAAGGGGAACGTCGGCCGAGGAGGCGGTGCTCCGCAACGCGGCGGGTCTCGCCTGGGTGTCCAACCTCGGATGCCTCGACCTCAACCCGCACGCGGTGCGCGCGGAGGATCTCGACCATCCTGACGAGCTGCGCGTCGACCTCGATCCGATGCCCGGCGTCGACTGGTCGCAGATCGTCGACGTCGCCTTCGTGGTACGCGACGTGCTCGACGACCACGGACTGATCGGCTGGCCGAAGACGAGCGGATCGCGAGGGCTCCACATTCTGGTGCGCATCGCGCCCGAGTGGGATTTCGCGGCCGTCCGGCTCGCCGCCGAGACGCTCGCACGCGAGGTGGAGAACCGCGCGCCAGGGCTCGCGACGGCACGCTGGTGGAAGGAGGAGCGCGGCGAGAGCGTGTTCGTCGACTTCAACCAGAACGCCAAGGATCGCACCGTGGCATCCGCGTACTCCATCAGGCCGTTGCCGGACGCCCGAGTGTCGACACCCGTCGACTGGAACGAGGTTCGCTCCCGTCGTCCTGAGGAGTTCACCGTGCTCACCGTGCCGCAGCGGTTCGCCGAGCACGGAGATCCGCATGAAGGCATCGACGACGCGGTCGGTTCGCTCGAGGCGCTGCTCGCACTCGCCGAACGGCTCGGCCCTGCCGAGAGGCCGCCGCGGGGCGAGCGGGCGCAGAGCGGGGATGGCGCAGGCAGGCGCGTCTCGTCGATGCCGCTCATCGAGGTGGCGCGGACCAAGACGAAGCCGGAGGCGCTCGACGCCCTGGATCGGTGGATGACGGCGCATCCGGATGCGGCTTCTCGCCTCCACCCAGCAGACACCCTCGTCGACGGCATGCGAGGGTCCAGTTCGCAGTGGTACCGCGTGCGGATCAACCTGCAGCACGTGCCGGCAGACGAGCGGCCGGAGCAGGGCGAGCTGATCGCGGACTACGATCCGTGGGCGCGCTGAAGCTGAGAGCGGAGGTCATTGCCGGCGTTCGTCGGGAGCGTCGGGACGGTAGGAGCGGCATCGTCGAGGCGTGAACCGCTGCAGGATCCATCACCGGAAGGCCGTCGAAACTGGCAGTGCTCAGATGAGCAAATCGCCATCGAAGCGGACTCTGTCGCCTACCCCTTTTCGGGGGCCGGTGGTGCGAGAGCGGCAGCGCCTGGATCGGCGAGAACGCCTGCGACACGCCGTGATCAGTGTTCGATGACGCCGTCCGAGGTGCCTGTCACGCGTGAGGCGAAATCGTTGCGCGTCCGATCGACCGGGTCTACCGTCACTGCTGTCGACCCGGCCGGGTCGCGGCGTTTCGGGCCGCCGCGAACGGCGTGGGCCAGTTCGGGGCTGAGCCGTGGCACGAGGGATGCGCACGAGCACGCGCGGAACCATGGGTTCCGACGCGTTCGTCGCGCGCCGCCGCGGTCCGCTGGGCCTCACAACGAGGCGACCCGGATCTGTGATCTTCGTTCTGTCCGCCGTCGTGGCGGCGTTCGCTCTGGCACTCGCGCAGTCCGTCGTGATCGGTGCACCCGCGCAGGCGGCGGCACCCGAATCCACGCACACGGTCACCGTGCGCGTGGCGATTCCGGACGGACCGACGCAGGGGACGGCATCCGCTTCGCCGACGGCGACCGCTCCCACGGTGACCGCTCAGCCGAGCGCGACGGCACAGCCGAGTGCGCAGCCGACCGGGACGCAGATCGACCCGTCGCTGCTGGCCGCACTGCTGGCTGCGCTCGCCGCAGCGCACAACGGCGTTCAGGCCACAGTCGTTCCGCAGCCGACGAGCACGTCCCCGTACGGATCCAACTGCCACATGACCGGCGGCTCCGGTCCGACCAGCACGCCGACGACCACCGTCGACCCGACGACAGGAACGGTGACCAGTTCGTCGTCGTCGAGCACCTCGAGCAGCACGCTCGTCTGCGGGCCGGGAACCACGGGACCTGCGACGGTGGGCGGATCCACTCAGACCGGCGGATCGACGCCCACCCCGACCCCGACCGACAGCTCGACGCCGACGCCGACGGATTCGTCGACGCCGACGCCGACGGACTCCTCGACGCCGACACCCACCGACTCGCCGACGCCGACACAGACGCCGGACCCGACACCCACCCCGGATCCGACCTCGACGCCCACGGCGTCCGGTGGCACCACGATCCACGGTGGGCTCGGGGCATCGCTCGGCTCCGGCTTCGTGCTCGACGACGGAACGGATGCCTCCGGTTCCGGCACGCAGACCACCCCGGCGGTCGACACGACCCCGACGGACACCGCGTCGACAACGACGACGAGTTCCGATCCCACGGCCGCATCCGATCCGGCCACCTCCGATCCGGCTGCGTCCGATCCGGCCGCGACCGCGAGCCCCGCGCCGGCGACCGACGGCACGTCAGGGTCTGCGACCCAGGCCACGTCCGGAACAGATGCCACGACCTCCGCGACCGATCCGGCGACGAGCACGGACACCACCTCGGGCTCGGGGGCGACCGGGGTCGCATCGACGGATCCGGCTTCCGCTACGCCGACGCCGAGCACGGCGCCAACGGACGCCTCATCGGCGACCGGGGCACCGGCATCCGGAACCTCGACGGCGACCGCCACGACGACGGCGGCCTCGTCCGGCTCGGCGGCGGCAACGCCGGGCACGACGCCCGCAGCTGCGCCGAGCGTGTACACGTACACGGCCGACACCGCGACGGCCGCGCACAGCGTGCGCGTCTACGTCGACGGCGGGGACCTCGTGATCGACGACGGCGGGGTGCTCACGCGCGTGCCGCTGTCGTCGCTGACGTCGGCCGACATCCGCAGCGCGGGCGGGAACGCCATGACGCTCACGGTCGACACGTCGGTCGGTCCGGTCACCGTCCCGATCGCGTTCACCGGGTCGGGATCCGACACGGTCGCGGTCATCGGGAACGACGTCGACTGGACAGCGGATTCGACGAGCGGCGGATCCGTCGTGGCACCCTCGCTCGGCGGCTTCAGCTACAGCGGGGTCGACAGCATCGCCGCAACGGGGACGGGCACGTCCCTGCACGGCCCGGCCTCCGACACCACCTGGAATGTCACAGGGCACGACGCGGGATCCGTCGGCGAGCAGTCGTTCTCCGGGTTCCAGAACCTGGTCGGCGCCGCTGACAACCGCGACACGTTCGTGTTCTCGCCGAATGGCTCGCTGGACGGGACCCTCGACGGCGGAGCCGGCGGATACGACACGCTCGTGCTGCACGGTGCGGGCGGTTCCGCAGTCTCGACGCCGAGCAACGCGTCGAGCGGATCCGTCGTCTTCGGCGGCCACGCGGTGACGTACACGGGACTCGAGCCGGTGACGATCACCGGCGTCGCCAACGTGACGGTGACCGCCTCGACGGCGAACGACACCGTGACCGTGACTTCGGACGGCGCCGGACACCTCATCGTCAGCTCTCCGGCGATGGAGACGCAGACCATCGACATCCCGACCGGGTCGCTCACCATCCAGGCGACGGCGACCGGCGTGAAGATCCTCGTGACGGGCGACCTGCTGCTGCCGGGCGCTCGGATCGTGATCGGCGCGGCGAGCATCACCGTCTCGCCCGGGGTCACCATCGACACCCGGTCGGGCGGATCGGCAGCGGATGTCACGCTCGCCGCGACGGACGCGGAGACCGGATCGGCGGCATCCGCATCGGTGATCGTCGACGGGGCCGTGATCCACGCGGGCACCGTGATCCTCTCCGCGACGGCGACGCAGACGCCCTCCGCAGCTCCGATCGTCGGCGAGAACGTCGTGTCCGCGTCGTCGTCCGCGCTCGTGTCCGTGGTCGGTGCGACGGTGATCGACGCGCGCGGCGCCGTCACGCTCGCGAGCTCCTCGACGGTGACGGCTGTCGTCAGCTCGACGGGAACGGGGGCGAGCTCGGCGACGGATGCCGCGGTCGCCACCGCTGCGATCGACAGCACGGCGACGACACACGTCGGTGGCTCCTCGAGCATCAAGGCCGGCGGCGCGCTCGTCCTCGCGGCCTCGAACAACACGTCGGTCACCACGACAGCGGATGCGACGGCGGCGACGGCCGGAGCCGGCATCGGCGTCACCAGGGTCACGAGCAACACGGCGGCGTACATCGACAGCAACAGCAACCTCGGAGTGAACGCGGGCAGCGTCGACGTAGCAGCGGATTCCGACAACGTCGTCGTCACGGTGGCGAAGTCGAGCCCCGGCGGATCGACGGGCAACGGCCAGTCGCCGTCCACCACCACGGACGGCAAGGCCAAGGCACCCGGCGGATCCATCGACATAGCGGGAGCGCTGGCCTACTCGGATGTGCAGCAGTCCACGCACGCGTACATCGCGCCGATCGGCGGCGGTCTCGTCATCGCGGTCACCGGCACGGCGGGATCCAGCGGCGGGGCACCGGTCAGCGTGCACGCCAGCAACGAGGGCGGCTCGTCAGCGGCGGCAGACGGAAGTGCGGCCGCCAGTGATCCGAACGGCGTCGGAGTGGCCGTCGCCGTGAACAGTGCGGACGTCACGACCGACGCGCACGTGTCCGGCGCGACGCTCACGACTCCGGCGCTGGACGTCGCTGCTGTCACGAAGCCTGCCGCGGACGGCGCGACGAACACGTACTCGGCGAGTGCGACATCCGGAGCCGGCGGGGCGACGAACGTGGGGGTTGCCGGATCCGTGGCCATCAACGTGGCGACGGTGCAGACGACCGCGCAGCTCACGGGAGCGCCGGTGGCGGCATCCGGAACCGATGTGGGATTGACGGCGAAGTCGAACGACACGAACCTGGCGACGGCGGTGCCCGGCGCGAACGCCGGCGGCGCGACGACGGGGATCGGCGCCTCCATCGCGCTGAACGTCGTGAACGACACGACGGCCGCAGGGCTCGCCGCCGGCTCGGCTCTGACCGGAGCCCACAACCTGACGCTCACCGCGGATGCCGTCTCGCCCTCGACGACGCAGGCACGCGGCGGCGCATTCTCGACGGGTGTCGCGATCGCCCCGGTCTACGCGCTGACCACCTCGAACGTGCTCACCATCGCGAACAGCGAGACAGGCACGGCGTTGACACTCACCGGCGACTACACGGCGACGGCACACCAGGTCGCGACGGTCTCCACGACGGCGACCGGAGAGGCGCAAGCGGATGGCTCGCTCGGCGTCGCGGTCGCCCAGACGTACGCGAACCACCTGGTGCAGGCCACGACGCACAGGGACGTGACGGTCGGCGGCACCTTCAGCCTCACCGCGAACGGCGCGTCTGGAGCAGTGACGAGCGCGACGGCGTCCGACGTCGGGGCAGGCGGAACGGATGCCGCCGAGCACCCGTCGCCCGCGGACCTCGCCACAGGGGCGCGCACCTTCGCCGACAGCGAGGCCCCCACCACCGGCGGTGGGCTTCCCGGCGGCGGAGGCGGGAGCGGCGGCAGCCCAGGACCCGGAGCCCCTGCCACACCCGCCGGAACCGTCAGCGTCTCGGCAGCCGTGTCGATCACCGTGCACAGCGCGAGCGCAGACGCCTCGGTCGACGGGGTGACCATCGTCGCGCACGGCGTCAACCTCACCGCCACCGAGAACGCGTCGGCCGCCACGTTGGCATCCGGCGGACCCTCCAGCCGCGCACCCCCTGGCGGCGGGACGAGCATTGCGGCCGCCGTCGCGGTCACCCTCGCCGACGTCACGGTCTCCGCGAACGTCGGACCCCACACCCTCATCACCTCCACAGCCCTCAGCCTCACAGCCGGAGTCGGACCGACCACCTCATCCGGCGCAGCAGACGCCACCGACCGCTTCAGCACGACCGCCACTGCGGGTGCCGGGAGCGGAGGAACCCTCGGCGTCGCAGGATCCGTCGCCCTCCAGACCGCGACGGTCACCACCTCGGCCGCGCTCCTGTCCAGCGGCGGCACCGGACCCACCGTCACGCTCGGATCCGGCGGATCCGGCGGGTTCTCCGCACACGCGACCTCCGCCGTCGTCTCCACGGTCTCCGCGCTCATGGCCGCTGGCGGCCCCGGCGGATCCACTGCCGGCATCGGCGCCTCGTTCGGCCTTGCGCTCGTGAACGACACCACGACGGCGGTGATCGGAGACGGATCCGTCGTCACGGGCGCAGCGGACGTCACGCTCGCCGCGCTCACGCACGACGACGCCGCGGTCACCGCACAGGACGGCGCATCGTCGTCGGGCGTCTCCGTCGCGCCCTTCGCCTCCGTCGTCTCGGCGAACGTCTCCACAACGGCGGCGATCGGCACGGGTGCGCTGCTCACGGCAACGGGTGCGGTCGGCATCAGCGCCGAGCAGCACGCGACCGCAGCAGCGACCGCGACGGGCGCCGTGCAGGGCGGAGCCACGGCAGCGGTCGGCGCGGGGCTTTCACTCGTGATCACGGCCGATGCCGTTTCCGCGTCGGTCGCGCGATCGGTGAGCGCGGCATCCATCGGCATCACCGCCACGGGCTTCAGCGGCAGCACGGCGTCGGCCACGGCGTCAGCGTCGGGCGCGCCGCAGGGCTCCAGCGGATCCGGCACGGGCGTCGACACGAGCGTGACGGACGCGAAGGGCGCGGCATCGGGTTTCGCGACCCAGACCGGCAGTGGAGCGCCCGCCGCGACGAAGGCTCCAAGCGCGTCCACCTCGCAGGGCGGGGTCGACGCGGCTGCGGCAGTCGCCGTCGTGGTCGCGACGCCGACAGCGTCGGCATCCGTCATCGGCACCGGTGTCGTGCTGACCGCGAGCGGGGCAGTGACCATCGGCTCGTCGCAGAACGCGGATGCCGCTACCAGCGCCGACGGCTCAGCGGTGTCCACCGCCGACCTCGTGATCGGTGCCGCCGTGGCCATCACCCTCCTGCACGCGGTGAACCAGGCGACGCTGCCGGCCGGCGACTCCGTGCATGCCGGATCGCTGACGCTCTCCGCTGAAGTCGCCGTCGACGGGTCGGACAACGGATCCGCCGTCTCCGCCCAGGCCACCAGCGGGGCCGGAGGCGGAAGCGTGTCGCTCGCCGGATCCCTCGCCATCGCCGTCGTGACACCTGTGACCACCGCGCTGCTCGCCGGCGATGTCACGCTGACGTCCGCAGGATCAGGGGCACTCGCCGTGACTGCCGGATCGAACGTGACGTCGACGGCGAAGGCCGAACCGACCGCGGGCGGGGTCACCGCGACGAAGGCGGGCATCGGGGCCTCCGTCGCCCTCGACCTCGTCACCGACGCGACGAACGCGACCATCTCGGGATCCGTGACCGCGGCGAAGAGCATCTCGCTGACGGCGACCGCGACGGATGCCGCGACCGTCGAAGCGAAGTCCGGATCGTCCGGCGGCGGCGCCGCCCTCGCACCGGCCGTGGCGCTCGCGTTGTCGACCGTGACGACGACGGCGGCGATCCTCACCGGGGCGACGACCTCGGCGACCGGGGCGATCGGCGTGACCGCGACGCAGAACGCGTCGGCGTCGACGGTGGCCGGATCCGCCGTTTCCGACGCGTCATCCGCGGCGGTCGGTGTCGGCCTTGCGCTCACGATCGCGAACCACACGGTGATGGCCGCCACGGCGAGGTCGCTGAACGCGGGCGCCGATCTCGCGCTGACGGCATCCGGTATCTCCTCATCGGCGGCAGACGCGACCGCCTCCGCAGCAGGCGCGCCTGGCGACGGCAGCGGTGGGGGAACGGGCTCGGGCGTCGACCAGCAGGTGACGGACCAGCGCACGTTCGCGGACAACACGTCGCAGCTGAACGGCGGTTCGACGTCGGGCACGACGAAGGCGCCGTCCGCATCGACGCAAAGCGGCGGCATCGACGTCGCAGCGGCGGTCGGCGTGGTCGTCGCCGGCAGCGAGTCCACAGCGACCATCGTGGGCACGGGCATCGACCTGACGGCGGGCGGAACCCTCACGCTGGCGTCCAACGCGAACACGGATGCGGCGTCATCGGCAGACGGATCCGCCGTTGCACCCGGCACGGCGTCCATCGGCGCCGGCGTAGCGATCACGCTCGCGCACGTCGTGAACCACGCGGTGCTGCCGACGGGGGACACGATCCACGCCCATGCTCTGGTCGTCTCGGCCGCCATGACCCAGAACGGCACGGATGCCACGCACGTCTTCGGCGCGCAGGCCGCCAGCGGCGCGGGCGGCGGCAACGTCTTGGTGGCCGGATCGCTCGGGCTGGCGACGGTCAGCCTGGACACGCTGGCGCAGCTCGCGGGTGCCGTGACGATCACCGGATCCGGTGGCCTTGCGGTCACGGCGGTGAGCGACGAGACGTCCACCGTGAAGGCGGAACCGGTCGGGCCAGGGGTCTCTGGCGGGAAGGTCGGTGTCGGCGCATCCGTCGCGCTCAACCTCATCGGAGACTCGACAGTGGCGAGCATCGCCGACGGCGCGACCGTGTCCGGAGCCGGCGCCATCACCCTGACGGCGACCGCGAAGGACGTCGCCGCCACCGAGGCGAAGATGGGCGCGTCAGGCGGCGGCGTCGCCGTCACGCCCGCTGTTGCCGTGACGCTCGCCACCGTGACGACCGCGGCGAGCGTCGGCACGCTCGGCGGCACGACGACGCTCGCAGGCAACCTCTCCGTGTCCGCATCCCAGACGGCGACCGCGTCGACGACCGCCGGCGCCGTGGCGACCGGCGCATCCACGGCCGCCGTCGGCATCGGCCTCGCGCTCACCATCGCGAACGACGACGTGCACGCCACGACCGCCAGGAGCATCACTGCAGGTGGGGGCATCACGTTCGACTCCAGCGGGGTGTGGGCATCCGCCTCAACGGCGACGGCGTCGGCGGGTGGTGCGCAGCAGACGTCGGGCGGCGGAGGGTCGAGCGGTTCGGGTGTCGACGACCAGGTCGCGAACCAGCGTCAGTTCGCCGGCGACACGGCCAAGGCCAACGGGGCAGCGGGCGGCACCGATCCGACCGGCACGACCTCCACACCGTCGGCATCGACGTCGGGCGGCAAGATCGATGCGGCGGCAGCCGTCGCGATCGTCGTCGCCACGCAGACCTCGACGGCGACCGTCTCGAGCTCCGTCGCGGGCCTCACGCTCACCGCATCCGGAACGGTCACGCTCTCCGCGCAGCAGAACGCGGACGCGACGACCTCGGCCGACGGCTCGGCCGTCAGCGGTGGCGCTGCGGCGATCGGTGCGGCCGTTGCCATCACGCTCGCGGATGTGACGAACACGGCACTGCTGCCCCAGAACGCGACGGTTCACGCGAAGGCGCTGACGATCTCGGCCACCGAAGCGGTGAACGGCACTGATGACGTCTCTACTTACGGCGCCTCATCGACGAGCGGTGCAGGCGGAGGCAAGGTCTCGGTCGCCGGATCCCTCGGCCTGGCGATCGCTAACCAGACCACCTCGGCGCAGCTGGCGGGCACCGCCGCACTGACCGGCGGCGACGCGGTGGTCACCGCGGGGAGCAACGCGACGACCACCGTGAAGGCGCTGCCGACCGGTGGCGGCGTGACACCCGGGAACCTGGGGATCGGCGCATCCGCAGCCCTTGCGATCGTCACGGACCAGACCACGGCGGCCGTCGCCAAGGGAGCGACGCTGACCGGGGCCGCCGACGTGACGCTGACGAGCACCGCGATGGATGCGACGACCACGCAGGCGCAGATGGGCGCGTCAGGCGGCGGTGTCGACGTCGCGCCTGCGGTCGCCGTCACGCTCTCCACGGTGACCACGCTCGCCACGATCGGCACCGGCGGCACGCTCGCGCTGAGCGGTGACCTCACCGCGCACGCGACGCAGAGCGCATCCGCTTCGAGCACGGCGAACGCGGCAGTGGCCGGCGCATCGACGGCGGCGGTAGGGGTCGCGCTCGCGCTCACGATCGCGAACCACACGGTGACGGGCTCGACGGCGAGGTCGGTCACGGCGAGTGGGGCGATCACACTGCAGGCGACGGGGACGTCGGCATCCGCCTCCTCGGCCACGGCCTCCGCGTCTGGCGCGAAGGACAACTCGTCGACAGGCGGCTCGGGAGGCAGCGGGGGCGACGGAGTCGACCAGCAGCTGTCGAAGGAGCGCACGCACGCCGACGACACGGCCGGGGAGTCAGGGGGAGCGGCATCCGGCGGCACGGCGACACCGAGTGCGTCGACGTCGAGCGGCAAGGTCAACGTCGCGGCGGCGGTCGGCGTGGTCGTCGCCAGCGTGGCATCGACGGCGACCATCGTCGGCACGGGCATCACGCTCACCTCAGGCGGAACGGTCACCATCGCCGCAAGCCAGAACACGGACGCGGGCAGCGCCGCAGACGGCACGGCATCCCAGGGCGCGACGGCCACGATCGGTGCCGCCGTCGCCCTCACGCTCGCGAAGGTCGACAACACGGCATCGGTCCCGGTCGGCGACTCGGTGCACGCTCACGGACTCGTGGTGAGCGCGACGGCGACGCCGAACGGAGCGGACGTCACGAGCACCTACGGCGCGCAGTCCGCGTCGGGCGCAGGCGGCGGCACCGTGTCGATCGCCGGATCGGTCGCCATCGCGATCGTGGGTCAGCAGACCTCGGCACTCCTCGCCGGGACGGTCACTCTCACCGGCGGCGACGCGAGCGTCACGGCGGCCAGCGCAGCGGCATCCACGGTGAAGGCTGAACCGTCCGAGGGCGGCGTCTCAGGAGGCAAGGTCGGCGTTGGCGCGTCCGTCGCGCTGAACCTCGTGACCGACACCACGCAGGCGTCCGTGGCGAACGGATCCGTGTTCACCGGTGCCGGGAACGTGACGGTCGGAAGCACCGCGACGGACGCCGCCGCCACCGAGGCGAAGATGGGAGCGTCGGGCGGAGGCGTCGACCTCTCGCCTGCGATCGCCGTCACGCTGTCCGCCGTCACGACGACGGCGACGATCGGCACCGGCGCCACCCTGCAGCTCAGCGGCGCCCTGGCGGCGAGCGCGACGCAGAACGCTTCGGCCTCGACGGTCGCGGGATCCGTGGCAACGGGCGCCTCCACGGCAGCAGTCGGCGTCGGACTCGCGCTCACCCTCTCGAACCACACGATCGCCGCGACCACAGCGCGATCCATCACCGCAGGCGGCGACCTCTCGCTCACCGCATCGAGCACGTCGGTCTCTGCCGCTCAGGCGTCCGCGTCTGCGGGCGGCGCGCCCGAGAACAGCGGATCGGGCGGATCCGGTGGCGACGGCGTCGACACGCAGGTGCAGAAGGAACGCACCAACGCGGACGACACGTCGGCGGCGGCCCAGGGCGGCACGTCCGGATCCAAGGCGACGCCGAGCGCGTCCAGTTCGCAGGGCAAGGTGAACGTCGCCGCGGCCGTCGCCGTCGTCGTCGCCACAGTGAACGTGAGCGCGACGATCATCGGAACGGGCCTGACCCTGAACTCCGGCGGCACGGTGACCATCGGATCGAGTCAGAACACGGACGCCGGCACCAACGCCGACGGTTCGGCAGTGGGCGCCTCGAGCGCGAACATCGGCGCCGCCGTCGCCATCACGCTGGCGAACGTGGACAACACGGCGATCCTGTCGGCGGGCGACTCGGTCGTCGCGCACGGCCTTGTGGTCCAGGCGACGGAGACCGTGGCCGGAGCGGATGCCGTCAGCACGTACGGCGCACAGTCCGCATCCGGCGCGGGCGGTGGCAAGGTCTCCGTCGCCGGTTCCCTCGCGCTGGAGATCGCGAACCAGACGACGACGGCCTCCGTCGCTGGCGGCGTGAACCTGGGCGCGCCGTCGAACGCGCAGGGTGCCGTCACGATCACCGCGGGAAGCGCGGCCTCGAGCACGGTGAAGGCGGAGCCGACACCCGGCGGGGTGGTCGCGTCGAGTGTGGGCGTCGGCGCATCCGCCGCGCTCGCCATCGTCACCGACGCCACCGCAGCGACGATCGCCGGCACCGCGACCTTCACCAAGACCGGCGATGTCACGCTGTCCAGCTCCGCGAAGGACGACTCGGCCGTCGAGGCGAAGATGGGCGCCTCGGGCGGCGGCGTCAGCATCACCCCGGCCGTCGCCGTCGCGCTGTCGACGGTGACCACAACGGTGCACGTGGATGCGGCATCCGGCCTCACGGGCAACGCGGCGGTGCTCGGCAGCTCCGGTTCGTTCGGTGCGACGGCCACCCAGAACGCATCGACGAGCACGGTGGCCGGTGCCGTCGCGACCGGCGGGACGGCCGGCGTCGGCGTCGGCCTCGCGCTCACGATCGCGAACCACTCCGTCACGGCGTCGACCGACCGGTCGATCACGGCGGGCGGCGACATCGCTCTGACCGCGGCGGGCGCCTCGGCCTCCGCCGCACAGGCATCGGCATCGGCAGGCGGCGCACCCGGCGACTCCAGCGGCGGCGGCACCGCGGGCGGTGGGGTCGACCAGCAAGTCTCGACGGAACGCACCAACGCCGACAACACGGCGGGGACGTACGGCGGTGCGAAGTCCGGATCCGACCAGACCCCGAGCGCCTCGACCTCGAGCGGCAAGGTGAACGTGGCCGCAGCGGTGGCGGTCGTCGTCGCCGAAGCGACGTCGTCGGCGACCATCGACCACGACGGTCTCGCGCTCGACGCCGGCGGCAGGGTGACGCTGGCAGCGAGCCAGAACACGGACGCCGGCACGAACGCCGACGGATCCGCCGCAGGCGCCTCGAGCGCGAACATCGGCGCCGCCGTCGCGATCACGCTCGCCGACGTCGAGAACTCCGCCGTCGTCCCGACCGGCGACACGGTCACGGCCCACGACCTCACGGTCTCAGCCACCGAGACGGTGGTTCCGCTCTCCGGTGGCGGAACGGATGCCGTGAGCACGTACGGCGCACAGTCCGCGTCGGGCGCAGGCGGCGGCAACATCTCGGTCGCAGGATCCCTCTCCCTGGCGGTCGTCAACCAGCACACGACCGCGGAGATCGCGGGAACCGTGACGATGTCGGGCGGCGACGCAGCCGTGACAGCCGCAAGTGCGGCGTCCAGCACCGTGAAGGCGGAGCCGACAGCGGGCGGAGTGACGACCTCGAAGGTGGGTGTCGGCGCATCCGTTGCACTGAACCTCATCACGGACGAGACCATCGCGACCCTCGACGACGGCATCGCGCTCACCGGCGCCCGCAACGTGACGCTGACCAGCTCCGCCACGGATGACGCCCTCACCGACGCGAAGATGGGCGCATCAGGCGGCAGCGTCGACATCGCGCCCGCGGTGGCCGTCACGCTTTCGACGGTGACGACGCAGGTGGTCGTCGGCACACCGGGTGGGACGCTGTCGGTCAGCGGATCATTCGCCGGATCCGCCACCCAGAACGCGTCGGCGAACACCTCGGCGGGCGCCGTCGTCGCTGGTGGCAGCACGGCGGCGGTCGGCGTCGGACTCGCGCTCACCGTGTCGAACCACACGGTGAGCGCGACGACGGCGCGATCGATCACGGCGGGCGGCGACCTCGCGCTGAGCGCATCCGGAGTCTCAGCGTCGGCGGCGTCCGGACAGGCATCAGCATCCGGGGCCCCGGAGAACAGCGCTGACGGATCCGGAGGTGCGGGAACGGGCGGCGGTTCCGGCGACGGTGTGGACGCCCAGATCCAGAAGGAGCGCACCAACGCCGACGACACGGCAGCCGCGAGCAAGGGCTCGAAGTCGGGCGGGACGACGACGCCGAGCGCGTCCACCTCGAGCGGCAAGGTCAACGTGGCGGCGGCGATCGGCGTCGTCGTCGCCACGGTGAGCTCGTCGGCGACCGTCATCGGTTCCGGGCTGCAGCTCAAGGCGGGTGGCACCGTGACGCTGGCGTCGAGCCAGAACACCGATGCCGCGTCGGCCGCGGACGGATCGGCGTCCCAGGGCGCAACCGCGACCATCGGCGCCGCAGTGGCCATCACGCTCGCGGACGTGACCAACTCGGCGGTCCTGCCGGCGGGCGACACGGTCGTCGCCCACGCTCTTGTCGTGAGTGCGACCGAAACCGTCAGCGGAGCGGATGTCACCTCCACCTACGGAGCGCAGGCCACCTCCGGGGCGGGCGGCGGCAAGATCTCGGTCGCCGGATCCCTGGCGCTCGCCGTGGTCAATCAGGCGACGAGCGCCGAGCTCGCCGGGACCGTGAGCCTCAGCGGCGGAGACGCGAGCATCACGGCGGGAAGCGCGGCATCCAGCACCGTGAAGGCCGAGCCCACCGCGGGCGGCGTGACGTCGACGAGCGTCGGCGTCGGCGCGTCCGTCGCGCTGAACCTCATCACGGACACGACGCTCGCCACCCTCGACAACGGCATCGCGATCACCGGCGCACACAGCATCGCGCTGACGAGCACGGCTCGCGACGACGCGCTGACCGACGCGAAGATGGGCGCATCCGGCGGCAAGGTGGACATCGCGCCCGCCGTGGCGGTCACCCTCTCCACCGTGACCACCACGGCCGTGATCGGCACGTTCGGCGGCACGCTCTCCGCGTCGGGCGACGTGACCGCGGCAGCGACGCAGAACGCCTCGGCGAACACATCGGCCGGAGCGGTGGTCGCAGGAGGCAGCACGGCGGCGATCGGCGTCGGCCTGGCGCTGACGGTCTCCAACCACACGGTCAGCGGCACGACGGCCAGGTCGATCACGGCGGGCGGCAACATCACGCTGAGCGCGTTCGGCGTCTCGGCGTCGGCGGCATCAGGGCAGGCGTCAGCGTCTGGAGCTCCTGAGAACAGCGCAGACGGCTCGGGCGGTGCGGGAACCGGCGGGGGTGCCGGCGACGGCGTGGACGCCCAGATCCAGAAGGAGCGCACCAACGCCGACGACACGGCAGCGGCGAGCAAGGGTGCGAAGTCGGGCACGACGTCGACGCCGAGCGCCTCCTCGTCGTCCGGCAAGGTCAACGTGGCGGCAGCCATCGGCGTCGTCGTCGCGACGGTGAAGTCGACGGCCACGATCGTCGGAACGGGTCTCGACCTGACGGCGAGCGGCACGGTGACGCTTGCCTCCAGCCAGAACACGGATGCGGCATCGGCCGCGGACGGATCGGCCTCGCAGGGCGCAACCGCCACGATCGGCGCAGCCGTCGCCATCACGCTCGCCGACGTGACGAACACGGCGAAGCTGCCTGCGGCAGACACCGTCCACTCCCACTCTCTCGTCGTCAGCGCGACGGAAACGGTCGTCGGCAGCGGTCCGGGAGCGGATGCCACCAGCACATACGGCGCGCAGTCCACGTCAGGGGCGGGCGGCGGCAAGATCTCGGTCGCCGGATCGTTCGCGCTCGCCGTCGTCGACCAGCAGACGCTCGCGGAGCTCGCCGGAACGGTCTCGCTCACCGGCGGCGACGCGAGCGTGAACGCCGGCAGCACGGCATCCACGACGGTGAAGGCCGAGCCGACGCTCGGCGGCGTGACGGCGACGAGCGTCGGAGTCGGGGCATCCGCCGCGATCGCGCTCATCCAGGACGACACGACGGCGACGCTCGACAACGGCATCGCGATCACCGGCGCCCACGACGTGAGCCTCACCTCGAGTGCGAGAGACGACTCGGTCGTCGAGGCGAAGATGGGCGCTGCCGGCGGCAAGGTCGACCTCGCTCCGGCCGTCGCGATCGACCTCTCCAACGTCACGACGCAGGCGCTTATCGGCACCTTCGGCGGGACGCTGACACTCGGCGGAAGCCTGACGGCATCGGCCACGCAGAAGGCGAGCGCCTCCACCAACGCCGGCGCGGTCGTCACCGGCGGATCGTCGGCGGCCATCGGCGTCGGGTTGGCCCTCACGATCGCGAACCACACGGTCACGGCGACGACCGCGCGCAGCGTCGACGCCGGCGGCAACATCACGCTGAGCGCGTCGAGCGTGTCGGCCTCGGCGGCCGGGGCGCAGGCATCAGCTTCGGGATCGCCCGAGAACAGCGCGGACGGCTCCGGCGGTGCGGGCACCGGCGGCGGGGCGGGCGACGGCGTCGACAGCCAGGTGAAGGGCCAGCGGGACTTCACCGACCAGTCCGCCGCGGACAACGGCGTGAAGGGCACGGGCTCGGCGAGCACCCCGAAGGCCACATCGTCGAGCGGCGGCGTGAACGTTGCCGCCGCGATCGGCATCGACCTCGCCACGGCGGCCGCGACGGCGACCATCGTCGGCACGGGCATCGATCTGAAGGCGGGCGGCACCGTCACGCTGGCATCGAGCCAGAACACGGATGCCGCCAGTTCAGCAGACGGCTCCGCCACCCAAGGCGGCACCGCGAACGTGGGCGCCGGCGTGGCGATCACGCTGGCGGATGTCACCAACACGGCGCTCCTGCCGGCGAGCGACACCGTTCACGCGAAGAACCTCGTGGTCTCTGCTACGGAGACCGCGGACGGATCCGACTCCACGAGCACGTACGGCGCCCAGTCGGTGAGCGGTGCCGGCGGCGGCAAGGTGTCCGTAGCGGGATCCTTCGCCCTGGCGGTCGTGAACCAGAAGACGCTCGCCGAGCTGGCCGGAACGGTGACCCTGACCGGCGGAGACATCACCGTCACGGCGGGAAGCCAGGCGTCCACGACAGTCAAGGCCGAGCCCACGCCGGGTGGCGTGACGGCGACGAGCGTGGGCGTCGGGGCATCCGTGGCGATCGCGCTCATCGAGGACGACACCACTGCCGTGCTCGACAACGGCATCGCGATCACCGGTGCGCGCAACGTGAGTCTGAGCGCGACGGCCGGCGATGACGCGATCGTCGAGGCGAAGATGGGCGCGGCGGGCGGCAAGGTGGACATCGCTCCCGCCGTCGCAATCGCGCTGTCCAACGTGACGACGACGGCGTCGCTCGGAACGTTCGGCGGTGCGCTGCAACTCAGCGGATCCCTCACCCTCAGCGCGACCCAGAAGGCGACCGCATCCACGAACGCGGGAGCCGTCGTCAGCGGCGGATCCTCGGCCGCCGTCGGCGTCGGACTCGGCCTGACCATCGCGAACCACACCGTGACGGCCACGACGGCACGCAGCGTGAAAGCCGGCGGCGACATCACGCTGGGCGCGTCGAGCGTGTCGGACTCCGCGGCAGGGGCACAGGCATCCGCTTCAGGCGCTCCAGAGAACAGCACGGACGGCTCCGGCGGTGCCGGCACCGGCGGCGGAGCAGGCGACGGCGTCGACAGTCAGGTGAAGGGCCAGCGCGACTTCACCGACCAGTCCGCCGCGAACAACGGCGTGAAGGGCTCAGGCTCGGCGAGCACGCCGAAGGCGACGACCTCGGACGGCGGCGTGAACGTCGCGGCGGCCATCGGCATCGACCTCGCGACAGTGACCGCGACGGCGACCATCGCGGGCACGAGCCTTGACCTCACGGCCGGCGGCACTGTCGCGCTGGCATCGAGCCAGAACACGGATGCGGCCAGCTCCGCGGACGGCTCCGCCACGCAGGGAGGCACAGCGAACATCGGCGCCGGCGTCGCGATCACGCTGGCGGATGTCACGAACACGGCCGAGCTGCCCGCAACGGACACGGTGCACGCGCGCGGGCTGGTGGTCTCGGCGACCGAGACCGTTGACGGATCGGATGCCACCAGCACGTACGGTGCCCAGTCCGTGAGCGGCGCGGGCGGCGGCAAGGTGTCCGTCGCCGGATCGTTCGCCCTCGCCGTCGTCGACCAGACGACGCTCGCCGAGGTGGCCTGCACCGTGACCCTCACCGGCGGCGACGCCGCGATCACCGCCGGCAGCCAGGCATCCACCACGGTGAAGGCGGAGCCGACACCCGGCGGGGTCACCTCGACGAACGTCGGTGTCGGCGCATCCGTTGCGCTGAGCCTGATCCAGGACACGACGACGGCGACGCTCGACGACGGCATCGCTCTCACCGGCGCCCACGACGTGACGCTGACGGCGACCGCCAGGGACGACGCGGTGACCGAGGCGAAGATGGGCGCGACAGGCGGCAAGGTCGCCATCGCGCCGGCCGTCGCGATCACCCTGTCGAACGTCACCACGACCGCGCGCATCGGTTCGCTTCCGCAGGCGATCCAGCTCAGTGGCAGCCTCACGGCTGGCGCGAGCCAGATCGCCTCCGCCTCCAGCACAGCGGGCGCCGCCACCGGCGGGGCATCCTCGGCGGCCATCGGGGTCGGGCTCGGGCTCACGATCGCGAACCACACCGTGTCGGGCACGACCGACCGCAGCATCGTGGCCGGCGGGAATGCGACGCTGTCCGCGTCGAGCGTCTCCGCGACGGCCGCCTCGGCGCAGGCATCCGCATCGGGTGCACCGGAGTCGAGCGGCGGCAGCGGATCCAGCGGCGACGGCGTCGACAGCCAGGTGCAGGGCCAGCGCACGTTCGCCGACCAGTCGGCGACGGACAACAAGGTGGCGGGATCCGGCGGCACGGCCACGCCGAGCGCCAACACGAACGACGGCAAGGTGAACGTGGCCGCCGCCATCGCCATCACCGTCTCGACCGTCACCGCGACGGCGACCATCGAGCACGACGGCCCCGACATCACGGCAGGCGGCCTCGTCACGCTCGCGTCCAGCCAGAACACGGATGCCGCGACCGACGCCGACGGATCCGCGTCGCACGGCGCGACGGCGACCGTCGGCGCCGCCGTGGCGATCACTCTCGCGAACGTCACGAACACGGCTCGCCTGCCGCAGGGCGACACCATCCACGCGCACGCGATCACCGTGAGCGCCACCGAGACGCCGTTCACCACGAGCACCAGCGGGTCGGACGTCACGAGCACGTACGGTGCGCAGGCCGCCAGCGGCGCCGGGCAGGGCAAGATCTCGGTCGCCGGGTCGTTCGCGCTCGCGGTCGTCAACCAGACAACGCTCGCCGAGCTCTCCGGAGTCGTCACCCTCACCGGCGGCGACGTCGCGATCACGGCGGGCAGCAACGCGACGAGCACCGTCAAGGCGGAGCCCACACAAGGCGGCGTGAGTGCGACGAACGTCGGGATCGGCGCATCCGTTGCGCTGAACCTCGTCACCGACACGACCACCGCGCTCCTGGACAACGGCATCGTCGTCACAGGCGCCCGCGACTTCGTGCTGACCGCGACGGCCGGCGACATCGCCACCACGGAAGCGAAGATGGGCGCCCAGGGCACGGGCAGCGCGAAGGTGGCCGTGACGCCGGCCATCGCCATCACCATCTCGAACGTCATCACGTCGGCGTCGATCGGCACGATCCCCACCGGTGGGCTCGTCATCACGGGATCGTTCGCGGCGAACGCCCACCAGACGGCGGGCGCCACGAGCACGGCGGGAGCCGTGGCGGCGGGCGGATCCTCCGCCTCCGTTGGCATCGCGCTCGGGCTCAACCTGGTCACGCACACCGTGACCGGCACGACGGGCCGGAACATCACGGCCGGCGGATCCATCGCGTTCGGCGCCTTCGGATCCTCGGCGGACGGCGCAGCAGCGAGCGCGTCGGCCAGCGGCGCTCCCGGCACGAGCAGCCCGAACGCCCCGTCAGGAGACGTCGACAAGCAGGCGAGCGATCAGCGCGACTTCGCCAGCACCACGGCAACGACCTACAAGGGCAAGGGTGCGGACGGCAGCGCCAACCCGTCGGCGTCGACCTCGGACGGCAAAGTGGCCGTCGCGGCCGCCATCGCCATCAACGTCGCCGACGTCACAGCGACGGCGACGCTGCCCACCGGCCTGACTCTCGCCGCGGGTGGCGCGGTCAGCCTGGCGAGCTCGGAGAACACGGACGGCATCGTCAAGGCCGACGGCACGGCGCTCAACGCGCAGGACGTGGGCGTCGGGGCCGCCGTCGCACTGAACCTGGTCACGATCGTGAACAAGGCGTGGATCGGCGACCGCACGACCGTCACCGGCAACGGCTTCAGCGAGTCCGCGACCATGACGAACGTCGCAGGCGACACCACGCACACGTTCACCGTTGAAGCGGATGCCGGCGCGGGCTCCAAGGACGTGGGCGTCGCCGGCGCCGTCGCCCTCAACCTCGTGACCGACAACACGGAGGCGTACATCCCCGGATCCGCCGCCGTGCACGCCGGAACCGGCGACGTCGTCCTGACCGCGCAGAACCTGCGCACCGACTCCGCGACGGCGAAGGCGGATGCCGAACTCGGCGGCGGCGGAAAGGTCGGGATCGGCGCATCCGTCGCCATCAACGTGCTCACCACGAACGTGACACGCGCCGAGGTCGTGGACGGCGCCGTCCTCACCGGCGGACGGAACGTCACGCTGAGCGCCACGGCATCCGACCCGGTCACCGCGGTCGTCACGGCAGGGTCGGCCGGCAGCAGCGTCGCGGTGAGCCCGGCCGTCGGCATCAACATCGTCTCGCCGGTCACCATCGCACGGCTGGGCATCCCGTCCGCTCCGGGCGTGGGACTCGTCGCGACCGGTGCGGTGACGATCGCCGCGTCGTACACCGGCGGAACGTCGGTGACAGGAGATGCGAACGCAGCGGGCGACGGCGTGGCCGTCGGGGCGGTCATCGCGCTGAACATCCTGACCCTCACGACGACGGCGCAGACCCAGCGCAGCATCACGGGCACGTCCGTGGTCATCACGGCGGCGACGGTCACGGCCGGCAGCGCGCAGGCGACGGCGAGCGCTCAGGGATCCGCGCAGAACACGGCCGGCAACTCCGACTCCCAGGCGAGCGACCAGCTGAACGGAACGCCGAGCACGTCGGGCAAGACGGGCACCCTGCCGTCGTCGAGCGACAACGTGAGCAGCGCCAACGGGCAGGCCAGCGGCCAGTCGGGCAAGTCCGGTCAGGGCGTCGGCGTCGGCGCGGCGGTCACCGTCAACTGGGTCGTCGACACCACGACCGCCACGATCACCGACGGGCTCACGATCACGGCCACGGGCGCCCTCGTCGTGGCGTCGTCCAACACGGTCGACGCCACGGACAAGTCGATCGGAACCTCGCTCAAGCTGAACAGCACGAACATCGGAGCGGGCATCGGCCTGAACGTCGCCACCGTCACCAACACGGGATCGATCGGAGCAGGCGACCACATCACGGCCGGAAGCGTCGCCGTCGAGGCGATCACTCCGGCGGGAGCCGAGAACGACTTCGTGGTGTGGGGTCTCGCGGCGGCAGGAGGCAACGGCAAGGTCTCCGTCGCCGGATCCGTCGGCGTGCAGGTGATCGACTTCGAGACGACGGCCGTCATCGGAGCGGGATCCACCGTCCTCTCGGCCGGCGGACTCGCCGTGCAGGCCAGCAACCCGATGGGGCTGCAGAACATCGCGGCGGCCGGCGGCCTCGCCATCAGCGGATCCGGTGTCGGGGCCGCGGTCGCGGTCAACATCCTCACGATCGACACGCTCGCGTACATCGATCCGGTGCCGGGCGCTCCGACCACGATCGACGCCGGCGGCGCCATCCTCATCACTGCGACCGCATCCATCGGGGCGCTCGTCGTGCCCGACATCCCGTTGATCACCATCGCCGTCACGTCGGTGGCCATCGCGGGCGGCGCGGGAACGAGCGGCGTCGCCATCGGCGGATCCGTGATCGTCGACGTGATGAACCTCACCACCCGTGCCTACATCGCGGGCGGCACAGCGGTGAACCAGCACGTGCCGGTGAGCCCCGCGCAGTCGATCACGATCTCGGCGCGCGACGACACGACGTTCGTCCAACTCGCGGGTGCCATCGCCCTCACCGCCGGTTCGGTGGGCGTCGGACTCGGCCTCGTCGTCGACGTGCTGAACAAGGACGTGCGCGCCTACATCGGCGACGGCGTCACCGCTCGCCTCGGCGGCAGCGTCGCGATCACGGCGACGGCGACGGAGTCCATCACCGCCGTGGCCGTCGATGCGGCGGCCTCCACGAACGCGGCCGTCGTCGGATCCATCATCGTCATGGTCATCAACCAGGGCTCGAACGCCCCTGGCACGCGCGCCTACGTCGACGGCGGCGCCTCGCCGACCGTGCTGCATGCCGGCGGCGGCATCAGCATCCAGGCGTCCGACACTCTCCCCGCCCTCGCGCTCTACACCGGCAACCTCACGGTCGGCGGCAGCGCTGGCGTCGGCGTCTCCTCGGCGACCCTCGTGCGCACCGGCATCGTGGATGCGTACATCGCCGCCGGCGACGACATCCAGACCTACGGCGCTCCCGGCCTCGCCATCGGTGCCACTCAATCCGAGAACGAGACGCTCCTCGCCATCGGCGGCGCGGGAGGCGGCACCGCGGGCGTGGCAGGATCCGCCACCGTCGGCGTTCAGAACAACACCACCACCGCCCACATCGACGCCGGCGTCACGATCAACCACGACAACACGCTCGCGCAGCCTGGGCAGGGCATCGCGCTTGCGGCATCCGACACCACGACGCTCAAGGGCGCCGCCGGACAGCTCGCGATCGGCGGCACGGCGGGCGTCGGCGCAGGCGCCGACATCGAGGTGCTGAACAAGACCACCCAGGCGTGGATCGCGCCGGGCACGACAGCGAACGTCGTCGGCGATGCCACCATCGACGCCACCTCGAGCGAGAACGTCATCTCCATCTCCACGGGCGGTGCCGGCGGCGGCGTCGCCGCGGTCGCCGTCAACGCGGCGGTTCCGGTGTTCACGATCGTCACCCAGGCGTGGATCGGAGAGCGGTGTCAGGCGGCCCAGGTGACGCCAGCGAACTGCACGACGTCCCGCGCCGTCGTGAACGCCGGAGGCAACGCCCGCATCGCCGCGAACGAGCAGCTGACGATGACGGTGGTGGCCGGAGCCATCGCGGTCGGCGGCACGGCGGGTGTCGGCGCCGCTGCGGCCGTTCCCGTCGTCACGAAGACGACGACCGCGTTCCTCGGCGACTTCTCGGTGCTGAACGCGCTGGGCACCACACCCGGCCTCACGGTGAACACCGGCGGATTCAGCACGACGCAGGTCGACACCCGATTCTCGCCATCCGCGATCCAGGCAGACGGCGTCACTCTGCACCTGCCGTTCACCCACAGCTACACCGAGGGCGAGCAGGTGATGTACGACGACGGCGGAGGCGACCAGATCGTCGGGCTCACCCAGGGCCAGGTGTACTACGTGCACGTCGTCTCGCCGACGGACATCCAGCTGTCCCTGACGCCGGGCGGCGCGGCGATCCCGCTCAGCGCACCGGCACGCGGCGGCGAGTCGCAGCGTCTCGTGCCGACGGATCAGGCCTCCGTGCCGCAGAGCACGACGCCGTACTTCGACCCCCACACCTCAGGCGCCGTGGCGGGCACCGTGATCACGCTGCCGTACGACCTCGACGTCTCCCTCGGCGATCCGGTCATCTACAGCTCGGGCGGCGGCACGCCGATCGGCGGTCTCGTCGACGGGGGCGAGTACTACGTCATTCCCGGGGCGCCTGGTTCGCACCAGATCCAGCTGGCCGACTCGCTCTGCCACGCCGACCCCACCGCGAAGGGCTGCTCGGGCAGTGTGCAGACCGCCATCACGCTCAACGCGGCAGCTGCGACGGGCCGTGCGCACAGCATCGTGAAGCAGGGCGACCAGCCGTCGCCGAACCCCGCGGCGACGCTGGGCACGCAGACCGTCACCGGCAACACGGCGACCGGATTCCACGGCGTCGCGATCACGGCCAACAACAGCGACGACATCTCGGCAGCCGGCGTGACGGCGAGCTTCGCGGGCATCGCAGGGGTGGGCGTCGGCGGCAGCGTCAACGTCGTCACCGCGACCACGACCGCCTTCGTCGGAAAGTACGCTCAGGTCGACTCCTCCAACGGGGGAGCGGATGCCGCCCAGTCCGTGCTCGTCGACGCCGGCAACGCGTTCCGGCTGCTGATGATCTCGGCAGTGGCCGCCGGCGGAACCGTGGGCGTCGGCGCCAGCGCGACGGTCGGCGTCGTGAAGCTGACCGCGGATGCCTTCATCGACCAGAGCGCGTACGTCGCCGCCCAGCGCGACGTCGACGTGGTCGGCACGGCGACGGATGCCGTCACCTCCGTCGCGGTCACCGCATCCGGCGGTCTCGTCGGGGTCGCGGGAGCGGCGTCCGTCATCGTGCTCACCACGCACACCTACGCGGACACCGGCCTCGCCGTGACGATCGCGGCAGGCAACAACGTGCTGATCGGCGCACACGACGACACGTCGATCATCGCGGTCGGCGGCGGCATCTCCGGCGGGTTCGTCGGCGTCGGAATCGGGGTGACAGTCACGTCGATCACCAAGGACACCAGGGCGTTCATCGGCGCTGGCAGCATCGTCGACGCGAAGGCGACGCAGCCGGCGAACACGCTGAGCGGTGTCTACGACGGAACGTTCGCCGGCACCGGATTCGGCACCTCGCCGTTCAACGGCCTCGCGGTGCAAGCGGGATCGAGCGAGAAGATCTTCGGGCTGGCCGTCGCCGTCGGTGCCGGAGCGGCGGGCGTCGCGGGCGGCGTCGACGTCACGCTGCTGCACGCGACCACCGAGGCGTTCATCGACAGCAACCTGCTGAACCGCACCCGCATCAACACCGCGGCCGGAGCGGGATCGCAGCAGTCCGTGAACGTATCGGCAGCCGACGCCACGTCCGCGCTCACCATCGGCGGCGGCATGGCAGGCGGCCTCGTCGGGGTCGCAGGCGGCATCGACATCGGCATCGCGCAGACCGCGACGCAGGCATACATCGGCGGCTACGCCACGGTGGACGCGGCGCGGGATCTCGTGCTGAACGCGCTCGCCGCCAAGTCCATCCACAGCTACGCGCTGAGCGTCGGCCTCGGCGCCGTCGGCATCGCGGCATCCGTGTCCGTGTGGACCGTCGGCACCGACCCGACCACCTCCTACAACGCCGGCGCGAACGGCGTCGACAAGGGAACGTGGAGTTCGGCCGGCAGCTACGTGAAGGGCGACGTGGTCACCGCATCCGACGGCCAACGGTACGGCGCGCTCGTCGACGGTCCGACACTGGACCCGGTGGCGGACACGTCGCACACGCAGTGGGAGGCTGCGGCAGACGCGCTCGCGCCGTCGAGCGGCACGAGCGCGCAGACGCAGTCCGGAGGCATCGCGAACGGTGCAGGGTCTGGCGGGTATCAGCACATCCTGGACAACGCGGGCAACAGCACGGCGGACTCGGTGACCAACGCGCGGATCGCTCCGTCGCTGACGTCGGCGTCCGGATCCGTGCAGGGCGCTGCGCCGGGCAGCGACCTCGTGAACAACGAGTTCGACGCGCCGCAGGTGCCTGGCAGTACGACGAGCGAGATCGGCGCCGGCACCGTCATCGTGGTGGGCGGCAGCGTGCGGATGGCCGCGAACGAGCAGAACTCGTATCTCGGCGTCGTCGGTACGGTGGCCGTCGGCATCGCGGCGGCCGGCGGATCCGTCGCCATCGCCAACCTGACGAGCACCTCGGATGCCGGGGTCGCAACTGGAGTGTCCATCACGGCCGGCGGCGACGTGAGCGTGCAGTCCGTCGTCACCGAGAACGACTTCGGCATCGCCTTCGCGGGGCAGGGCGGCCTCATCAGCGTCGGCGCGCAGGTCGCGGTGATCACCAGCCACGCGTCGCAGACCGCGCACATCGACACCGGAGCCGTCATCCCGACGGCCGGTGGCACGGTCGACGTCGAGGCGAAGACCGTCCGCACGGTCAACCCGCTGGCGATCGGCATCGCGATCGGCGCAGCAGCCGTCGGCGCTGCGGTCGCCGACGCCGAGGTGGACGGCAACACGACGGCGACCATCGGCGACGTCACGATAGGCGCAGCCGCACCGGCCGGCGGCGTGAACATGCTGGCCCAGTCGCAGATCACCGTCCCGACGCAGGCGTACTCGGTGCAGGGCGGCATCGGCGTCGGCATCACAGGCGCAGGAGCGATAGCCCACATCTCCGGTGCCACGACGGCCGCGTTCAACGGGCACGCGACGTTGAGCGGCGGGATGTCGGTCGCCGCGTCCGGCACGAACACCACCTCGGCGAGCACGCTCGGCGTGGCGACGGGCACCATCGCCGCCGGCATCATGGTCGTCGTCTCTAGAGACGAGCGCACGACGGTCGCCGAGATGACGAAGGGATCCAGCGTCAGCGCGGGCGGCACCGTCGCCGTCTCGGCGACGTCCGCGAACCACGCGACAGTGCTCGCGCAGGGCGGCACGTTCAGCGGAGTCGGCGTCACGCTCATGCTGCCGATCGCGCTCGTCACCGGCACCACCGAGGCCCACCTCGACGGGCAGGTCACGGCATCAGGTGCCGTCGCGGTCGCAGCTTCGGGTCAGAACCAGGCGAGCGCAGAGGCCGACGTGCTCAACATCGCCCTCCTCGGCGGCGGGCAGGGCACCTTCCCTGTGGCGCACGTCGAGCAGAGCGCTCAAGTGCTGGCGAGCATCGGGGCGTCGGCGAGCATCGCCTCCAGCGGCCTGGTGTCGGTCAAGGCCGCCATCGTCGTCGACGGCAACGGCCACGGCAACTACGCCTTCGCGAAGGTGCTGGGCGGTGGTGGCGGCATCATCAACGCCGGTGCGTACACAGCGGATGCCGAGCTGCTCGCACCGACGACTGCCGAGCTGCGCACCACGGTGTCCTCGTCGGGCGGCGTCTCGGTCACCGCGGACTCCACGAGCCGCGCCGAGGCGAACACGACAGTCGGATCGGTCTCGTTCGCCGGCGTCACGGCGGCCGGCCTCGTCGCGCTGATCGCCTCCAGTGCGGCGACGACGGCGATCCCCACCGGCGGCACCATCGGCTCGACGGGTTCCGTCACCGTCAAGGCCACGAGCAACAACACGGCGACAGTCGACACCCAGGTGGGCAGCATCGGAGCCTTCACGCTCAGCGCGACTCTGCCGTTCGCGCATGTCGAGGCCGCCACCCGGGCGGAACTCGGCGATCCGGTGCTCTCGGCGAACGGGCTGACCGTCTCGGCGGGCGCGCAGAACACGGCAACCGCGGATTCCGCCCTGCTCGGCATCGGCATCCTGGCGGGCGCGCTGGGCGGAGCGGATGCCCGCATCACCTCGTCCGCATCCGTCACCGCCATCGTCGACTCCACCGCCACCACGGTGAACGCGGGATCCGGCGCCCTGCTGGTGTCGGCATCCTCGGTCAACCACGCGACCGCGACACCGTCGCAGGTCACGGTCGGCGGCATCGCACTGAGCGGGCTCACGCCGATCGCGATCGTCGCGGCCGGCACGACGGCCGAGTTCGACGGCGGAACGACGACCTCGGGGGCCTTCTCGGTCACGGCGTCCGGCCAGAACACGGCACAGGCGACGGCCAGCGCCGACAATTTCAGCATCATCGGCGCCACCGGAGCGCTCGCCGACGCCGAGGTGCAATCGACCGCGGGGGTTGGCGCTTCGGTGAGCACGTCGACGAGGCTCACGGCAACGGGATTCGTCACGGTGACGGCCTCACTCGGCGCAGGAGGCAACACGGCAGACGCGGAGATCACGTCAACGGGCGGCGGTCTCATACACGGCGGCGTGTTCTTCGCGAAGGCCGTCGTTGCGGCGCCGGTTGCGGCGACGTTCGGCGGAGCGGTCCTCGGATCCACCGGTGCCACGATCGCGGCATCCGGCACGAACAGCACAACGGCGACGACGGAGTCGCTCGGCATCGGACTGGCGAGCCTCACGGGCGCCGCAGTGGATTCCGAGGTGCTCGGCTCGGCATCCGTTCAGGCGACGTTCGGTTCGGGTGCCATGGTGACAACGGGCAGCGTCACCGTGAAGGCCACCAGCGGCAACACCGCCACCGCATCCACCGACACGCTCGACGGCGGACTCATCGCAGGCAACGCGAGCTTCCCGATCGCGCAGATCGCGGCGCCGACCGGAGCCGAGTTCGATGGCGGCCTCAGCGGAGGCACCGGGCTGGCGGTCTCCGCCACGTCGACGTCGATCGCGTCGTCCGTCTCCGGGGCACGCGCATTCGGCCTGGCCGGCGCATCCGACTCGTCTCCCCAGGCCACCGTCACGAGCGGGGTCGTCACGCAGGCGAACATCGGTCAGGGCGCCGTGCTGAACGCGCCGAACGGCTCCGTATCCGTCGTCTCCACCGCCACGAACTCCGCAACGGCGAAGGGCGGATCGACCAACGGCGGCCTCGGATCCATCTCCAGCGCGAACCCGCACGCCACCGACAACGCCCAGACCTTCGCGAGGATGCTCGGTGCGGCGCACGGAGCGAGCGCAACGACGCCGGGCGCCCAGTCGTTCCAGGTGCTGGCGACAGGCACGGACAGCGCAACGGCGCTGATCAGCGACACGAGCGTCGGCGGCCTCTCCGTGGCGAACGCCGGAGCGAACGCGGCGACGGCGACCCTGGTCGAGACGGACTTCGGCACGGCGGGTGCGCCGGTCTCCGCCGTCGGCGACATCACCATCGGCGTCTCCTCGAACCCCGTGTCCATCGCCGCCTCCGAGAGCGAGCACGTCGGTATCGCCCTCGACCTGGCGAACAACACGGCGTCGGTCACCACGAACCCCACGGTCAACCTCTTCATCGGCGCGAACGCCCAGATCTACGCCGGCGGCACGATCACGGCGACGGCCCAGCAGAACACGCAGGCGCCGCCCGCACCGAACTCGAGCCAGTTCGACGCGTCGGGCGTCACCAGCAATGTGATCACGCTGACGGCACCGCACAGCTTCACCACGGGCAGCACCGTCACGTACAGCTCGCAGGGCGGAACGCCGGTCGGCGGGCTGACGAACGGATTCGACTACAACGTGATCGTCGTCGGCGCGAACGCCGTCGAGCTCGGATCGCTCTTCGACGGCGCCCAGGTCGACCCGTCGACCAACACCATCGCGTTCGGTGCGACGGTCGGCGGATCCTTCGTGCCGCTCGACCACAACCTGCACGAGGGCGACATCGTCGTCTACACGGTGCCGAGCGGCGGAACGGCGGTTCCCGGACTCATCGCGGGTCACCAGTACCGCGTGCACGTCGTGGATGCCTCGCACATCCAGCTCTACGACGCGAACGAATCGCAGTCCTCGGTCTCCGTCACGGGATCGAACGTCACGGGCGGAAACACGTTCACGGTGGGCAACGCGTTCAAGCCGGGCGACGCCGTCGTCTACACGGCTGCGCCAGCGCTCGTGACGTTCTCCAGCCAGCAGGTGAACATCCAGACGGATGGCAGCGGCGCTCCGGTGCTGACCGGCAACCCGCAGCACCTCGTCGATCAGGACAACAACGAGATCGTCATCCAGGGCCACGGGCTCACCACGGGCGAGGCCGTCGTCTACGAGGGGGCGTCCGATCCGATCGGCGGCCTGCTGAACGGCCACACGTACTACGTGATCGTCGTCAACCCGAATGTCATCTCGCTGGCGAACACGATGTGCGAGGCAACGGGAGGCTGCGTCGACGGATCCAACAACCCCATCCCGGTCAAGGCCGTTCCGCTGACCCCCGACAAGTCGGACGCGGGCGAGGCCGTCGTCCACGGCCTGTGGATCCCTGGCCAGCAGCCCATCCAGGGCCTGGACGACGGAGGGCGCTACTACGTGATCTCCAACTCGACGACGCAGCTCCAGGTCTCGGCGACGAAGGGCGGAACGGCACTGCCGCTGAACGGGGCAGGCATCATCGGGGTCGGCACGTTCACCGCGGCTCCGGTCAGCATCGCCACTGGCGGCAGCGCGGTTCAGCAACTGGTGCTCGACCTCAGCTCCCCTGGCAGCGGAACCCAGTCGCTGACGGCACTCGGCATCGGCGGCGGCACGCCGGGCGGCGGGCAGCAGTCGACGGCGACGGTCGCCGGATCCGGCGGCGGCTTCATCTCCTCGAGCAACGCGACTCCGACGGCGTCGGAGAACGCCTCGGTGGTCGTCACCATCGGTGGCGGAGCCGTTCTCACGGCGGGCGGAAGCATCACGGTGACCACGAACTCGAACGCCGGCGTCACCGCCAACGCATCGAACAGCGGCGGCGGCCTCGTCGCGATCGGCAGTGCGGAGGGCACCGCGAAGACCGTGACGTCCACCATCGTCACGGTCGGCCAGGGCGCAGCGCTCACCGCGGCGCACAACGTGACCATCGCCCCGGTCACGGTCGGCCAGGCGAACGCGTCGAGCCAGTCCAGTGCGGAGGGGCTGGGCTCCGGCGTCGAATCGGATGCGGGCGCCACCATCACCATCACGGCGACGACGAACATCGCAGGGCACATCACCGCCGGCGACGACGCCTCGATCGGATCGCAGAGCCAGGCATACGCGAACGTGAGCACCCACGCCGAGGCGGGCGGTCTCGGAGCCGACGCGAACGCAGGACGCTGCGGCGGCCCCACCTGCGACATCAACGTCACCGACACCACGAACGTCGACATCCAGCCGGGAGCCGCCATCACGGCCGACACCGTGGAGATCACCTCGAACGTCGGCGCGATGACCCTGAACAACCAGAGTTACACGCACGCGAAGGCCGTCGGCGCCGGTTCGAAGGCCTCCTCGAACATCTACGTCACCTCGAACTCCGACCTGCTGATCGAGCACGACACGAAGATCGTCGGCTACGAGTCGGTGACCCTGACGGCCGAGCATCAGGCCATTCTGCTGATCGCGCACTCGAACGCGAACTGCGGATGCCTGGGCGGCGACACCGACTCGGATTCCACCGACTCGTACCAGAGCACCTCCAACGTCACGGCGGAGGCGGGAGCGATCATCCGCACGGCGGCCCTCGACGTCGAGGCGCTGCAGAACGAGCTCGGCTGGACCTGGTCTCGCGACCGCAGCGGTGCCGCATTCGACGGCGGCGGCCGCGGAGGAAGCGTCACGAACAACGCGGTGCGCAGCATCGTCTGGAACGCCGACGTGTACCTGCACGCCCCCGATCCGCAGCTCGTGGTGGATGCGACGGGCACCATCACCAAGCTGTACGGCGTGGTCGTGAAGGACGACCTGGGCAACACGTACGGCCTCGGGGCCACGATCCCGACCGGCCGCACCATCGAGGTGCAGGACATCGCGAACACGGGAGGCGCCACCGTCGTCTTCCACGCGAACACGCCGCCCACCCAGCCGAACGGCGCGAGTGCCCCCGCCTCGACGCTCACCGGCACGCAGGCCACGTTCACCGTGCAGAACACGTTCGACTTCGTGAAGCTCTACAACCACTCGAACCGGTCGATGGTGGTGCACGCCGTCGGCGTCGTGAACCTCACGAACACGGCGGCGACCATGCAGATCCTGGTCGATGAGAGCCCCGACTTCCGCTTCAGCGTCGGCACGCCGATCTTCACGCCGACGGCCGTCGACATCGAGAACTACCTCGACGGCGGGGGCACCCCGCAGCTGGTCATCGACGGCTGGATCTACAACCCCATCGGCTCGACGCGCGTCGACAACCAGCACGGCGACATCCTCGCCGGTCCCGATGCGCCGCTGATCACCACGAACACGTTGGCGATCTACGCGGATGCCGGCACCATCGGCTCCTACGCAACCGTCGGCGGAGCGGTGGTGCGTGTCCCCATCCCCGTGCAGCTCGTGCAGAGCGACTATCTCGTGGACAACGTGGATCCGACACGATTCGTCGCTCTGATCGCCGATGCCCTCGACGACGTCGTGCTGAACATCACGTCCATCCTGCGCGGCACTCCCGTGCCGTTCACGCCGACGCTCGGACCCATCCACGCAGGCCACAACATCGACCTCGTGCTCGGCGACAGCCTGCAGGGCGACGACGTTCCCGTGATCTCCTCCGACTACCTGCAGGTGAACGTCTACAACACCGATCACATCGGCACGACGTTCCCGCCGACCGGCCAGTACAAGGTCTACTTCTGGCCGGACACGACGCCGACGTACGACCTGTCCCTGGTGCTCACGGCCTTCGGCACGGTGAACCGTCCGTACGACTCGACGTACGTGTTCCCGGACCTGAGCGCGGGCAACGACATCCGGGTCATCCACACGGCGGCTCGCGCGACGCTGAACATCGACGCGACGACGAACGTGGACGCCACGCTCGCCGGCGCCGAGTTCCCCGTGCCGTTCTCCGTCAGCGACCACGTCGGCGAGATCGACATGTTCACGAACGGCTACATCATCGACACCGAGACGATCAGCGACCTCCGCGTCGGCACCATCACGTCAACCGCCTCGGACGTGACCCTGATCGCAGCGGATGCAGCGGGCGCGTCCATCTTCGACGTCGCGGCCGCAGACGACGACACCGCCCACGTCATCGGCAACACGATCACGCTGCTCGCCCAGTTCGGCGGCATCGGATTCGTGACCCCAGACACGAACTACCTCGAGCTGCAGTCCTCGCACGCGGCGCGCGGTCACGTGCGGGCCCTCGCCCTCGACGGCATCTACCTCACGCAGACGACCGGAGACCTGTTCGTCGGATTCGTCGACTCCTTCACGGGGGACGTCGCGCTGACGAACCTGAACGGTTCGATCCTCGACGACGACCCGACCAAGGCGGTCCAGGCGGCTGGCGCGAACATCGACCTGATCGCGCACAACGGCGCGATCGGCGCGACGGGCGCGACCTTCGGCATCAGCACGTCGCCCACCGGACGCCTCTACGCCTTCACAGACCGCACGTCGTCGCTGCCTCCCGGGTCGAACCCGCCGGCGGACATCGACCTCACCCAGACATCCGGCTCGCTCATCGTGCTCCGCGCGGAGTCGCTCTTCGGCGGCGTGCGCATCGCCCTGCCGTACGACGGCAGCGGCGACTCCGATCTGACCATCATCGACACGGGCTCGACGCTCGACGGCGCGGACATCGTCACGCAGGGCCGCATCGTCGCCGCGACGGATGTGCTGCTCCAGGTCGGCGACGACCTCACTGAGCCCGTCGGTGCGGTCATCCAGGGCGCAACGGTCACGATCTACGGCGAGTACGGACAGAACCCGGCGACGCCGATCGGATCCGCCCTGTTCTTCGGCGGAACCCTCACCGGGCATCCGACGCACGTCTTCGGCGGCGCCGGAAACGACTCGTTCGTGTTCGACCACACGTACCTCGGCGGCCAGACCGATGTCTACGGCGGAGCGACCTCCACGGCCGGTGGTCCAGGCGGAACCACCCCGGACGGGAACGACACGTTCGTCGTCGACCACCTGCAGACGATGACGACCACGCACCTCGACACCTCCGGCGATCCGTACGACGGCACGCAGGTGCGCGACACGCTGCACCTCGACGGCGAGCTGGGGAACAACTCCTACGTGATCACCACCTGGGGCAGCGTGGATCCGCTGAACCACGATTACCGCCTCGAGGTGCTGAACACGGGCGCCAGGGGTGGCCTCAACACCCTGACGATCAACGGATCCGACGGGCCGGACGTGTTCCTGCTGCGCGGCTCGTCCATCATCCCGGATCAGCCGCAGGCTCAGCAGCCCGCGTTCGTCGCCCTGCTGCACTCACCGACGGCAGGGGAGCGCATCGACTACGACGACCACATCAACGCCAGGCTCACGGTGAACGGACTGGGCGGGAACGACGTGTTCGCCGTTGACGACAACAGTGCGATCACGACGATCAACGGTGGCGCAGGCAACGACACGTTCATCATCGGGCAGGTCTACGAGACGCCGCGCGCCGCGCCGGCCGTTCACCCGGAGGACGCCTTCTCGACCATCCTCACGAGCGACGGCTACGTGAGCCCCGGCATCAGCTTCCCGACGACCATCTACGGCGGCCTGGGCAACGACCTCTTCCTCGTCAACCACAACCTCGCCGAGCTGCGGCTCGAGGCGGGCGGCGGCAACTCGGCATTCGTGTTCCGCACGATGGAGGGGGCATCAGGGTTCCTGCCCGACGGCCTGGTGACCGTGGACGGCGGATCAGGTCTCAGCACGGTGCGCATCGACATCTTCGGCGGCCTCGGGCATGTCTCCTCGAACATCAACGGCGCGAGCGGAGACGGGCTGAACCTGCTGTTCCGCAACTTCCGGTCCGCACCGTCGCGTCAGCACGCAGCACCCATCGGGCTGCTGCCGTACATGCTTCCGAACGAGGATCCGCCGGTGTTCCCGGTCATCCCGGTGGTCGATCCGGTCGCCGGCGACGGTCAGATCATCGTCACAGAGTCCGGTGGCGGCACGGTCATCCTGCCGAGCGGCCAGACGCAGGACACGTACACGATCCAGCTGGCGACGGCACCCACCGCGGATGTCTACATCACCATCTCCGTCGCATACGGCCCCGGCGCCCCCTACGCGCTCGTCTCGCTCGACGGCGTGACCTTCGCCCCGATGATCATGCTCGTCATCGCTGCCGGCGACACGAGCGCGCACACGATCTACGTTCGCTACGCGCCCGGA
Source organism: Planctomonas sp. JC2975 (assembly GCF_012985205.1). Lineage (NCBI taxonomy): Bacteria > Bacillati > Actinomycetota > Actinomycetes > Micrococcales > Microbacteriaceae > Planctomonas > Planctomonas sp. JC2975. The sequence goes on along the minus strand of NZ_JABEKS010000001.1, from coordinate 1,674,749 downwards.
ACGGTGATCGACCCGAACGAGGTGGTCGAGACGATCAGCCACTCGAGCGAGAGCGACGATCCGGCGTACGAGCACGCAGGTATCCGCAACGTCTACATCAACCTGCAGCCGCCGCAGGTCATCCCGAACCCGCCGTCCGGCGGTGGATCGGGCAGCGGCTCAGGTGCGTCCGCCCGGGGAGCAGGCACTCAGGCGTCAGGCACCGGCAACGGAACGGCCATCGCAGCGACCGGATCGGATGCCGCACCCGGGCTCGCCCTCGCCGTCCTCGCCCTCCTCGCCGGGCTGGCACTGCTCGTCGCCCGCCGCCGCCGCCGCGTCTAGCCCGCCGCCGTCGCCGCGTCCGGCCCGCCGCAGTTGCTGCCGCGTGCGGCCAACGACCCGGCGACGTTCGATGCCTCGTCATCCAGCGGTCGCATAGCCTCCTCGCCGGTAGTCTCGTAGCCATGACTGTCGCCTGGAGCCGCAAGATCGTGGCATCCGTCCTCACCGGTTTCCTCGTCGCGCTCCTCGTCCATATCGGCACCATCGTGCTGACCAACGAGGCGTATCTCGTGCAGGGCGCCGGATGGGCCGCGATCCTCAGCCTGAGCGGATTCTTCACGCTCGCGTCGGTCTTCACCTTCGTCCTGCTCGCGGTTGCAGCACTCTTCGACATCTTCGCCACCTGGTGGGGCGCGCTCATCACCGGTCTCGTCGTCGGCGTCATCGCCACCGCGCTCGACACCATGATCTACTTCGTGACCAACGGGCAGAAGCCCACCATCTCCGTGCTGTGGGCGATCACGGGCGAGCGCAACCTGCTCTTCATCCTGCTCGTCACTGTGCTCACGCCCACCTTCGGTCGCTGGCTGTACCGCACCATCGTGCGCTTCGACACCGCCGCCGCCACGGGCCGTCAGGTAGCGCTGGTGCGCGTTCCCGCCACGAACCTCGCCGAGGGGATCGTCACGAACATCGATCGTGTCGCCGTGGATCCCGCCAAGGCCGACGAGCAGTGGGACGCCTACGTCGCAGCGCTCGCCGACAACGGCTGGGAGACGGTCGAGGTGGCAGCAGCAGAGGTGCTTCCTGACTCCGTCTTCGTGGAGGACACGGCGGTCATCCTCGGCAACCGCGCCGTCATCGCCCTGTCGGGCGCCGAGCAGCGCCGCGGCGAGACTCCGGGCACCGAGGCGACGCTCACGGATCTCGGCCTGCGCGTCGATCGCATCCAGGAGCCCGGCACGCTCGACGGAGGAGACGTGCTCCGCGTCGGCACGACGATCTACGTCGGACGCAGCGAGCGCACGAATGCGGAGGGCGTTCGTCAGCTGCGGGCGATCGCCGCCGAAGAGGGCTACACGGTCATCGCGGTGCCGATCAAGGGCGCGCTGCACCTCAAGTCCGCCGTCACCGCCCTGCCGGACGGCACGGTGATCGGCGACGCCGACCTCATCGCCGACCCGAGCGTCTTCGACCGCTTCCTTCCCGTGCCGGAGCGTGCGGGGGTCGCGGTCCTCGTGCTCGCGCCCGACGCCGTGCTGGTTGCGGCATCCGCTCCCAAGACGGCGGAGCTCATCGCGGATCTCGGCTACCGCGTCGTCACTGTCGACATCTCCGAGTTCGAGAAGCTCGAGGGCTGCGTCACCTGCCTGAGCATCCTCGTCGGCTGAGGGCGCGGGCCGGCTGAGTCGGCGAATCACCTCGGTCTCGACGCACCCGCCCGAGCAAGCTCGAGCGCGCGCGCGATGGCAGGATAGTGGTGTACCTCCCGCTCATGAGGCGGGATCGTCGCCCCGACACACCACCCTGTTGTCGTGGCCCGCGCGCAAGGAGACGCCGATGTCTGTCCTGTCCGAACCCGTTCTCGCCGAACTCGTCGAGTCGACCGGATCCGAGCTTCCCCACGAGAAGCTGCTCATCGTGAAGGGGCCGCGCAGCGGGCTGACGATCAGCATCGCCGTGCACTCCACCGTGCTGGGGCAGGCCCTCGGCGGATGCCGCCTGTGGACCTACGACGACTGGGCTCAGGCCGTCGCCGACTCACTGCGCCTGTCTGAAGGCATGACGTACAAGAACGCCGCAGCCGGCCTCAACCGAGGCGGCGGCAAGACGGTGGTCTACCTGCCCCGCGGAACCCAGCTGGATGCCGAACGCCGCCGTGCCGTGATGCTCGACCTGGGCGATGCCATCGAGAGCCTGGACGGCGCGTACATGACGGCCGAGGATGTCGGAACCAGCGCAGACGACATGGCTGTCGTCGCCGAGCGCACGAAGGATGTCTGCGGTCTGCCCTCCGACAAGGGCGGCGTTGGCGAGCCCAGCGACGCGACGGCGCACGGTGTGTACGCGAGCATCCTCGCCACACTCGAGGCCGTGTACGGCGACCGGACCGTCGCCGGCCGCAGGTTCACCGTGCTGGGCCTCGGGCACGTGGGATCCCTGCTCGCGACGCGCTTGGCGTCGGAGGGCGGCCGGCTCACCGTCACCGATGTGAACCCTGCGAAGCGCGAACTGGCGGCGAGCCTGGGCGCGGCTTGGACATCGCCGGATGAGGCGACTCGCGTTCCGGGCGACGTGTTCGTGCCGGCGGGAGTCGGCGGCATCCTCACCACAGAGGTGATCGAGTCGCTGCAGGTGCGGGCGGTCGTCGGACCCGCGAACAACCAGCTCGCCGACCGCTCGGGAGCGGAGCTGCTCCGCCGGCGGAACATCGCCTGGGCGCCCGACTTCGTCGTCAACGCCGGCGGCGTCATCTTCCTCGATACGCTCACCAAGCCGGGCGCGAGCGCCGAGGCGACCCGGGAGCGGGTGGAGCGCATCGGCGACACGGTCGCCGACATCTTCGCGGATGCCCGTGCCAACGACATCACGACTCTGGCCGCAGCCGAGGCGCTCGCCCTCGCCCGTCTCGACGCCGTCCCCGCCCTGGTCTGACGCACCAACGGTCGCTGTCCCCACCACCCAGCGCCCACGCCCCACAAAGCACCACCCCCGAATTTCTGGCCCAAGTTGTCGTTGCCACGTTGAGAGCCGACAACGTGGGCCAGAATTTTGCGTCGTCGTCGTTTTTGGCGGCGGCGTTGGAGGGAAATGCGGCATTGCGTCGATTCACAGGAAGGGTATAGCCTGATCTGCTGTCGCATCCCACCCAGTCCGGCGCTGTCGCCAGGTTCAACGCTGTACAGCGACGTCACGCGTGGTGGGTGCGACATCGGAAGACTGGTCGAGAAGGGTCCGGCCTGCCAGCCAAGGATCCGCACCTGAGGAGGTCGCCATGAGCACGAAGACCGAGATCACGCCGCTCAAGCGCGCGGGAGTCGCGGGTCGCGTCGTGCCGACGGCCGTCGCGGGCCCGGCCGGATATCGCCACACCGCCGGACTCCGCCCACGCTCGTGGTTCCTCGGGAGCTCGGCTCCCGTCGGTGGCGCCGCGTTCGTCGGGGATTCAGGTCTCCGCGGTCCCGCGGCCGGGGCGATCGGTTAGCTGACAGGGCCGAACCAGGCCTCAAGCACCACCGACACCACCGCCGACACCGGCCGGCGAACGGAAGCCACCGCCCGCCAACGCGAACGTCCGACCCGCACGGGGCATCCGTCGAGAACTCGACCCTGCGACCCCGCTCACCGCTCGGACCTCTTCAGCTCCAGCGTCGCTCGAAGCGTCGCACCCCATCGCCAGAATCGTCTCGACAGGCGATTCGCGTCCGAGTGGGAGCCCGTACCCGGGCCACCGCTCACAGCACCCAGCACACCATCCACACGAAACGGTGAACATGTCTGCCTCACAGGTACCCCAGGTACTGACTGAACAGAAGCACCCTCCTGAGCACGCGGCTCAGCCGGGTGACGACGGCCGGCGGCTGAGCACGTTCCGCTCGCTGGCACGCATCTATCCCTACGCGAAGCCCGCCATGCCGCGCATCTACCTCGGCATGGTGGCGGCGATCGGCGCCTCCGTCGTGGCGCTGCTGATCCCGATCGTGCTCCAGGCACTCGTCGACGGTCCGATGAAAGACGGCGACCCGTCGCACGTCGTGCCGTCGGCGGTGCTCGTGCTCGTGCTGGGCGTCGCGGAGGCGGTGCTCATCTCGCTGCGCCGCTGGTTCGTGCTCACGCCGGGCACGAAGGTCGAAGCGGATCTGCGCAACGCGTTCTACGCCAAGCTGCAGGATCTCCCGGTGAGCTTCCACGACGGCTGGCCGTCCGGCCAGCTGCTCAGCCGCGCCGTCAGCGACCTCAACCTGATCCGACGCTGGATCAGCTTCGGGTTCGTGCTGCTGTTCGTGAACATCCTCACGATCATCATCGGATTCGGCGTGCTCATCGCCTGGAACTGGCTGCTCGCGGTCATCTTCATGGTGTGCTCGATCCCGCTGTGGATCTACGGCTACGTGTTCGAGAGCCGGTACTCGGTCATCGCACGACGCAGTCAGGACCAGGCAGGTGACCTGGCGACGGCCGTCGAGGAGTCGGTGCACGGCATCCGCGTGCTCAAGGCGTTCGGCCGCGGCCGCCACGCCCTGCGCAACTTCGAGAAGCAGGCCGAAGACCTGCGCGGCACCGAGATCGCCAAGGCCAAGGCCGTCGCCGGCATCTGGCTGTGGCTGTTGCTCGTGCCGGACGTCGCGTTCGCGGTCTGCCTCGTCGTCGGCGTGTGGCTCGTGTCGACGGGCTCGCTGACCGCCGGGCAGTTGCTCGCGTTCTTCGCGACGGCGACCGTGCTGCGGTTCCCGATCGAGTCGATCGGATTCCTGCTCTCGATGACGTTCGACACGCGCACCGCGGCCGACCGTTTCTTCGACGTGATGAACACGCCGAACACGATCGGCGACCCGGAGCACCCGAAGACGATCGAGCATCCACTGGGCAGGCTGAAGTTCAACGACGCGCGCTTCAGGTATGCGGACACCCCTGAGGGGTATCCCGATCTGCTGGCCGGCATCGAACTCGAGCTCGAGCCGGGGGAGACCATGGCGCTGGTCGGCCTGACCGGCAGCGGCAAGTCGACGCTGACCGCCCTGACCACGCGGCTGTACGACGTGACGGGCGGTTCCATCACGCTCGACGGCGTCGACATCCGCGACCTCACCAGGGGCGAGCTGCGCACGCACGTCGCCATGGCGTTCGAGGACGCGACGCTGTTCTCCGCGTCGGTGCGCGACAACGTGCTGCTCGGCCGCGCCGACCTGGTCGGCGACGACGACACCACGAAGAAGCGGGCGGATGCCGTGCTCACCGAGGCCCTCGAGGTCGCCCAGGCGGGCTTCGCGTACGACCTGCCGGAGGGCGTGGACACCAAGGTGGGCGAGGAGGGGCTGAGCCTCTCCGGCGGCCAGCGGCAGCGGCTCGCGCTCGCGCGAGCGGTCGCCGCGAACCCCGAGGTGCTCGTGCTGGACGACCCGCTGTCGGCCCTGGATGTCGACACGGAGGCCCTCGTCGAGGCTGCGCTCCGCAGGGTGCTGGCCTCCACGACGGCCCTCGTCGTGGCGCACCGCCCGTCGACGGTCATGCTGGCCGACCGCGTCGCGCTGCTCGAGGACGGGCGGATCACCGCGGTCGGCACCCACCACGACCTGTTGGCGACCAACGAACACTACAGATTCGTCATCTCGAGTCTCGAGGACGACGAAGAGGACGAGATTCTCAGGGAGGTGAACCTGTGAGCACGGCAACTGTTCAGGGCGTCACCGGCGAGGAGCGCAACGACTTCACGAAAGCGGAGTCGCGGCAGATCCGGCGCCGGTCGCTCGCACTGCTCGGGGTGCTGATGCGCCCCGTGCGGGGCAAGGTCGCGTTCGCGCTGGTCGTGATCGTGGTCTCCACGCTCGCTCAGGTGATCGGGCCGACACTGATCGGCATCGGCATCGACCAGGGCATCTCAGCGCTGAAGACGCAAGACTGGTGGCCCATCGCGCTCACCGGTGCCGCGTACCTTGCGACGGGCATCGTCGGCGCGGTCACCGTCTCGTGGTACACGGTGCAGTCGGCGCGGATCAGCCAGGCGATCCTGTTCGACCTGCGCAAGCGGGTGTTCCTGCACACGCAGCGACTCAGCCTGGAGTTCCACGAGTCGTACACGTCCGGCCGCATCATCTCGCGGCAGACGAGCGACCTGGACTCCATCCGCGAGCTGCTCGACTCGGGCATCAACCAGCTCGTGCAGGGTGTGCTGTACTCCGGATTCATCGCGGTGTTCATGTTCATCAACGACTGGGTGTCCGGCGTGATCCTGTTCGTCTCGCTGGTGCCGCTGTACTTCTTGACGCGGTGGTTCCAGAAGCGGTCGCAGGTGCTGTTCCGGCGCTCGCGAGTGGCATCCGCGAAGCTCATCGTGCACTTCGTGGAGACCATGACGGGAATCCGCGCCGTGAAGGCGTTCCGCAAGGAGAAGCGCAACGAGAAGGAATTCGGCGACCTCGTCGAGGACTACCGCGACGTCAACGCGAAGACCATCCAGCTGTTCGGAATCTTCGATCCGGGGCTGGTGCTCATCGGCAACGTGACGGTGGCGATCGTGCTGCTCGTCGGCGGATTCCGCGTGGCGTCCGGCGCGCTGCCCATCGGCATCCTGCTGGCCGTGCTGCTCTACACCCGTCGGTTCTTCGACCCGATGGAGGAGATGGCCATGTTCTACAACTCCTACCAGTCGGCCGCGGCCGCGCTCGAGAAGATCTCAGGTGTTCTGGAAGAGGAGCCGAGCGTGCCGGATCCGGCGCACCCGGTCGACCTGTGGCAGTCGAAGGGTCACGTGGTCTTCGACGACGTGACGTTCGCGTACAAGAAGGATCGCGTCATCCTCCCGGAGTTCGCGCTCGACGTGCCGGCAGGGCAGACCATCGCGCTCGTCGGATCCACCGGTGCCGGCAAGTCGACGCTGGCCAAGCTCATCGCTCGGTTCTACGACCCGACGAAGGGCGCTGTCACGCTCGACGGCGTCGACCTGAGGGACCTGCATCCGAAGGACCTGCGCCGTGCGATCGTGATGGTCACGCAGGAGGCGTATCTGTTCTCCGGAACCGTGGCCGACAACATCGCCCTCGGCAAGCCGGATGCGACGCCGGACGAGATCCGCGCGGCCGCGGAGGCGGTGGGCGCCGGCGCGTTCATCGAGAGCCTGCCGGACGGATACGACACGGATGTGAACAAGCGCGGCGGCCGCGTCTCGGCGGGTCAGCGTCAGCTGATCTCGTTCGCTCGGGCGTTCCTGGCGAACCCGTCGGTCCTCATCCTCGATGAGGCCACGAGTTCGCTGGACATCCCGAGCGAGCGGCTGGTGCAGGAGGCGCTGCAGACGCTGCTGAAGGACCGAACGGCCCTGATCATCGCGCACCGTCTCTCGACCGTGGCGATCGCGGACCGCGTGCTCGTCATGGAGCACGGCAAGGTGGTCGAGGACGGCGCGCCGTCGGACCTCATCGCCGGCACCGGCCGTTTCGCCCAGCTGCACGCAGCCTGGCGCGACTCGCTGGTGTGAAAGACCGGGCGGTCGCTCAGAGGGTGGCGGCGGACTCTTCGGTCCGCTGCCGCCTCTGGGGTCCGCCCGCCACGTACGGATCCCGGCGTCCCCCGACGCAACGATGCACGCGATCGCGACGACATAGGTTGCGGTCTTGACCGCCGGAACTGAATGCCGCGAAGTATCCGGCGACGGCGATGCCGACAGGCCCGGGCATAAGCTGTCTCCGTGACCCAGGGCTTTCCGTCGCGGGTGCGCGCTACCGTACGCACGTTGCCGCCCGGGTACTTCGCGCTCGTCATGGCCACGGGCATCCTCTCCGTCGGGTTGCACGCCGAGGGGTTCGACGTCGCGTCCGAGGTGCTGCTCGTCATCGCCGCCGCGGCGTACGTGCTGCTGGTGGTGCTGAACGCGTGGCGCATCATCCGCTATCCGCACGAGGTCTCTCGCGACTTCCGGTCGCCGCAGGTGGCGTTCTTCTTCTTCACGTTCGTCGCGGGCACGAATGTGCTGGGCACGCGCCTTGCGCTCGACGACGACCTGGTCTTCTCGACGGCTCTGCTGGCCCTGTCGTGCGTCGTCTGGCTCGTGCTGGGCTATGCGGTGCCGTGGGCGGTGATCCTGCAGAGGCGGGGTGCCGAGACGCTCAGCGGCATGAACGGATCGTGGTTCGTCTGGGCCGTCGCCTGTCAGTCCGTCGCCGTGCTGTCCGCAACGCTCGAGCCGTCGCTGCCGCCGATCCGCGCGTTCCTGTCGATCATCGCGTTCGCGTCGTGGAGCGTCGGCATCATCCTCTACGCCATCATCGGCATCGCCGTCGTGATCCGGCTGCTCGTGCACGGCATCACCCCTGAGACCATGGGGCCGCCGTACTGGGTGGCGATGGGGGCGGCATCCATCACGGTGCTGGCGGGCTCGAAGGTGGTCGAGATGAAGTCCACCCCGATGACGGAGGTGACGACGGGCCTCGCGGCGGGCGGATCCGTGGTGTTCTGGTCGTTCGCGACCTGGCTCATCCCGGTGCTCGTGGCCGTCGGCTGGTGGCGCCACATCACGCACCGCGTCCCGCTCCGCTACGAGCCGGCGCTGTGGAGCATCGTGTTCCCGCTCGGCATGTATGCCGTCTGCGGCATCAACCTCGGCGAAGCGGATGCCCTCCCCGTCGTCGCCTGGACCGGCCGCATCTTCCTGTGGCTGGCCATCGCCGCGTGGGGCATCGTGTTCGTGGCGACGGGCATCCACATCGCACGCTGGCTCGTGCCGCAGCGGACGCTGGACGCCCAGCCCGCAGATCCGAACCACTGACGGGAGCACCGTCGGCTGACGCCGACGCAGCGCATCCCACGATGCACGCGAAGCGCCCCCGCTCGCTGGTACGGGCGGGGGCGCGTCGTCATCGATCATCCGTCGCAGATCAGCTGTGGCCACCGTTCGGCGTCTTCACGAGCGAGACGGTCTGCTGAGAGACGAGCGGAGCGGTGTCCACCGGGTTCGCGGAGGTCGCGTCCCAGGAGCGGCCCGGTGCGGTGCCGGCGCCCGATCCGGTCAGCGCGAGCACGAGCCCGCTGTACCGGTTCACGAGCCGCACGGTTCCGGTCGCCTCGCCGGTGCTGGGCGACGTGGCGGAAACGACGAACCACTGCTGTCCGACCGAGGTCGAAGCGGACTGCACCGACGGCGCGGTTCCCCATGCGCGGCTCGCGGTCGACGACGAGTCGACGCCGAGCCGCTTGCCTGTCGCGACGTTGGTGATCGTGTAGGCGCCATCGCCCGTCGAGGAGAAGCGCCAGGCGCCGAGCGCCGAGTGCCCCTTCTTCGTCGACGTGGTCGAGGAACGGCCTGGTACCTGGGCGAGTTCCAGACCGTTGCCCGTTGCGATGCGGTACGAAACGGACGTGTCGACGGTCGCGGCAGGCGACGACGAGTCGACGGTCACGTTGGCGTAGTCGCCGTCGGAACCGTCAGCGCAGGCCCAGGCGCAGTAGGAGCGGAACGTCTTGCCCACGATCGAGGTGCTCGTCGCGTTCGCGGGGTCGATGAACCAGCGGTACCACGACGCCGTCGTGAACGAGCTACCGGAGTCGCCGAGCAGGAACCACTTCTGGGTGGCCAGGTTCTTCGTGGCGTAGTACTGCTGAGGGGCGTTGCCGCTCTGGTCGGGGTTCTGCGGCTCACCGATGTAGAGCCCGAGGTACGCGTCGTACGTGACGTCCATCACGAACAGCGGGGAGGTCGCCGGCATGAGCCCAGCGGCGATCTGCTGCGATGCGGTTCCCGGTGTCGCTGGGTTGTACTCGTTCGCGGCAGGCGTGTAGCCGTTCGTGTTCGTCGAGCTCACGGGAACGAGGTTGCTCTCCTTGCCGCCGACGCCCGGCTGCTTCCAGGTGCCGTCGTACCACTTCTGCCACGAGCCGGTCGCCATCTTGTCGGCGATCGGCGCACGGGCGACGTGCTCGTAGAACGCCTTCCAGCTGCCGTTCTTGTCGACGACGCGGGAGCCGTAATAGACGTAGAAGTACCCGGATGCCGTGTCGACGTAGAGCCGTGGGTCGCCGTCGCCGTAGTAGTAGGTCTCCCGCGGGAACGCGGCGGTGTCGCCGCGCGTGGTGCTGTACGGCGAGGTGATGGCGTGGCCCTCGATGGTCCAGGTCTGTCCGTGATCCTTGGACACCGCGAAGTCGAGTGCGTCGTAGTGCAGTCCGTCGCCGAACGGCTGCGGCGTGAACTCGTTGTGCACGAGGCCGTACCAATCGCCGGTGTCGGGATCGACCCACTGCTGGGTGAGGTCGCAGTAATTGCGCTGCGCATATCCGGATCCGGCCGGAGCGTACGTGGAGGTCAGTCCCGTCGGGCTGTTGTTGCAGCGCGCTGTCGTGTCATTGTTCGCGTCGGACGGATCGGCGGGATTCGCCGCGGTGTTCAGCGCGTTGTCCGGCTGCGCGTCATCCATCGTGGTGCCCTTGTAGAACGTCCATTCCCTCGGATCGTTCGCACCGTAGAGCGAGTGCGACTCGCTGTAGTAGAACGTTCCGTCGGAGTCGATGAACGGGCTGGCAGGAGTGTCGTCCGGATTGCCGAAGTCGCCGAGCGAGCCCGTGGTCACCGTGTACTGGGGAGCCGTGCCCGAGCCTGTGGTCGCGCTCGCCGCAAGGCCTCCCGTGAGGCACAGCGCCGCAGTCGCGGCGATCGCTATGCCGCCCACGAGCGCTGGGCGTTGCAGATGTCGGATGTGGAATGTCATGGCCTTCCTCACTTCATCGTCGGGGGCCGCCCGAGTGTCTGACCCGATCACGGTACGTCCAATGGCATCGATAACACCAGGGGGCTGATCCGAAACGTCAGTGATCTGAGCGAATCGCATGTCCGTTCGCGGCAGCGATGCCAACCGGAACGACATCGGGGTGGCCGACGGCGCGCAACACGGCGACGCGGGAACGCTAGGGACGCTCGCCGTGCGGCCGCGCCGTGCTCGCGCGCACGACGAGCGCGGGCTTCACCACCTGGTCGAGGTGCGGTGTCTCAGGATGGGCGATCGAGTGCAGCAGATGCTGCACTGCGAGCCTGCCGACATCGGCGAACGGCTGCGCGATGGTCGTCAGGGGCGGGGAGCAGTACGCGGCGAGCGGGATGTCGTCGATGCCGATGACGGAGACGTCGTCGGGAACGCGCCGTCCGCTCTCTGCGAGGCCGCGGATCAGGCCGAAAGCCATCTCGTCGCTGGCGACGAAGACGGCGGTCGCGTCGGGAATCCGGCCGAGGATCAGACCCGCTCGGTGCCCGGACCCGGGCGACCAATCGCCGGGAAGCTCCGGCGGCGGCACGATTCCCGCCTCCTCCAGTTCTGAGCGCCAGCCTTCCGCGCGGCGAACGGCGTCCAGCCACTCCGGCGGACCGCCGACGTGCCAGACGTTCTCGTGCCCCAGTTCCAGCAGGTGGCGCGTGGCCATCGCGCCGAGTGCCCGCTGGTCGACGGCCAGGACCTCCGTCGACGGCGTCCGGGAACCGTCGATGGCGACGGTGGGGACGGCTCGGGTGAGTGCGTCGATCGCGTGGTTGGGCGAGATGAGTGGCACCGCCAGCACGATCCCCTCTACGGCCTGGTCGGCCAGGCGCGAGAGCGCGGCCTCGATCGCGCCGGCCTCGAGGGAGGCGGTCGTCGCCGTCGAGACCGCATAACCGGCATCGCTGGCCGCTGTCTCGATACCCACGGTCAGAGCGGTGCGCGACGCGAACCCCGTCTGCAGCGTCACAACGCCAATCGTGCGGCTCCTTCCCGACGACAGCGCCCTGGCGGCGCTGTTGCGTCGGTACCCCAGCTGTTCGACCGCAGCGAGGACCTTCGCTCGAGTGGCCTGCTGCACGTTGGGAGATCCGCTGAGAGTGCGCGAGACCGTCTGCGCCGAGACGCCGGCGAGGCGCGCGACATCGGTCATGCCGGGTGCCTTCATCCCTTTCACGGGACCGATGGTACCGGTGGATGTCGCGGATGGCATCGATAACAACGCCACCTCATCGGGGGACGAGCGGTCCGCCTTGTGCCCCGGCGAGCGGGCATCGATGTGCGCGGCCGGCCGGAGGTCAGCGGAAGTCCGGTGACCAGCGCGCCGTTGACAGGTCGACGCGGATCCTGTCGGCCGCTCCCGTCCTCGACGCCTGGTCGGCGGTCATGCCGGCCAGCGGCGTCCGCTCGTCGAGGTAGTGGGCCAGCGCGCGCTCCTCGTGTCCGACCGGGGGCTGCCCGGACGCACGGATGACGCGCCACCACGGCACATCCGATCCGTAGCGCGCCATCACCTGACCGACGACGCGGGCTCCACGGGATCCGAGCGAGGCGGCCACGCCTCCGTACGTCATCACCCGGCCGGCCGGTATCTCGGCGACCAACTCGAGGACGGCCTCAACGAAGGAGTCGGCGAGCCCAGGCATCCCCCCGGCCGCAGAGGCTGTTTCGGCGTCAGGATCGGCTTCGGCTTCGGGATCGGAGGCGCGTCTCCGCGGAGGACGCCCTTCGGATGCGCGGGGGATCAGAGGTCCAGCGAGCCGATGGCCTCGCCGTACTGCGTCTCGCCGACCGGCGAGAAGCCGGCGCGGAGGAAGAACGTCTCCGGCCCGAGCTCGCCGTACTCCCAGATGACGAAGAGCTTGTCGTGGCCGCGACGGCGCGCCTCGGCCGCGAGGGCGTCGACGGCGAACGTGCCGACGCCCCGACCCTGGTCGGACGCGTCGACGTTGATGCGCCAGAGTATGGAGCGGAACTCGTCGTCGGCATCCGGATCGAAGCTGCCCATGATGAATCCGACGACCTCGTCGCCGTCGATCACCACGCGCTGCCAGGTCATCGACGGGTCGTTGACCGCTGCGGCCGCCGAGTACGACACGGGCGTGATGAACTGCTCCTGGCCCGGCTTCAAAGTGAGCGCGTTCGCCGCGGAGATGTTCGACGCGGACAGTTCCTCGAGTCGCAACTCAGCCATACAGCCAGGGTATCCTGAGCCGCCGACGGGCGGATAGTGGGAGCGGGGATGCACCGGGTGGACATCGCTCATCCAGGGGGCGAGGACAGCTTCCGGCCTGCGGATGCCGGCCATCCGGAGGTCGCAGCCGACCTGCGGCGGCGCATCCTCGATGGGGAATTCGGCCCTGTCGGACGCCTTCCCTCCGAGGCAGCGCTCGCCAGGGAGTACGGCACGACCAGGGCGAAGGTGCGCACCGCGCTCGTCCGCTTGGCCAGGCAGTCCCTCCTCGAGTCGAGGCCGCGCGAAGGATGGCACGTGCGAGCCGGACACCGCACGCAAGGATTCGATCGCATGCTCTCCTTCGCCCAGTGGGCTTCGGCCGGGGGTCTCGAGGCCGGCGGCCTCATCACCGGCCGCGCACGCCGGCCCGCCGATGCCAGGGAGGCGCGGGTGCTCGGAATCCGACTGGGCGAACCGCTGCCGACGTTCACCAGGGTGCGCACGCTCGGCGGGCGCGCCGTGATGGTCGAACGATCCACGTGGGCTCCTTGGCTGTCCGCGTTGATCGACGCCATGCCCGACGATGTCTCCTCGACGACCGCCGCGCTTGCGGAAGCCGGCATCCACGTGGCATCCGGAACGCACCGCATCGAGGCCGTGCCCGCCTCCACCGAAGACGCGGCGCTGCTCGGCGTGCGTCGCTCCGCCCCGCTGCTGCAGGTCACACGGATCACGACCGCACGTGACGACAGGACCGTCGAACTCGGCGTCGACCGGTACCAGGCGGACGTCATCGCGTTCGAGGTCGAGGCGGGGGAGAGCACGCGCACCTTGGCGTGAACCGCCCAGCGCGACGCGACCCGAAGCGGCGCGTCGTCGCCCAGTGTGCGCAGTTGGCGGGCCAATCAGCCTGAAGCGGCGTCCCGGAGGGCGCTGGACCGCTCGCGTTCACCGCCGGTTCGCCGGGCTTTGGTCGGCTGGGCGCCGTCACAAGACCTTCGAGCCGAGGAACACGATGTCGAGCGAGCCGACCCCCTTCACCCCTGATCCGTACCAGCGCAGGAAGACCGTCCCCGAGGCGGTCCTGACGTCCGGGTTGTCCCGCCGCGGCATGCTCAAAGCGATGGGGTTGCTCGGTGGGGCGGCGGTGCTCGGCGGCGCGGCGGCCGCGACGCTGCAGCCGGCGGCGGCCGGCGCCGCACCGGCAGCACTCCCCGCCGGGTTCAAGGGCGACATCACGGATGTCAAGCACGTCGTCATCCTGATCCAGGAGAACCGAGCCTTTGATCACTACTACGGCGCACTGCCCGGGGTACGCGGATTCGACGACAAGCAGGCGCTGACGTTCCCGAACGGCACCGACGTCTTCTCGCAGCCCAACGGGACGTCGGTCGTCAAGCCGGCGCGCGTGACCACGGTCGCCGGCACCACGACGGGGCTCGACCACTCCTACTCCGGCGGGCTCTCCGCCTGGTCGAGCGGACGCTACAACAACTGGGTCAGCTCGAAGGGCGCCGCAACCATGCAGTACGTCACGGGCGAGGAGATCCCGTGGCAGTGGTCGCTCGCCAGCGCCTACACGATCTGCGACAACTGGCACTGCTCGCTCATGGGTCCCACCACCCCGAACCGTCTCTATCACTGGACGGGCACGTCGAACGGCGTGACCGACAACGGAGGGGAGTCGAACGGCACGCGCGCGTGGCAGACCTATCCGGAGGCGCTGCAGGCGGCGGGCGTCTCGTGGCGCACCTACGTGGACAACAGCAACAACGGCAGCAGCTGGGTGGGCGACTATACGGACAACCCGATCCGCGGCTTCGCCACCTTCACCACCTCGGGATCGACCGCTACCGACCTCGCGAACCGCGCGGACGCGGTGAAGAACGCGCCGGGGACGGGTGTCGTGTGGCGTGCGGGATCCGCGCCCTATGCGGCGAGCGGCGCCGCGAACAACGACAGCGACGACAACCTGGACGCCGTGCTCGCCGACTTCATCGACGCCTGCAGGCCCGACGCGGCGTATCCGCTCCCGCAGGTGTCGTGGATCGTGGCGCCGTACGGATGGTGCGAGCACCCGTCGGCGAACCCCGAGCACGGCGCCCACTTCAGCAACAAGGTCATCCAGACTCTGCAGTCCAACGAGGAGCTGTGGAAGAGCACGCTCCTGATCATGACGTTCGACGAGAACGACGGATACTTCGACCACGTGCTCCCGCCGTACGCGGAAGTCGGCACGGCCGGCGAGTATTCCGGCAGCACGCCGCTCGGATACGGGGCCCGCGTTCCTGGCATCCTCGTCTCCCCGTGGACGCGCGGCGGCTGGGTCAGCACCGAGACGTTCGACCACACCTCGATCATCCGGTTCCTGGAGACCTGGACGGCCGCGATCGGAACGCCGGCGACGAGCACCACCATCACCGACTGGCGGCGCGGGATCAGCGGCGACTTGACGAGCGCGATGGACTTCGCGAACCCCGTGTTCGACACCCCGTCGCTGCCCGACACCGAGGCGCTCGTGCAGATCGCCCGCGCGGGCGGCACGATCGGCACGCAGGTTCCCGCCGCCGACAAGTGGGAGGGCGGCACGCTCCGGCACCGGCCGCTCTCGTATCACCCGCACGGCACCTTCGCGGAGGACCGCGCCACGGGAACCGTGACCGCGAACCTCAGCCTGGTCGGCGGTCGGACGGGCAAGGCGGTCAGCCTCCAGGCCTTCCCCGACGCGTATCAGACGTTCACGAACACGCCTCATACGGTGACCGCGTCCAGCCCGGCGACGTACTCGTGGGATGCCACGGCGCACGACGGCAAGTACGCCTTCACCGTTTACGGACCCGACGGATTCGTGCGCTCCCACCACGGCACCCTTCTGCCTGCCGGACAGAACAACGCGGGAGTGCCGCGCGTCGACGTCTCGCTCTCCGCGGGAAGCAACCCGACGGTGCAGCTCGCCCTGCACAACGACGGGCTCCAGCAGGTGCGCTACATCGTGACCGCGAACGACTACGACGGCGGCACGAAGGCCCTCTGGGTGCTGCCGGGAAAGACGACGGAGCTCTCGTGGCCGACGAGCGATGGCTACTACGACGTGGTCATCACGGCCGACACCGGCACCGGATGGAAGCACAGGTACGCGGGGCGTATCGCTCAGCTCTCAGCCTGATCCGGCGTCCCTCTTCTCTCGCCTCACCCACCCCATCCGACCGCACCAGTCACGTCATCTGGAGACGTCCATGGCATCGCCATCCCCCCTGTCCGCGAGTCGCCGCGCGTTCGACTCACCTGTCATCCGGCTGCGCTTCCTCGTCGCCGCCGCCGTCGCGATCCTCCTGATCGTTGCCGGCATCAGCCTCGGCTGGATCCAGTCGGCCTCTGCCGCCACCACCTTCGACCCGGCAGACGCGGTCAAGCCTCTCGTGTCGTACACGTTCGACGGCGACAACGGATCTACGGTCGTCGACTCGTCGGGCAACGGGTACAACGGCACCTGGATCAACGGTGTCGCCGGGGGCGGTGTCATCCCGACCTACGCCGCAGGGATCTCCGGCAACGCGGCGCACGTCAGCGCCAACAAGAACGTCATCCAGCTGCCGCTGGTCGCAGGCAAGACCGACGGCAGCGGCAGCTTCTCGTTCGAGTTCTGGTACTTCCAGAACTCGACGAGCAGCGATGCCGCGGTGATCGCCGACGCGAACACCGCGTCGTGCAACAATCCGGGCTTCAGCTACTACAACACGTCGGCGAGCAACTCGACGCTGAAGGCGTGCTGGGGGCTCACCTCCGGCGGCACGAAGGAGTACGTCGCCGCGACGACGGGAGCGACGAACGGAGCCTGGCACTACCTCGCCGCCGTCGTCGACCGCGCAGCGAACACCGTGACCACCTACGAAGACGGAACTGCGGTCGACACGTCGAGTTCGATCGGCGCGACGTCCACGCTGATGAAGTATCCGTTCACGCTCGGATCGGAGGGCAGCCTCACCGACACGGGTGACGGCTCCGTCGATGGCCTCTTCGACGACGTGAACTTCTACAACGCCCCCATCGCGGCATCCCAGGTGGCAGCGGATTACGCGGCGACCAAGCCGGCCTCGACCTCGTCCTACACGGTCGCGTTCGACGGCAACGGAGCGACCGGCGGGGCGACGGCATCGCAGAAGCTGACGACCGGCCTCGCCGCAGGGCTCACGGTCAACGGCTACACGCGAGCCGGATACGGCTTCGCCGGCTGGGCCACGAGCCCCACCGGCCCGATCGCCTACACGAACGGCGAGAGCGTGAAGGACCTCACCACCACGAACGGTGCGACGGTCACCCTCTATGCGGTGTGGGATCGCCTTCGAGCGTCCGGCGACGCAGCGGCGCCGCTGATCTCGTTCGACTTCGAGAACGACACGGGAACCACGGTCGTCGACGACTCGGGCAGTGGATACGACGGAACGTGGTCCGGCACGCCGTCGTACGCCACCGGAGTGTCGGGCAAGTCCGCCTACGTGAACTCGCCTGACGGATCGAAGCAGGGTGTGAACTACATCACGCTGCCGCTGGTCGCGGGCCGCACGGACGGATCGTCGAGCTTCTCGTACGTCTTCTGGCTCAAGGAGCAGTCGTCGAGTTCCGACTCGCCCATCGTCTCCAATCAGGACTTCACGCACTGCTACGACAGGGGCACCACCTTGTACAACACGTCGGGCACGCCCGGCGTACTTAGGGCGTGCTTCGGGCAGAACGGTACGTCGACGACGCAGAACTACCTGCCCACCGTCAGCACGGACTCCGTGATCGGCTCCTGGCACCAGCTCGCCGTGGTGGTCGACCGTTCGGCCGGCACCATGACCACGTATCTCGATGGAGCACAGAGCGTGAAGAGCACTGCGCTGACGAGCGCCTTCACCCTGACCAGCGGCTATCCGTTCCGCATCGGCTCCGACGGCTCGACGCTCGACACGATCGACGGATTCGCGAATGCCGATATCGACGAGTTCGACTTCTACGACCAGGCGATCAGCGCTGCGCAGGTGCTGAACGACTACGCGGTAACGGCTCCGCCGCCCACCGTGGTCGTCGACGGATCGACCGTGCAGAAGGGATTCGTCTCCGACACCTTCCGCGCTCCGCAGGTGCGGGCCGCCGGAACGGTCATGCAGCCGCTTGCGGCACTCTTCAACGGCGGAACGGCGACCTTCACGAAGGTGTCAGGCGACGACTGGCTCTCGGTCGGAGCGGACGGCACGGTGACGGGGACCGCCCCGCAGACAGCGCAAGACACGCCTGCCACCATCACCGTGCAGGCGAGCGACGGAACCACGACGTCGACCATCACCGTCGAGGTCCCGGTGATCGGCGCGAAGGACGATCCGCAGCTCGCCGCTGCGACGTGGAACCTCTGGGACGCGGGTGCGCACACCAGTGACGCCGTGCTGAAGGACCTGGCCGTGGTCGCGGCCAACGGCCTCGATCTCATCGGCGTGCAGTCCGACGGCGGCACCCTCGCGGCGCAGCTCGCCGGCGCACTCGGCTGGTACGACTACGAGGGCGCGTCGGGCGTCGGCATCCTCTCCGCCTATCCGCTGTCGACGACGGATGCCGTTGTCGGCTCGGACGCTGCCCCTGCAGCGGCGGTCACCGCGAACGTGCTCGGCACCGAGGTCCGCGTGTGGAGCCTCGGGCTGGACGGCGCCGCCTTCGGGCCGGATGCGGTCTGCGCGGCGGGCGGGACGGCATCCGCCGCCATCGACGCCGAGAAAGCGAGCACACGCTTTGCGCAGGCGCAGGCGATCGTGTCGGAGCTGAAGGCCGATGTGAAGGCCGCAGGCAGCACGCCTGTGGTCGTGCTCGGCGACCTTCAGTCGCCCTCCGGCGCCGACTGGACGGCGGCCACCTCGGCATCGCACTGCGATGCGGGAGCGGTCGACTGGCCAGTGACCGGGCTGTTCACCTCAGCGGGCCTGAAGGACTCCTACCGCGTCGCGCACGGCGATCCTGCCGCTGACGCCGGCGACACGTGGCCGCTGTACGGATCGAGCGACACCGCTTCTCCGGCGAGCACCGGCCTCCAGGCGGCTGTGCAGGCCGCCGCCGTTCCGGGCGGACAGCAGGAACGCGTCGACTACGTCGACTACGCGGGCACGTCGCTGAAGGTCGTGGGATCCAACACGCTGGTCGCCGGATGGCCATCGGCCTCGACCGTCGTCACGCAGGCATGGACGAGCGATCACCGTGCCGTCGTCACCACGTTCAGCCTGAGCGCGACCGCGGATGACGATTCCGGAGGTTCGGGTGCCACCGACACCGCGAGCCCGTCGCCCTCCGGAACGGATCCGGCCGGCTCCGACCCGAGCACGGATCCCGCCGACCCGAGCGCCACCCCGACCATGACAATGGTGCCGCAGGGCAGCGCAGCGGCGGATGGTCCCGTCGATCAGGACGCGGCATCCCTCGCCTCGACGGGCTCGAACCTCTGGCTCGCCCTCGTGCTGGCCGGCGTTGCGCTGCTGGCCGGAACCGTGCTGGTGGGCGTCCGGATGCTTCGCGCCGAGCGCCGGGCCGGTTGATGGAACGCTCTGTGTCGCGGTAGCGCACGCACTGGAACGCCGGAGGCCCCCCGACAGCTGTCAGGGGGCCTCCGGCGTTCTCTCGGTCTTGGCGCTTTCTATCGCGTCTCCGGGCGAACCCGATCGACGCGACCGGCAGAGCCTCGAACTACAGCGCCGCGAGCGCCTCGTTGAACGTGGCCGACGGGCGCATCACGGCACTCGCCTTGGCCGGGTCGGGCAGGTAGTACCCGCCGACGTCGGCAGGCTTGCCCTGAACGGCGATCAGCTCGTCGACGATGGTCTGCTCGTTCGACGTGAGCGCCTCGGCGAGCGGGGCGAAAACGGCGGCGAGGGCGGCGTCATCCGTCTGCTTCGCGAGCTCCTGAGCCCAGTAGAGGGCCAGGTAGAAGTGCGAACCGCGGTTGTCGAGAGTGCCGAGCTTGCGGCCGGGGCTGCGATCCTCGTCGAGGAACGTCGCTGTGGCCCGATCGAGCGTGTCCGCCAGTACCTGAGCGGCGGGCACGCCGGCGAAGTCCGCGTACTTCTCGAACGACGGCACGAGAGCAAAGAACTCGCCGAGCGAGTCCCAGCGCAGGTAGTCCTCCTGCACGAGTTGCTGCACGTGCTTCGGAGCGGATCCGCCTGCGCCCGTCTCGAACAGGCCGCCGCCTGCGATGAGCGGCACGACCGAGAGCATCTTGGCCGAGGTGCCCAGCTCCAGGATCGGGAAGAGGTCGGTGTTGTAGTCGCGCAGCACGTTGCCGGTCACCGAAATGGTGTCCTCGCCCTTGCGCATGCGCTCCAGCGAGTAGGCCGTGGCCAGCTCGGGGGCGAGCACGTCGATCGTGAGGTCGCTCACGTCACCGACCAGATCGGAATCCGCGAGATAGGTGCGCACCTTCTGGATGATCTGCGCATCGTGCGCCCGCGTCTCGTCCAGCCAGAAGATGGCGGGCGTGCCCGTGGCGCGAGCGCGGCCGACGGCCAGCTTGACCCAGTCGCGGATCGGGATGTCCTTGGTCTGGCAGGCACGCCAGATGTCGCCGGGCTCGACCTCGTGCTCGAGCAGCACGTCGCCCGCCCGGTTCAGAACCTTGACGGTGCCGGCCACCGGGATCTCGAACGTCTTGTTGTGCGAGCCGTACTCCTCGGCGGCCTGCGCCATGAGGCCGACGTTCGAGACGGAGCCGATGGTGGCGGGGTCGAGCGGGCCGTTCTTCTTCACGTCCTCGATGACCGTGGCGTAGACGCCGGCGTAGGAGGAGTCGGGGATGACGGCGAGCGTGTCCGCCTCATCGCCCTCGCCGTCCCAGAGCTTGCCGCCGTTGCGGATGAGCGCCGGCATCGAGGCGTCGACGATCACGTCGGACGGCACGTGCAGGTTGGTGATGCCCTTGTCCGAGTTGACGTACGAGAGACGCGGGCCAGCGGCGAGTGCAGCGTCGAAGGCCTCGCGGATCTCGGCACCGTTCGGCAGGGCGTCAAGACCGGCGAGGATGGCGCCAAGGCCGTCGTTCGCGCTGAGGCCGGCCGCCTTCAGCTCCGTTCCGTACTTCGCGAACACGTCGACGAAGAACGCGCGCACGACGTGGCCGAAGATGATCGGGTCGGAGACCTTCATCATGGTGGCCTTGAGGTGTACGGAGAAGAGCACGTCCTCGGCCTTGGCCGTGGCGAGCGCGTTGGCCAGGAACGCGTCGAGGTTCGCAGCGGACATCACCGTCGCGTCGACGACCTCGCCTGCCTTGACGGGCAACGACTCGAGGAGCACGTTCTGCTCGCGGTCCGCGGTCTCGAGCACGATCGTGAGCGTGTCGTCGTCTGCGAGCGTGACGGACTTCTCGTTGCTCTTGAAGTCGTGCTCGCCCATCGTCGCGACGGACGTCTTGGATCCCTCGCCGAACGCCTTGTTCACGTGCGGGTGCTTCTTCGCGTACGACTTCACCGAGAACGGTGCGCGGCGGTCGGAGTTGCCCTGGCGCAGCACCGGGTTCACGACGGATCCGATCACCTTGAAGTACTTGGCGCGGATCTCGGCCTCTGCGTCGTTCGACGGCGAGTCCGGATAGTCCGGGATGTCGTAGCCCTTCTCCTGCAGCTCCTTGATCGCGGCCTTCAGCTGCGGGATGGATGCGGAGATGTTCGGCAGCTTGACGATGTTGGCCGCCGGGGAGCCGGTGAGCTCGCCGAGCTCGGTCAGGGCGTCGTCTGCGAGGTCGAACTGGGCGAGGATGCGCCCTGCGACGGAGATGTCGCGCGTCTCGAACTCGATGCCTGCCTTCTCCGCATACGCGGAGACGATGGGCAGGAAGGAGTACGTCGCCAGAAGCGGCGCCTCATCGGTGTGGGTGTAGATGATCTTTGCCATCGCGCTGGGCACGCTCCTATCGGCGGAAAATCGGCGGAATCAATCTTGACGTCAAGATAAATTGTCTCGCTTAGACGATACCCGACAGGCGTGACGGCGTCGAAACGAGCCGGGTGCACGAAGAGGCTCGCCCTCGCGTCATTCGCAGAGCGATTTCGCCTGATCGGCGGCGTCCAGCAGGGCGGTCTTGTCGGCGCTCAGCTTCGCACCGTCAGCGGATGCCGGGTCGTCGGCCGACTTCTGCAGGTCGGCGGCGAGCGTTCTCAGGGCGGAGGTGATGGCATCCGACTTCGTTTTCACGTCCGCATCCCGCACGTCCTTCATCTGCGAGTCGAACGCGTCCTCGGCCTTGGTGACCGTCGCTGCGGCGGCCGCCGGATCCGCCGCGTCCGCGGAGAAGTCCGCCTCAGCATCCTTCAACTGCGTGGCGGCGACGGCCAGGCGCGAGCACGCGACCGTCCGGTTGAGCCCGTTCACGACCGAGCAGCCGGACAGCGGAACGACGATCGCTGCGGCGGCGAGCAGCCCGATGATGCGGTGTGCGGTCGTCACGCGATCCTCCTCGTTGTGCCCGACGCCCTGCCGCGACCCTGCAACGGTAGCTGGCGGGCGGGCGAGGGGACAGAGCTCGCAGGGAACCGGATGCAAAGGCCCCGATCGGGGGCGTCGCTCCGTGGCCGGCTCCGCCGATGCGAACGGTAGTCTCATGCACACCGAGCGAGCGGCGGTGTCGCCGAGTGAGGACGAGTGCGATGCGGGCGGGCACGAATCTTCCCGCCGTCGGAGGCTACAACCAGGCGGTCGTCATGGACGCCGTTCGTCGCTCCGCCGACGGGGTGAGTCGCGTCGAGGTGGCGACGAGCACGGGCCTGTCCGCGCAGACCGTGACGAACGTCGTTCGTCGTCTGATCGACGACGGGCTCATCGTGGAGGACGGCACACGGGCGACCGGAGTCGGGAAGCCGCGGACGATCCTGCGGCTGCAGCCGCGCGGAAGGCTCGCTCTCGGGGTGCACCTCGATCCGTCCGTGATCACCGTCGTGCTGCTCGATCTGGCGGGATCCGTCGTCGCGCATCGCACCATTCCCACGCCATTATCGGCCACGGCGCCCAAGACACTGCAGCGCATCGTGCGGGCGGCATCCACCCTTCTCACGACGGCCGGAATCGAACCGTCGAGGATCATCGGCCTGGGGATCGCCGCGCCAGGGCCCGTCGACGTCGACACGGGAGTCGTGCTGGATCCGCCGCTGCTGCCCGGATGGCGCAATGTGCCAGTGCGAGACGAACTCGCCGAGCGCCTCGGACTGCCGGTGCTGCTCGAGAAGGACGTGACGGCCGCCGCGGTCGCCGAGCTTTGGATGGACACCGACGGGCAGCGCAACAACATGCTGTTCTTCTACTACGGAACAGGCGTCGGCGCGGGGATCGTGGTGCACGGCGAGGTCGTCCGCGGTTCATCCAACAACGCTGGCGACATCGGCAACATGGTGGTCGGCGGCCAGCCAGGCGATCCGGGTCATCGCCGCTGGCGTCTCGGCGACGCCGTGCTTCCGCGCTTCCTGGTGGCCGACGCCATCGAGCGCGGCATCCTCGACGGCGACGCCAGGTCGATGACGACCGCAGAGGTGAGAGCGGCCTTCACGCGACTGGCGGATGCCCGCACCAGCGACGAGCGCGCAGCATCCCTGCTGAGGGCCGTCGCGGAGGACACCGCAGTGTCGCTCGTCACCCTGGTGAACGCCCTCGACGTCGACCATGTGGTGTTCGGCGGCCCCTTCTTCGCCCCGCTGCGGGACTACCTGCTGGCGACGGTGCCGCCATTGGTCAACGGATCTCCGATCATGGTGATGCCGCATCCGATCACGTTCACCGAGTCGGCGATCGGGGAGGACGTCACCGCGATCGGCGCGGCGTGCCTGGTGCTCGATCACGCGCTGACGCCGAAGCCCGCCGGGCTCTTGATCCGACGCTGACGATCTGGCGGACGCTTCGGCGCGGCGGCGACAATCTCCTTGACGGCAATAAATCCAAATGATTTAGTAAGTCTGGCCCTGGCGGGTGAGGCCTGGGCATCCATGCACCATGAGGCAAAGGAGCATCATGAAACGGATCCTCTCCGTGCTCGCCGTCGGCGTCGTCGCCGCTGCAGCACTGGCCGGCTGCTCGTCGAGCGGCGGCGGAAGCGACAAGGTCATCAAGGTCGCGTACCAGAAGTTCGGGAACTTCACCCAGATGGACACCCAGATGAAGGCCGTCGCCAAGCAGTTCGAGGCGGCGAACAAGGGCTACACGGTGAAGCTCATTCCCATTCAGGCAGCGGAGAACGACTACTACACGAAGCTGTCGCTCATGAACAAGTCGGCGTCCACCGCTCCCGACGTGTCGTACGAGGACACCTTCCTCATCAAGGCGGATGCCGCGGCCGGGTACCTGGCACCCCTCGACGGTTACGTGAAGTCGTGGGGCGACTGGTCGCAGTTCCCGGCCAACGCCAAGCAGGCGGGCCAGGGGGAGGACGGCAAGCTCTACGGCATCTCCATGGGAACCGACACGCGCGGGCTCTGGTACAACAAGGACGTCCTGAAGAAGGCGGGCATCGACGTGCCTTGGCAGCCGACATCGTGGCAGCAGGTGCTCGATGCGGCCAAGAAGATCAAGTCGGCGGAGCCGGATGTCACGCCGCTGAACGTCTATTCGGGCAAGGGCGCAGGCGAGGGCTCGACGATGCAGGGCTTCGAGATGCTCCTCTATGGCACGAAGGACACGCTCTACGACGCCTCGAGCAAGAAGTGGATCGCGGGATCGAAGGGATTCACCGACTCGCTCGACGTGATCAAGCAGGTGTACCAGGGCGGCCTCGGGCCGACAGTGCAGAATGCGCTCGACCCCAACTTCGGCAATGAGGTCCCTCAGCTGCTGTCTCAGGGCAAGATGGGCATCGACCTCGACGGGTCGTGGCTTTCCAGCAACTGGATCAAGGGCGGCGCCGTGCCGTGGTCGGACTGGAACTCGGTGATGGGCGAGACGCCCATGCCGACGCAGGAAGGCGCATCGCCGGGATCGACGAGCATGTCCGGCGGATGGACGCTGGCGCTCGGCGCCAAGTCCGCCAACAAGCAGGCGGCCTGGAACTTCATCAAGCTCGCACTGAACAAGGACAACTCGCTGGCCTACGACGTCGCTGCCACCCAGATCGCCGTGCGGTCGGATGTCGCTGCCGACTCGAAGTACGTGAATGCGAATCCGACGAACAAGTTCTTCTCGGGCTTGGTCAAGTCGACGCACTTCCGTCCCGCGACGACGGTGTACCCGCAGGTGTCGAACAACATCCAGGTGGCGATGGAATCCGTCATGACGGGACAGCAGACTCCTGAACAGGCAGCCAAGGTGTACGACCAGGCGTTGCCCGGAGTGGTCGGCGGCGCTAAGAACGTGACGACCAAGTAGCGGGCCGATGACGTCGCTCACGCAATCGGTGGCGACGGGAACTCCGCGGCGGGGAGGGGCATCCTCTCCCCGCCGGCGGCGTTTCGGTCGCTCGTTCGGACGGGCCGTTCCGCTCATCCCGGCCATGGTGCTCGTCGCACTCTTCCTCGCCGGACCGGTGATCGAGGCGTTCTACGGATCCTTCACCGACATGGCGCTCACGGGCGCCGCCGCCCAGAACACCACGTTCGTCGGTCTCGACAACTACATTCAGCTGGTCCAGGACCCGAGCTTCTGGCAATCGGTCGTACTGACCATCGTGTTCGTCGTCGGCAGCGCGATCATCGGACAGAACGTGCTCGGACTGGCGCTGGCGATGCTCATGCGCAACGGCCAGCGGGTGGTGCGCGGCGTCGTCGGCACCCTGGTGATCACCGCCTGGATTCTGCCGGAGGTCGTCGCCGCGTTCGCCTCGTACGCGTTCTTCAACAGCACCGGAACCTTCAACGAGATCCTCGGGATCGTGGGCATCAAGGGTCCCGACTGGCTGTACACCTTCCCGATGCTCGCCGTGATCCTCGCGAACGTCTGGCGGGGAACGGCGTTCTCGATGATGGTGTACTCGGCCGCGATCAGCGATGTTCCCGAGGAGGTCACCGAGTCCGCCGAGATCGACGGTGCCGGGGGATTCAAGCGGCTGATCTACATCACGCTGCCGATGATCCGACGCAGCATCTCGACCAACCTCATGCTGACCACGCTGCAGACGCTGAGCGTGTTCGGTCTCATCTACGTGATGACGGCCGGCGGCCCTGGAACGGCCAGTTCCACACTGCCCGTGCTCGCGTACCAGGAGGCCTTCAAGTTCTCGCAGCTCGGGCTCGGCACCGCCATCGCGGTGGTCATGCTCATCATCGGCGCGGTGTTCTCGATCATCTACATCCGCGCACTCAAGCCGGAGGTCGACTGACATGTCGCGCACCACTGCGATCGCTTTGACCGCGCCGTCCGGCCGCGCGCTGCGCGGGGTCTCGAACACCGTGCTCGTCGTGATCGGCATCTGCTTCGCGCTGCCGCTCGCGTGGCTCCTGCTCGCGTCGTTCGACGGCTCGGCGCTCCTGACCGTGAAGTGGCCCGCGCCGTTCACCTTCGACAACTTCGCTGCCGTGCTCACGCCCGGCCTGGCGTACGTGCCGCTCTGGAACAGCACCCTGATCTCCGCGGGATGCGCCATCATCACGGTGGTCGTCGCGGTGCTCGCCGCCTACCCGCTGTCGCGCTACCGGCTGCGGATCAACAAGCCGTTCATGTACGGGATCCTCTTCGGAACGTGCCTTCCCATCACCGCCATGATGGTGCCGGTCTACAACCTGTTCGTCTCGCTCAATCTGCTCGATTCCGTGTGGGGGACCATCCTCTTCATGTCGGCGACGAGCCTGCCGATGGCCATCTGGATGATGAAGAACTTCATGGACTCCGTGCCCGTCACCCTCGAGGAAGCGGCCTGGACCGACGGGGCCTCCATGATGTCGACGCTGACCAGGGTCGTCGTCCCGCTGATGCGACCGGGCATCGCAGTGGTGTTCATCTTCGTGTTCGTGCAGGCGTGGGGGAACTTCTTCATCCCGTTCGTCCTCCTGCTCAGCCCGGAGAAGCAGCCTGCGGCCGTGAGCATCTACGCGTTCTTCGGGCAGTACGGGGCCGTCGCCTACGGCAAGCTCGCCGCCTTCTCCCTCGTCTACTCGGTTCCCGTGCTCGCGCTCTACGTCTTCACGTCTCGGGCGCTCGGTGGAGGGTCGGCGCTGGCGGGGGCCGTGAAGGGGTGAGAATGACTCACTGAATACGTCGAGCATCCCGTTCCCGTCCCGACCACCCGACCGAATCGCACACACCCCGACGCACCTAGGAGCACCACGTGCACGACGATTCGCGCCTCGTCCTCGAGCGCATCAACCGATTTCTCGCCGAGCGCATCACGCCGGCCGTCTACCGGGAGCGCATCCCGCTGAGCCTGACCGCATGGGAGGCGCCGGATGAGCCGGTCCCGTTCGCGGAGGCCGTCGAGCATCCGTTCGTGCCCATTGCGCCCGGCGCACTGTGGGGGAAGCCGTGGGGCACCACATGGTTCCGC